>JBBSMS010000012.1:0-40221 GCA_038233055.1 Nitriliruptorales bacterium
ACCCGCCACTGACCGCCAGCACGGCCGCCACGACCCCAACCGACCGGTCCAACACCACCCCACGGCCACCTCACCGGCCACCCGAACATCCCACAACGCCATCAGGCCAACCCCGACCACCTCGTTGCGATATCTGGGTCTCAGTGGTCGTGGCCGGCGTGGCCGTCGCCCGCACCCGTGGCCGGGCGTTGTCGACCGAACAGGAACGACAACAGCACCAGTCGGCGGCCGGCGGTCACCGGTCGCACCGCGTGCAGCAGCGAACCCGAGAACACCAGCGCTTCGCGGGCGGCCAACCGGTAGGCGTCGCCGCCGTACTCCGGGAAGACCACCTCACCACCCTCGTAGTCGTCGTCGAGCACCAGGCTCAGGGCAAAGCGACGATGCTCGGTGGCCGGGCTGAGGTTGTCCCGATGCGCCTCGAAGAACCCGGCGTCATCGACATCGTAGGCCCCGACCTTGAAGCCCTCGAACCCGGTCGCGGTGAACGCGAACGCCTTGGCGACCTGCGGGACCACCCGCCGGCCGACGTGCTGGGTCAGGTCCCGGAGCAGGACCGGATCGGTCACGACGTGGTCACGCCGCCGCTTGCGGAGGTCGTCCAGCGCCTCCGTCCGCCGTCCGTCCGCCGTGGTCTCGACTCCCGTCGCGACCGGGTCGGCATCCGACCACGCCCGCCGTACCCGGTCGACCATGTCGGGGCGGATCGCCTCGGGCAGGACCAACACCGGGGCATGGCCTCGGGGCGCGCCGTCGACGACCTGACCGACGACCGTCGCCACCGTCGCCACCGCCCGGTCGACGTCGCGAGCCGGACCGACCGCGAGCACGCGCACGCCGCGGTCCAGCACGACCACGATCGGGCCCATCGACGCGTCCACGCCCCAGGCGGCCTGGGCCTGACCGGTCTGGTCGAGCCAGGTGTCGGCTCCGACGTGGGCCGGGTCCGCGACCACCACGTGCACGTCCGCGTCCGGCACGTCCACGGCCAGGCGGGCCGCAACGACCGTGGCCGTCGCGGCATCGCCGCCGGCCAGGACCACGACGGCGGGACGACCGCCGACCCGGCTGACGAACCGGACCAGTCGACCGTCCGGCCCGCGCGGGAGCACGAAGTCCGGCGCCGTCTCTCCGGGTTCCACCAGTCGGTCTGCCGCGATCGGGGGCTCCTGTCCTCGCGGTGGCCCACCCTAACGCGAGGCGCCTCGCCGGCCGCGGCCCGGTCGACGACGGACCGACCGTCCGTGCGGATCGACCACGCCCGGCGACGACGGGGAGGCGGACGCCAACCTCAACCCGGTTCCCGAGTCCAACGGCTACATCACCAGGACCGCGTCGACCCGCACGACGAGCGTCCGAACGACGAGTGACGCCACCCTGGCCGGGTCGCGGGGCAATCACGCGCCGCGGTCCGCGGTCAGTCCGTTCGGCGCGCCTGCCACGCACGGAGCATGCCACGGGCGGTGCGTTGGACGCGGTTCCGGAACGGCGGCGCCCACCCCAGCAGCAGGCCGGGCAGGCCGATCGCCTGGCGGGACCAGCGCCAGACGTCGAAGGTGTCGCGGTGGTCGACGATGCGCCCGTCGCGGAGTTGCATCGTCGCGGTCACGTCGTTGGTGACCGGACGGCCCGTCCCGGTGAACGTGTAGCGCGCCACCCACCGGACCCGGGCGGACGTCGCGGTCGCCGACAGCACCTCGTGCTCGACGATCAGGTCGGTCCCCTGCTCGCACAGCATCCGCCACATGTCCTTCGCGTCCCGGCCCGACAATTCTCCGAACGCCGGGTCCTCGAACACGATGTCGTCGTCGTAGCAGGCCACCATCGCCTCGGCGTCCCGCGCCGCGAACGCGGTGTAGAACGCGTCGACCAGTTGCGTCGTCATGTCGATCCCTCCGCCCGTCGGGCTGGCGGCGCCGTCCGATCGCACCGTCGCGGTGACGACTCGATCCGGTCGCCGCAGGTGGTCAGCGTGGCACGACCTGCAGGACCCGGTCGTTGCCTCCCCCGTTGGATGTGGTCACGTACAGGGCGCCGTTCGGTGCCAGTTCGACCGAGCGCAACCGCCCGAAGTCGCCGTCGAGTTCGGGAGGCACCTCAATCCCCTGCAGGCGGCCGTCGTCGTCGAAGTCGAAGATCCGCAGGGACGAGTCCTTGAGCGCAGCCACCGCGAGCCGACCCTCCCACGGTCCCCAACGCGGATCATCGAGCCAGACCGCCCCGGAGGGGGCGACCGTGGGCTGGCCCGAGCTCCACCGCGCGGCGCGCTGGGGCCCACGCAGGGTCGGGTCGGTCATCGGGCGCGACTCGTCGTAGCCGGGCCCGGGCTGCCAGCCGTAGTCGTAGCCCGCGCCGAGCACATTGATCTCGTCGTCGCGGTAGGTGCCGTGCTCCACCGACCACATCGTCCCGTCGCTGCGCGCGGCCAGGCCCTGCACGTTGCGGTGGCCGTGGGTGAACACGCGTCGGCGGTTGGCGTTGGACGACCCGACGTAGGGGTTGTCCGGCCACGGGTGGCCATTGGTGGAACGGATCCGCAGCACCTTGCCACCCAGCCGGTCGAGGTTCTGCGGGTTGTCGGTCAGGGCGGCGTCACCGGTGCCGACGTACAGGGCGCCCTCCTGTCCGAACTCGAGTCGGCAGCCGCCGTGGCGACCGGACGACGCCGGGATGTTGGTCACCAGGGCATCCACGGCCCGCGCACTGGTGTGGGCCTCGTTGAGCCGCCAGGCGACCACGCGCACGTCCCGGTTGCCGTTCACCCGGAAACCCGCCTGGCACGTGTAGAAACGCCGGTTGCGTCGGATGGCTGGGTCGACCTCGATCGACATCAGGCCGCTCTCGCCGGACGCCCACGAGTTGCCGATGTCGTCCCGGAGCACGCGGGTGCCGCTGCGCAGGCGCAACAGGACCCGACGGCGAGACCGCTCCGTGACCAGCAACCCACCCCCGGGGATGACGGCCACGTCCCACGGGATGTCGAGGCCCGACATGACCGTGCTGACCGCCAGCGGGACGCTGCCGGACTGGGCGACCGTCGTCGCCGTGGCGTCGCCGGCTGACTGCTGGGCGCGCGGGGTGGCGGGCGGTTCCGCCCCCACCGCGGGGAATGCCGTGAGGGCCAGGGCAGCCAGGGCAATGACGCCGAGCAACTTCCTGCGCATGAAGTTTCCATCCTGTGGGGGGGTGGCGAGCATAGGTGGCCGGTCCGGTCGGGCGGCCGTGGGCCGACACCCGCACTCGCGGCGGGCCGTGCGTTGATCCGCCTTGCCACCATCACCACGCCACGGAGGACGCCGTTCTGGCTGCTGGACGTCACCGTCGTCAGGTGTCCAGGGCGGCGTCCAGGTCGGCGATCAGGTCGGCGACGTCCTCGATGCCGACCGAGTAGCGGACCAGGCCTTCCGGGATCCCGGCTTCGGCCCGTTCGGCGTCGGTCAGTTCGACGTGGCTGGTGGTCGCGGGCGGGCCCACGATGGTCTCCACCTGGCCCAGGTTGGCCGCGAGGTACGCGTACTCCAGCCGCGGGAGCACCTCCTCGACCGCCGCGAACCCACCTTCGAGCGCGAAGCTCAACATCCCGCCGAAGCCGTCCATCTGGCCGGCCGCGATGTCGTGGTGGGGGTGGCTGGCCAGGCCCGGGTAGTTGACCCGGGTCACGCGGGGGTGGGTCTCGAGGTGCTCGGCCACGGCCAACGCGGTCGCGTTCTGGCGCTGCACTCGCAGGCCGAGGGTCTTGAGGCTGCGCAGCATCAGGGCGGCGACCTGCGGGTCCATGCCGGTCCCGATGATCTCGCGGGCACCGTAGACGCGGCGCACGAGGTCCTTGCCGCCGCACACGATGCCGCCCAACACGTCCCCGTGTCCGCCCAGGAACTTCGATGCCGAGTGCAGCACCAGGTCGGCGCCGTGTTCGAGCGGGCGAGTGTTGATCGGCGTGGCGAAGGTGTTGTCGACCACGACCGTGGCGCCCACGTCGGCGGCAGCCGCCGACAACCGGGCCAGGTCCAGCACCTTGCAGGTCGGGTTGGTCGGGGTCTCGAGGTAGACGAGGTCGCAGCCCCGACGGATCTCGGCCTCGATCGCGGCGTGGTCGTCGGTGTCCAGCACGTCGCACTGCACGCCCCAGGCCGGGAACACCTCGGTGAACAGCAGGTACGTGCCGCCGTAGGTGTCCTTGACCGTGACCACTCGGCTGCCGGGTCGCAGCAGTGCGTGGAGCGTGGTGAAGATCGCCGCCATGCCGGTCCCGAAGCTGGTACCGGCCTGGGCCCCCTCCAGTGCGGCGACCTTGGCCTCGAAGCGATCGGTCGTCGGGTTGGAGTTGCGGGCGTAGATGTGGCCGTCGGCCTCGCCCAGGGCCACCGCGCGCCACGACGCCACGTCGGGGTACGCGAACGCCGAGTTCGCCGCGATCGGGGGTACGACCGACCTCGTCGCCTCGTCCACCGCCTCGGTGGCATGGACGGATCGGGTGGACGGACCGGCTTGACTCACGACAGGCTCACGAGGAAGAAGACAGGCGAGCCACCGAGTCTACGCCCCCGGGACACCACATCGCGCATGCCGACACCACCGCCATCGACGAGGACCCCGAACACCCAGTCTGTCCCCGGCGACGTCCTGCTCCGGAGGAGGGCGGCGGCACGTGTCGCGAAAGGCCGGCCTCACGCGGAGCGCAGGCGCCCCAGCGCCGAGCACCAAGGGCCGGCCGTCGCGACGCGGGTCGTCGAGCGACGACCGACGAAGGACCCGAGCGGGTCGTCAGACGTTCATCCCCATGGCGCGCAGTTCCTCGGCGACGTAGTCGGCGATCATGTCGGTGGCCCAGGGCGGCGAGAAGGTGAACTCGACGTCGACGGACTCGACACCGGGCATGGCGCCCAGGATGACACTGCACTGCTGGTGGATGACCTCGGTCAGGGGACACCCCATGCTGGTCAGGGTCATCAGGACGTGGACGTGGCCCTCGGAGTCCTCGGGCTTGGTGACCTCGTAGACCAGGCCGAGGTCGACGATGTTGTAGCCGATCTCGGGGTCGATGACGGCGCGGAGGCCGTTGAGGAGGTCGGCCTCGTACGGCATGCCGTCGCTGTCCAGCTTCAGGCCCGAGAACGGGCCATCGGTGTCCTCACCATCGTTGGCGTCGACGTTGACGCGCCGCTGGGCTTCGAGCGCGTCGACGGTGGCACCTTCGGCGGCGGTCGCCGGGTCGTCGGTGGCGGTGGCGGTGTCGGTCTCGGAACTCGTGATGCTGCTCATGGGCCGGTCCTCGTGGGTCGTGGTGTGGTCGGATCGGTCTGGTGGTGCGGTGACGGGCGGTCACACGTCGGCAGGGCCAACGCGCGGACGCGCCGCAACCTTCCGCAGGTGTGGCTCATTCGTGGGTGACGGCGTGGGCCGCGTCACCGCTGCGGTAGGTCTCGATGGCGTCCTTGACCGCCATCCAGCCCAGCAACGCGCACTTCACGCGTACCGGGAACTTGGCCACGCCCTGGAAGGCGATGCCGTCCTCGAGGTCGTCGATCCGCGGCGGTTCCTCGCCGTGCATCATCAGGCGGAACTGCTCGGACAGGTCGAGCACGTCGTCGAGGTCGCGCCCGGCGACGGCTTGGGTCATGGCGGAGGCGGATGCCTGGGAGATCGAGCAGCCGTCGCCGTCGAACACGACCGCGTCCAGCCGGTCACCGTCAACCCGGATGCGCAGGTCCATCTCGTCCCCGCACAGCGGGTTGGAGTGGTGGACGTGGGCATCCTCGCGTTCGAGTTCGGGCGCGCGGTTGTGTGGCTTGCGGTAGTGGTCCAGGATGATGTCCTGGTACATGTCCTCGAGGCTCACAGGTGCCTTCGCGGTCGTGGTGGAAACGTGGGATCGACTCAACGTCCCGGCGCACCGGGACGTTCCCGATCGTATCGTTCGGCCCGATCGACCCTCCGGCACACCCCCTGTGCGTCGCTGGTTCCACCGACGAAACCACAGACGCACACTCACGCTCCGGCACGCCCCGCGTGCGTCACTGGTTCCACCGACGCAACGACACACGCACACACCGGTCCGGGCCCGGGGGGGCGCCCGCTTGACTGCACTGGCCCGGGCGTGCGAGACTCCACGGGTCATCCGGAGCGGCACGAACAGGAGCGCACATGACCGGACCCAGAAGTCCCGCGGCGCGCTTCGACCGGGACGGGTTCGTGTTCCCGCTGGACGCCTTCAGCGCCGACGAGGCCGCCGACCTGGCCGCCGACGTGCTGGCGTTGGCGGCGCGACCATCGGCGGACCTCGACGCACCGTGGAACCAGAAGACCTACCTGCTGCTGCCGTCGTTGGACGCGATGCTGCGGGACCGACGGCTGACCGACCTGGTCGCGCCGATCCTCGGCGAGGACCTGCTGGCCCTGTCCGCCGACGTCTTCGTGAAGCCGGCCCACTCCCCGCGCAGGATCACCTGGCACCAGGACGTCAACTTCTGGGACCTGGCGCCGTGGGACGTCCTGACCGCCTGGGTCGCGCTGACGCCCGCGACGGCCGCCAACGGCTGCATGCACTACGCACCCGGCCGCCACCGTGACCGGATCGAGCACGTCGAGCGCCCCGACGACCTCAACATGCTCTCCAAGGGCCAGGAACTGGCCGTCGAGGTGGACGAGGCGACCGTCGCAACGGTCGCGCTGGCGCCCGGCCAGGTGGCCTTCCACCACGCGCTGTGCCCGCATTCCTCGGGCCCGAACACCACCGGCGCGCCGCGCGTGGGCGTCGCCATCCGGTACGCCGCGACCCGGGTGCGCCAGCGTGCCGGGACCCCGATCACCGCCCGCCTGGCCCGTGGCACCGACCGGTTCGGCCACTTCCGACCGGAGGACGGGCCCGATGCACCGCTGTCCCCGACCGCGCGGGCCAACCACCTCGCGGCCCTGGCCCCGCACGCGGCCGACGACTACGCCACGGTCTGACCCGCGGGCCGACGGGTCAGGCGACCTGCACGGCCGGGACACCGTCCGCCGCCAACTGTTCGGTGTACAGCCGGGCATAGGCGCCGCCGGCCGCCAGCAGCTCGTGGTGGGACCCGCGTTCCACGACCTCGCCGCCATCGATGACGGCGATCTGGTCGGCGCCGGCGATCGTGGACAACCGGTGGGCGATGATGACCGCGGTCCGTCCGGCCAGCAGCCGCTGCAGGCCCCGCTGCATGCGCGCCTCGGTCGCGACGTCGACGTTGGCGGTGGCCTCGTCGAGGATCACCACGGCCGGGTCCATCAGCACGGCACGGGTGAACGCAACCAACTGGCGCTCGCCCGCGGACAGGCCACCGCCACCCTCGTCCAGCGACGTGTCGTAGCCGTCGGGCAACGACGCGAAGCGCTCGTGCGAGCCCACGGCCCGGGCGGCAGCCTCCACCTCGTCGTCACCCGCGTCGGGCCGGCCCCAGCGCAGGTTGTCGCGCACGGTGCCCCGGAACAGGCCGACGTCCTGGGGCACCCAGGCGAGCTGACGCCGGAGGCTGTCGAGGGTGACCGCGCGCACGTCGTGGCCGTCGATTGTCACCCGGCCGCCGTCGACGTCGTAGAAGCGCCCGAGCAGGCGGGCGATCGAGGTCTTGCCCGCACCGGTCTCACCCACCAGGGCCAGGCTCGTCCCGGCCGGGACGTCCAGGTCGATGCCGTGCAGGACCTCGGGCCCCGTGTCGTAGCGGAACCGGACATCGTCCAACCGTACGTGGCCGCGCACGGGTGGCAACTCGACCGCGTCCGGGGCATCGTCGATCTCGGCCGGCGTGTCGAGCACCTCCAGGATGCGCCGTCCGGCTGCCGTGGCGTCCTGGACGCTGTCGAGGCGGGTGGTCAGTTCCCGGACGGGGTCGAAGAACTGCTGGACGTAGAGGATGATCGCCACGAGCGCCCCGGGGTCGAGGTCGCCGGCCAGCACCTGCAGTCCCCCGATGGCCAGCACGACCGCGACGGCCAGGTCGCTGAGCACGTCGATCACCGGGTAGAAGGCCGACGAGACCCGGTCGGTACCGAGGTCCTGGGTGCGCTGGTTGGCGTTGGCGTCGTCGAAGCGGGCCTGCTGGGCCGCTTCCTGGCGCAGCCCCTTGACCACGCGGATGCCGCCGAAGGACTCCTCGGCCCGTGCCGAGACCTCGCCGATGGCTTCCCGAACCTGCTCGTAGCGGGCCCGGGTCGCGCGGGTCCACCTCCAGGTCGCGACGGCCATCAGGGGGACGACGGTGAAGGCCGCGACGGTCAGCGTGACGTCCTTGCGCAGCAGGATCACGACGATCCCGACCAGCGTCAGCACCGACTGCAGCGTGGTGATGACCGACCACGTGATGAAGTCGCTGAGGGTCTCGGCGTCGCTGGTCATCCGGGCCATCAGGTCACCCGGGCGGTTGCGGTCGTGGAAGGAGTGGCCGAGCTTCAACAGGTGCGCGAACAGCCGGTCCCGGAGGTCGGTGATGACGCGCACGCCGGTACGGATCAGGGTGTAGCGCTGGACGGCGCCCGCCACGTTCTCGACCAGCACCAGCACGGCGAATCCGGCGACCGCCCAGCGCAGCGCGGTGGCCTCCCCGCCACGCATGCCGCGGTCGATGGCGATTTCGACCAGTTGCGGGCGGACCAGGCCCGCCCCGGTCACGAACAGCATCAGCATCCCGGCCCGGACCAGGGCCCCGCGGTGCGGTCCCAGCAACCCGACCACCCGGCGAATGGGGCCGAGCCCGGACAGTTCCGGAGCGTCGAGGCGCGGGTCGTGGGGGTCCCCCTCGGGACCGGTCGAGGCGACGGCCCGCGGCCCGTCGACCCTGTCGCCCCCGGCGCCCCGACCGTCGGGTCCGGGCTGGGCCGGGGCATTCCCGCTCGTGTCGCGTCCGCCCGCACGGTCGTCGCCGGCATCGTGCTCGCCCGCCTGTGGGGCCAGCGCGAGTGCCTCGTGGAACAGCGCGGCGTACGGCCCCTCGGCGTCGACCAGTTCCTCGTGCGTGCCACGCTCGACGATCCGGCCGTCGTCCAGCACCACGATCCGGTCCGCGGCCCGGATGGTCGACAACCGCTGGGACACCGTGATGGTGGTCGGTCCGTCGCCGCCGGCCGACAGGGCCCGGCGGATGCCCGCCTCGGTGCGCGCGTCCACCGCCGACACCGCGTCGTCGAGCACCAGCACGGGCGCGTCCACCAGCAGCGCCCGCGCCAGCGCGACCCGTTGCCGCTGGCCGCCGGACAGCGTCACCCCCCGGTCGCCGATCACGGTGTCCCACCCGTCGGGGAGTTGGTCGACGAAGGTTTCCACCCCAGCCAGTCGCCCGGCCGCCACCACGTCGTCATCGGTCGCGTCGGGGCGGGAGAAGGCCACGTTGTCGCGGAGGGAGGCCGAGAACAGGAACACGTCCTGCTCGACGCTGGCCACGGCCTGCCGCAGGGCCGTCCGATCGAGGTCCGCGACGTCGCAACCGTCGATCGTGACCCGTCCGGCGTCCGGGTCGTACAGACGCGTCAACAGCGACACGAGGGCGGTCTTGCCGCTGCCCGAACGGCCGACCACGGCCACGTGCTCACCGGACCGGACCACCAGGTCGACGTCGCGCAGCACCGGGGTAACCCCGAAGCCGAAGGCGACGCCCTCCCACCGGATCTCGCCCCGGAAGCCGGCGTCCGGCGTGGTCGTGGTCCCCGGCGTCATCGCGCCGGGACGGTCGAGCAGGTCGAACACTCGACTGGCCGATGCGCTGGCGCGTGACGCGAGGTTGAGCAGGAACCCCAGCCGACGGACGGGTTGGCCCAGCAAGACGATGTAGGAGAAGAAGGCGGCGATGGTGCCGACCGTGCTGGCACCGCTGGCGACGCGCCACCCACCCACGAGCAGGACCAGCGCGGTGCTCAGGCCAAGGACGGCACTCATGGCCGGGAACACCGTCGTGAACACCCGTGCCAGGCCCAGTCGTCGCTCGAACACGATCTCGTTGTTGTCGTCGTAGGTCGCCGACGTTCGGGCCTCGGCGCGGAACGCCTGCACGATCCGGACCTGCGCCAGGGATTCCTGCAGCCGCGCGGACAGGCCGCCCCGGGCCTGCTGCAGTGCGCGGAAACGGGGGGTGAGCATGCGCGCCGCCCACACCGCCATCGTGGCCACGATCGGTATGGCGGCCAGCGCGATCGGGGCCATCGTCGCATCCACCTGCCACAACAGCACGGAGGTCCCGACCAGCAGGGCGGCGATGTTGGCCAACTCGGCGACGCCGGTCGCGGCGAAGGCGCGGACCTGCTCGGTGTCGTCGGTCACCCGGGTCATCAACTGGCCGACACTGGCCCGATCGTGGAAGCCCATCTCGGCGTCGAGCAGGTGTGCGAGCAGTTCCCCGCGCAGATCGGTGGCCACGGTGCGCCCGACCCAGGCGGTCCCGTAGCGTTGCCAGAATGACACGAGACCACGCACGACCGCCAGGCCCACGATCGTCGCCGCGCCCAGCAGCAACCGGTCGCGCTGCTCCAGGCCGTCCGGCAGGAACCCCAGCGCGCCCGCTCGTTCGCCGATCGCGGTGTCCACGACGTCCCGCAGCGCCAGCGGCACCACCAGGGCGATCCCGCTGGCGACCAACATCGCGCCGTAGGCACCGGCCGCCTGCCACGCGATCGGGCGCAGCCGACCGACCAACCGCAGGAGCGGATGGTGGCGCAGTCGGGCGCTCGTCGAGGTCGCGGTGGTGGTGTCCATCGATCCCGAACGGTAGGACCTCAAGCGGACTTGAAGTCAAACCGGGCGGTCCTCGAACGACCAGTGCCGGCCACGACACCGCCGCCACGTCGGAGCGGAGGCCTGCGACACCTGCCGCCCCCGGCCCGCTGCGCTCGTTGGACGGCGACGGTCGGCGGACCGGCCACTACCGTCTGGGCACCGCCACGAAGGCCTGCCGTGACCAGCCCCGAGCCACCCGACCCGCCTGCCGACCCCGCGCACGACGAGTCGACCGACGTGGTCGTGCTGCTGGACCCGATGGGTGAACCGGTGGGCACGCTCGGGAAGGCCGCGGCACACCAGTCCCCGGGGCACTGGCACGCCGCGTTCTCGGCGATGCTGGTCGACGACGACGGTCGGGTGCTGCTGCAACGCCGGGCCGCCGGCAAGTACCACTTCCCCGGTCGATGGACCAACTCGTGCTGCAGCCACCCGCAGCCCGGGGAATCGCTGGCCGACGCGGTGCGTCGGCGGGTCCCGCAGGAGCTGGGCATCGACATCGACGACCTCGACCTGCAGCTGGCCGGATCGTTCTGGTACCGGGCCGAGGACCCGGACACGGGACTGGTCGAGCAGGAGTACGACCAGGTCGTGGAGGTGCGAGGCGTCGACCCCTCCACGGTCGTGCCCAACCCCGACGAGGTCGACGACGTCGAGTGGGTCACGCCGATGGCCGCGCGCGAACGCGGGGCGGCCGATCCCGAGTCGGTGACGCCGTGGCTCCACCACGTCCTGGACGTCCTGGCCCGTCGCGCCGCCGAGACCCCCTGACCAACTCCTGCCGTGAGCCCGACGGTGCTCAGCGCGCGAAGAAGCGGGCCGCCTCGCGCAGGCCGGCGACCAGCGGTTCGAGGTCGTCGAGGTCGTTGTAGAGGCCGAGGCTGGCGCGGGCCGTGGCGTTGACGCCCAGTTCCCGCATCAGCGGCTTGGCGCAGTGGTGCCCGACCCGGATGCAGACCCCGAAGCTGTCCAGCATGGCGCCGACGTCGTGGGGATGGACCCCGGCGAGGTCGAACGACACGGCCCCACCGCGGACGTCGGGGTCCAGGGGTCCGTGGATCGTCACGCCGTCAACCGACTGCAGGGCCTCGATCAGCGCCCCGACCAGGTCCCGCTCGTGGGCCCGGACCCGGTCCATCCCGAGCCCGGAGAGGTAGTCCAGCGCCGTGCCCAGTCCCCCGGCCTCGGCAATCATGGGCGTCCCGGCCTCGAACTTGTGCGGCACGGTGTTGGTCGTGAAGCCGTCGAGGGTGACGTCGAGGATCATGTCGCCGCCGGACAGGAACGGCGGCATCCGGTCCAGCAAGTCGGGCTTGGCGGCCAGGACCCCGATGCCGGTCGGCCCGCACACCTTGTGTCCGGTGAATGCGTAGAAGTCGGCGTCGAGGTCGCGCACGCTGACGGGCATCTGCGGCACGGCCTGGGACCCGTCCAGCAGCACCGTGCAGTCCGGGTTGGCCGCACGGGCCATCTCCGTCAGGGCCTCGACGTCGTTGATCGTGCCCAGCACGTTGGACACGTGGATGACGGCCAGGTACTTCACCTTGCCGTCGGCCAGCAGCCGACGGGCCGCGTCCAGGTCCAGTTGACCGTCGGGCAGGATCGGGATCGTGCGCAGGTCGAAGCCGATGTCCTGCTGCGCATGCAGGTACGGCACGAAGTTGGCGTGGTGCTCCATGCGCGTGGTCAGCATGGCGTCGTCCGGCCCCAGCTGCGTCCGGACCCACGACCACGCGGCGAGGTTCATCGCCTCGGTGGAGTTCTTGGTGAACACGATGCCGTCGACCGGGGCGTCGATGAACTCGGCGACGGTCGTGCGCCCGCCCTCGTAGAGGTCGGTGGCCTCTTCGGCCAGTTGGTAGACCCCGCGGTGGACGTTGGACCGGAACCGGCTGTAGTAGTCGTCCATCGTGTCCAGGACGACCTGCGGGGTCTGTGACGACGCGCCGGTGTCGAGGTAGACCAGGCGCTTGCCGTGGACCTCTCGCGACAGGGTCGGGAAGTCGACCCGGCGGGCCGCACCCAGCGCCATGTTCGGGGCCGGGGCGAGGGAGGTGGTCGTGGCGGTCATCCGTGGGACCTCTCCGTCGGGGATGTCGCACGCCAGACGGCGGGCGAACGTCTCAGCGCTGCGGGGCGGCTTCCTCGAACCGTACGTGGCTCCGAGGCCCGTGCTCAGGCCGAGACGGCGTAATGCTCGTAACCATGTTCCTCGAGCTCGTCGGCCAGTTCGGGACCCCCGGAGGCCACGATCCGACCACCCAGCATGACGTGGACCTCGTCCGGGTCGACGTAGCGCAGGATCCGCGTGTAGTGGGTGATGACCAGCACGCCCAGGTCGGGACCGCGCAGCTTGTCGATGCCCTCGGACACGATCCGCAGGGCGTCGACGTCCAGCCCGGAATCGGTCTCGTCGAGAACGGCGATCTCAGGCTCGAGCATGGCCATCTGGAGAATCTCGAAGCGCTTCTTCTCGCCGCCCGAGAAGCCCTCGTTGACGCTGCGCTGCAAGAAGGACTCGTCGACGTCGAGGTCGGCCATGGCCTTGCGCAGGTCACCCATGAACTCCCGGACCGGCTTGTCCTCCTCCCGCCGGGCGTTCACGGCCGTGCGCAGGAAGTTTGTCAGCGAAACGCCAGGGACCTCCACCGGGTACTGCATGGCGAGGAAGAGGCCGGCGCGGTTGCGCTCGTCCGGCTTCCAGCCGGTGATGTCCTCGCCCTTGAACAGCAGCGAGCCTCCGGTGATCTCGTAGGAGGGATGGCCGGCGATGGCGTAGGCCAGGGTCGACTTGCCGGACCCGTTGGGCCCCATCAGGGCCAGGGTCTTGCCCTTCTCGAGGTCGAGCGTGACCCCGTTCAGGATGTCGGTGCCGTCAACGCGGACCGTCAGGTCGCGGATTTCGAGCTCTGCCATGGGGATGTCGTCCTTGTCGGGGCGGGCGGGGGCCGGGTGCGGATGGCCGCCGGTGCCGGATGCGGTGGGGTGGGGTGGGGTGCTCGGGATGCGGTGGTCGCAGCCGCCGCGGCGGCCGGTCGTGGTGGTGCGGGACGGTCAGTCGGCGAGTTCCAGGGAGTTCGCGGCGACGGCGACCTGGTCGAGGTCGGCGAGGTCGATCTCACGCTCGATCACGGCGAGCGTGCGTTCGGCCACGGCGTCCACCGTGATGTGGTCCAGCACCTGGTTGAAGAAGCCGAGCACGATCAGGCGCAGGGCCTGTTCGCGACTGATGCCACGGGCCTGGAGGTAGAACAGGTGGCGGGCATCGATCTGCCCGGTCGCGGACCCGTGGCCCGCGGTGATGTCGGCGCACTCGATCTCCAGGAACGGCGTGGAGTCGCAGCGCGCACCCGGTGTGAGGATGAGGTTGCGGTTGTGCTCGTTGGTGACGGTGCCCACGGCGTCCCTGGCCACGTAGACGTTGCCACGGAACACGGCACGGGACTTGCCCTGCAGTGCACCCTTGTAGAGCACGTCGGAGGTCGCCCGGGGCGCGAGGTGGCGCATGTAGGGCTGGACGTCGAAGTGCTGGCCAGCGTCGGCGAACCAGATGCCGGACGGGAAGGCCGCCGACCCCTGGCCGAGCAGGTCGACCTCGGGACGCAGCCGCACGGTGGCGCCACCGATGGTCGCCGAGTAGTGGCGGACCGTGGCGTCACGGTGCGCGCCGGCCTTCTGCAACGACAGGTACGCGACGTCGTCACCGTGTTCGTTCAACGAGATCAACTCGACCTGCGAGCCGTCCTTGGCGATGACCTCCATGACCTCGTTCACCACGGCCGCGGTCTTCGCCCGCGACGTGGTCTCGACGTCGGGGAAGTCCCCGCCCAGGTGCTCGACCAGGATCGTGGCCTTGGCATGGTGGTCGGTCGTGGCGAGCAGCCGGGGCTGGTGCACGCCGGGCCGGGTGATGTAGTGCTGGATCCCGATCGGGTCCGTCACTTCGAGTTCGGCGGGGACGAAGACGAACACGCCCGCGTCCCACATCGCGTCGTTGGCGCTGATCGTGCGATCCTCGCCCCGTCCCGAGCCGTTGCCGGTGGTCGTCAGCGAGCCGAGGTGTTCGGACACCACGCCGGCCCACGGACCGGCAGCGGCGTCGCGCAGTGGCTCCACCACCAGCCCACGATCGGCCCAGGTGTCGGCCACGCGGACGTCCAGCACGGCGCCGTCGACCACGGTGACGGTCGCGGCCGGGTTGTCCAGCCGGTCGACCACGCCCTCGGGCAGCTCGACGCCGGCGGAATCGCCGTCGTCGGCCAGCGGCAGGGTCACGTCGATGAGCCGGTCGAAGGGCGTGTTGCGCCAGTACTCGTCGACCTTGCGGTTGGGCCAGTCCTGGTCCAACCAGGTCTTGTAGGCCGCCAGCCGTCGGTCGGTCAGCCACGCCGGTTCCCCGGCGTCGCTGCTGCGACCGAGGACCACGTCCTCGGTGATCGTGTCGAACGTGGTCATCCGATCGCCCCTTCCATCTCCAGGGCGATCAGCCGGTTCAACTCGACGGCGTACTCCATCGGCAGCTCACGCGCGATCGGCTCGATGAAGCCACGCACGATCATGGCGGTGGCCTCGTCCTCGTCGATGCCGCGGGCCTGCATGTAGAACAACTGCTCGTCGGACAACTTCGACACCGTCGCCTCGTGCTCGATGGTGGCGTCGTCGGTGCCGATCTCCATGTAGGGGTAGGTGTCGGTGCGCGACTCGTCGTCGAGCATCAAGGCGTCGCACTTGACCGCCGCGCGGGCGTTGGTGGCACCCGGGGTGATCTTGACCAGGCCGCGGTAGGAGGTGCGACCCTTGCCCTTGGAGATGGACTTGGACAGGATGTTGGAGGTCGTGTTCGGCGCGTTGTGGACCATCTTGGCCCCGGCGTCCTGGTGCTGGCCGTCCTTGGCGTAGGCCACCGACAGCACCTCCCCCGACGCGCCTTCCTCCATCAGCCACACGGCCGGGTACTTCATGGTGACCTTGGAGCCGATGTTGCCGTCGATCCACTCCATCGTGGCGTTGCGGTAGGCCATCGTCCGCTTGGTGACCAGGTTGTAGACGTTGGTCGACCAGTTCTGGATGGTCGTGTAGCGGACCTTGGCGCCCTCCTTGACGATGATCTCCACGACGGCGCTGTGCAGCGAGTCCGACGAGTAGATCGGGGCGGTGCAACCCTCGACGTAGTGCACCTTGGAGCCCGGCTCGGCGATGATCAGCGTGCGCTCGAACTGGCCCATGTTCTGCTTGTTGATGCGGAAGTAGGCCTGCAGCGGGATGTCGACCTCGACGCCCTCGGGGATCCAGATGAACGACCCGCCCGACCAGACCGCGGTGTTGAGCGCGGCGAACTTGTTGTCGTTGGCCGGGATCACCGTCGCGAAGTGCTTGCGGAACAGTTCCTCATGCTCGCGCAGCGCCGTGTCGGTGTCCTGGAAGATGACGCCGCGCTCCTCCAGGTCCTCGCGGACCTTGTGGTAGAGCACGGTCGACTCGTACTGGGCGGCCACGCCGGCGACCAGGCGCTTGCGCTCGGCCTCAGGGATCCCCAACTTCTCGTAGGTCTCCATGATCTCGGGCGGGAGGTCCTCCCACGAGTCGGCCTGCTTCTCCGACGCCTCGACGTAGTAGAAGATGTCGTCGAAGTTGAGGCCGGACAGGTCCGCACCCCAGTTGGGCATGGGACGACGCTCGTAGGCGTCGAAGGCCCGCAGGCGCAGGTCACGCATCCACGCGGGCTCTTCCTTGCGGTCGGAGATCGCCGCGACGACTTCCTTGGTCAGGCCGCGACCCGACGTGAACGAATACCCGTCATCGGTGTCGGACCACCCGAACTTGTACTCGCCGAGGTCGTCGGCAATCGCCTGCTGGCGATCGCGGGCGGTCTCGGAGGGCTCGAGGTCCGGCGTCGTGCGGGCGGTCTCGGTCTGGCTCATCGTGTGCTCCAGTTTCGGTGGCGGTGACGCTCGCAGGTGGTCGCGGCGTCACGGTCGTCGGGATCGGGTGGTCGGCTGGCAGTGTGACAACGGGTCAGGTGGTGCTGGTGTTCCGGGTGAGCAGCGGCAGGGTCGGTCGGGTGCCGGTCACGGCGGCCGGCGGCGGGTCCACGACCATGACCGCGCACTCGCAGGTGCCGTCACCGCTCGCGCGCGAAGATCCGCGCTCGATGTGGACGCCGTCGCCCAGGACGCGGGAGAACTCCGCGGCCTCGGCATGGCACAGTTCCGGGTGCTCGCGAGCCACGTCCAGGACGGTGCAGTGGTGCTGGCGCAGCACCAGGCCGTCATCGGACAGCTCGACACTGGCCGTGGATCCGGCCTGGGTCAATGCCTCGGCCAGCTGCACCAAACGCCCGTCCAGGTCGGTGGCGTCGATCGCCGCGGCCAGTCGACGGACGCGGCGGCCACTGCGCCATCCGAGGTAGGCCTGCAACCCGTCCGTGCCGGTCGTGTCCTCGATGAAGGCGAGCAGTTCGGTGGCCAGGGCCGCGTAGCCCTGCGGCAGCAACTCGTGGCCGTCGGTGGTGAGGTGGTAACGCGTGACCGGTCGCCCAGGTCCGGTCGGATCGTCCGTGCGGCCGGCGACCCAACCCTCGTCCAGCAACCTGGCCACGTGACGGCGCACCGCCACCTGCGAGATGCCAAGTTCGTCACTCAGTTCCGCCGCCGTGCGGGCATCGTCGGCCAGCATCATCACCACGCTGGCGCGCGTCTCACCGAGCAACGACAACAGGCCCGACGCCAGGTCGGGCGAGGTCGAGGTCGTCATGTTGGCGGAGATGGCGTGCCGTCCGGTGGTCGCGGGTGCGGAGGTTTTGGAACCGATCTGTTGAAATACTACCGCGGCGGGAAGGGCTCCCACCACCGCCGGCGGTGGCGCGACCGTTGACACGCCGGCGACGGACCCGGATCGCACGGGCTTCCGGGAGCCGCTCGAACGGGGTCCAGGGAGTCGGCGGAAGATTCTCTGCACCCGAAATGCGGCCAATGCTGCCGTTCTGTGCCCGATCCGAGAGAATGTCGGACGTGGTCGAGGATTCGTTGTAACGGTCGGCGTCGTCGAACGATTGCGTGGGGTGGAGGAGGCAGGAAGCCACCTCGACACGACGACATTTCACTGGAGCTCCCAATGAGCACCCCCCGAATCCCACCGGACTGGCCGCCCTCGCCCTGGCCGCCGGCGGCGGCGCAGCCGCCGTCAGCGCCTTCGGACCCGAAGCCGCGGCAGCCCCCGCCGAGGCGTCCGACTTCTCGTTGTCCGACGGCGCCCAGCTGATCATGGACGATGACGACGGTGATCCGAGCACGCCCCGGACCGGCCAGTTGGTCACCGCCGACGGCACGACCACCGACGTGGTCTGCGAACTGGACCCCGACCTCGAGGACGGCGACCAGGTCGACCTGGTCCTGCTGTCGGTCGGTGACGGCAACAGCCCGACGATCATCCGGGTCGTGCAGCGTCCGGCGTCCTCCGCCACGGCCAGCGCGTTCGCCGCGTCGACCGGCGCCAGCGGCTACCGCGGTGTCAACTACTTCACCGTCTTCAACCAGGCCATCGCGAACGGCGGCTCGGGCGGCAGCGGCGGCACCGGGACCGACGGCTCGAACGGCACGAACGGTTCGATGGCGGCCTTCGACATCCTCTCCGACCGGCAACGCGCCGTCCTGAAGATGCGGATCATCGAGGAGCGCTCGCCCGGCGAGGTCGCCGACGCGCTGGGCCTGTCGCCCGGCAACGTCCGGGTCATCCAGTCACGCGCGCTCAGCCGCGTCCGTCGCCACCTCGAGAACCGGACGAAGACCCGCGACCGGACCGCAGCCGGCGTGATGGGACTGTTCGGCAGCGGACGGCTGGTGTCGATGTTCCGGGACCTGTCCAGCGCGCTCCCGTCCGACGGACTGCTCGGCGCCTGGATCGACCACGTCCGGGCCGCAGCCGCAACGTCCGGAACGGGAGCCACCGCGACCGCCGGGGCCAGCGCAACCGTCGCCGCGGTCGTCGCGCCGGGCGGCGTCGCCGCGAGCACCGCACTGGCGAGCCAGGCCACGGCCACCGGCATCCTGGCCGCCAAGGTCGGTGCCGCCGGCCTCGGCCTGGTGCTGTCAGTCGGTGCGGTGGGCGCCGAGCGACGACGCGATCGTCGGACCCCCGACCGGGGCGGCCGACGAGCACCCCGACCCGCTCGGGCTGCCGTTCACGATGACCAGTGATGCCGTGGACATCGTCGACCGGGGTGGCGCGGCGCCGGTCTCCGTCGACGACATCGTGGAACCGTCAACCGATGGGGTGCTCGTGACAGCCCTGTCGCGCGACGCGGTCCTGGCGGTGTCCCTCGTCGACCCCGGGGACACGGTCGCGGTCATCGACGTCGCGGAGACACCGTCCCTCGACGACCTCGCTGAGGCTCCGGCGCCCCACCTGACCAAGGCCGGCGAACTCCTCCTCGATCCCCTGGCCGAAACCCGCCAGGTCGTGTCGAGCCTGGGTGGCAGCATCGCCCTGCGGGACCAGGGGCGAGCGGCGATCGGCGAGGTGTCGGGGGTGCTGGCCGGCGACGGCCCGGTCGACACCGTCGTGCGGGAAGGGACTGATCGGGTCGTGGACACGGTCGACGACGCGGGTGCAACGGTGCGGGACCTGGCCGACGACCTCGCCACGGTCCGGTCGGACCCCGGGGACCAGTCGGCATCGGCCACCCCGGATCGCTCGGAGCGCCAGGACGTGGCGATCGGCGACGAACGCCAGCCCGCCGGCCGCGGCCGACGTGGCCGACGGGGCCACCAACGAACTGGCCGACGAGGTCACCGAGACGGTTCGGGACCTCGACGTCCCGGTCGCCGACGACCTGCTCGACGACGGCGTGGTCGACGACCTGCTGGGTGGGAACGCCGCGGAGGGGACGCCGGACGGGCTGCTCGGCCCGGGCTGACCAGCCGAACGCGCCGGCTGCACGTCCCCCACCCCCTGCGTTCCACCATCCGCCTACGATCATGGGATGGACGCTGCGAGCATGGCCGGTTCCCCCGATGAGGCTGGCTCTACCCCAACGACGTTGGTTGGTCACCCGTGTCATCCAGGGATCGGAGGCGTGCGGCCAGGCCGGTCGTGCGGGCGGTCTCGGCGCGGCGGCGGGCGCCCAGGGCCAACGACTCGGCCTGGCCGACCACGATCAGTGCCCGCTCGGCCCGGCTGATCGCGGTGTAGAGCAGGTTCCGGCGCAGCATGCGCGAATGGCTGCGGTCGGCCACCAGCACCACCACCGGCCACTGGCCGCCCTGCGACTTGTGCACGGTGATGGCCCAGGCGTGGGTCAACTCGGCCATGCTGTCCCCGTCGAAGGTCACGCTCCGCCCGGCGATCTGGACCTGCAGCGACGCCTTGACACCCGACCCTGCCACGTCCACGACCGTGCCGACGTCGCCGTTGGACACGTCCAGTTCGGGATCGTTGCGGGTCACCATCACCCGGTCCCCCACCTGCATGCCGCGGTAGGACCGCTGGCCCGTGTCCGGGTTCAGGCGATGCTTGAGCGCCGCATTCAGGGCGTCGACCCCACACGGCCCGCGGTACATCGGCGCGATGACCTGGATGTCGGCCACCTCGACGTCGAAGTAGTCCGGCGCGCGGGTCGCCACGGCCTCGACGACCCGTGCGGTGATGACGTCACGGCGGGCCTCCTGGGCCATGAAGACGTCGCCGTCGATGCCCTTGAGCGGCCCGACCTGGCCGGCGTTCACCTCGCGCGCCAGCGACACGATCCGCGAGGCCTTGGCCTGGCGATGGATCTCGTCCAGGTGCGTCGTGGGCACCATCCCCGACGCGACCACGTCGGCCAGCACGTTGCCCGACCCCACGGACGGCAACTGGTCGGCATCCCCGACCAGCACCAGGTGCGTGCCCGGCTCGATCGCCACCACCAGCGAGCGCATCAACGCGGTGTCGCACATCGACACCTCGTCGACCACCACCAGGTCGAATCCCAGCGGCGAGTCACGGTCGTGCAGGAACACGAAGCCACCCCCACCTCCGATCGAGTCCATCGGCCGCGCACCCAGCATCCGGTGGATGGTCGAGGCCTCCATGCCGACCAGTTCCTCGACCCGCTTGGCCGCACGGCCGGTCGGCGCGCACAGGGCGACGTCGGCGCCCAGCGCGGCTGCCGCGGCCACGACCTCGGCCACCGTTCGGGTCTTGCCGGTGCCCGGTCCGCCCGTCAGCACGCTCACCGGGTGGGCCAGCGCCGTGGCGACCGCCGCCCGCTGGCCGTCGGTCAACTCCGCCGCCAGCTCGACGTCGCCGACCCCGTCGAGGCCGACCAGCGCGCCTTCGGCGTCGGCCAGCGTCGCCAGGCTGGACGCCAGTTCCCGTTCCGCCCGCAGGGCGGCAGGCGTCGCCACCACCGCGACCGGGTCGCCGTCGACGTCCACCGCGACCTCGTCGGTCGCCACCGTCCCGGACGCCACCGCGTGGTCGATCCCGGCGACGGCCGCGATCGCGTCGACGCCCAGCAGCCGCATCGTGGCCTGGACGGCGTCCTCGCGCACCAGCAGTTGATGGCCGTCCTGGCGTCGCGCCGCCCCCACCGCTGCGCGCGCCCCGGCCGCCAGTCGGCGCGGGTCGGTCTCGTCGATCCCGAGGTGGCGGGCCAGGCCGTCCGCATGCGCGAACCTGGCACGGTCAACCTCCAACAGGTCGTAGGGCTCCTCGCGCAAGCGCTCGGCCGCGCCGGCCCCGAACACGGCATGGGCCCCGCGCACGACCGACATCGGGATCGTCGCTGGTTCCAGCAACGTCACCAGGTCGGCGAGGCTGCGGCCCTGGACATAGGCGTGGTGGATGTCGTCGACGACGTCCTCGGGCAGGTTCGCCTCGTCGACCAGACGTGACGGCTCGCGGTCGATCACGTCGCCCGCGCCGCGTCCGAACACAGTAAGGATCCGGTCGACGTGGGCCGGCGTCAGGACCTCGCGGAACCGCTCGGAGGTGAGGAACGCGCGCATGCCCGCGACCGTGTCCGGCGCGACCTGTTCGTAGAAGACGGTGTCGAAGGTGCGACCGTGAGTGGGGTGCTCCTTCCACCGCCCGACCAGGCGGACGTGCTGGCCGTCGACCAGGTCGGCGAGCGGACCCGACGCCGACACGCGGTCGTCGGAGCCGTCCGTGGTCTCCAGTTCGACGACCCCGAACCCTGACGTCTCGTCGCGGTAGCGGACCCACATGACCTCGCCGCGGATCTCGGTGTCGCCGAGCAGGCTGGCCGGCCGACCGGCATCGGTCACCGGTCGTCCGGACCGGTGATGGACCACCGCAGGTCGGTCTCGGCAGCGACCTGGTCCAGCACGCCGCGCGCGTCCACCGCCAGCAGGTCGGACGGCTCCGGGGTGCCTGTCGGCAGGAGTTGGCCCAGCGCGGTCGACGTCGCAACCGGCGCCCACCCGTGCGACCACGCCCGCACCAGCCGGCGCTCGCCGGACGTTGCCTCCACCACGCAGGCCCACCGGACGTCGGCGTCGTCCACCGCCCGGCCACGCTCTACCCACCGGTCCAGTACGCGGCCACCGAACCCGCTGCCGGCCAGGTTGGCGGCGGCCTGCAGTGCCTCCGCCTGCCATGACGGGGCGGTGAGGTGGGAGCGCACCAGCCGGATCCCGGGCAACCCGGCCAGCACCGCCACGCTGGGGCCCCCGACGTTGACTGCGTGACGAGGCCCGACCGGACGCGGGAACCAAGCCAGCCAGCGTCGCTCGGCCGCGCGCTCACGCACGGGCGCGCCCTCGACCACCGCCGGCGCACCGTCACGCACCGCGTCTGCCACCCGTTGCCGAGTCGGAAGGTCCCAGGCGCTGCGAGGACCGGCCACGTGGCTCGTGATGCGGACGTGGGTCACGCCCGCGAGGCGGTCGACGGCGCGCAGGGCCAGCAACCACCCGAGACCATCGGGCACCGCCGACCGGACCGCTTCCTGCGCCACCACCGCCACGTCCACCTCGTCGTCGGGGCTGCGAGGCTACAGAGGTGGCATGTCGTGGAGATGGACGCTCCGCGGACCCGGGGGGAGGCCATCCGCCCGCGCCACGCTCCGTTCCCGCAGCACCGTGTCGTCCGACCCCCGGTACTCGGGGTGGCACGGACGCCGGGCGGGGAGGTTGCGTGACTTGACGTCGGGGTCGTGCAACCATCGCGATCCGACAAGGACGACAAGGCGAGCACCGTGGTCGACGAGGGCTTGGCAGCACCGGCAGGCTCGGCACTGGTGCGCGTGCTGGCCGAGGACGCACGTTGGATCGACGAGTTGCCACCGGTCCCGGCCGGCCACGTCGTGACCGTCGCGGTCGGTTCGACCGCGCACCGTGATGTCACCGACGACGCGCTGGTCGCGACCGGGTACCGGATCGTCGGGCGGCAACCCGCGACCTCGCTCCCGACCGCGATCGAACTGCTGGTCCCCGGCGCCCTGATGGCGGACGAACCCGCCTGGTGGAGCCGCCTGCTGGGCGTGGCCGACCAGGCCTTCGACCTCCGCCTCGGGCCCGTCCAGATGGTGATGGGCAACCACCTTCCGGTCCACCTCGACGCCTGACTTCACCCGGGTCGACCTCTGGCCAGGGCCTTTCCACCCGGACATCGCCCGGCCCGAACGGCCTCCGAACGGCCTCCTACCACCCGCCAGCCCCGGCCCGGGCCTTTCCACCCGGACACTGCCCGGGCCCAACGGCATCGGCGCTGATGGTGAGTTGGTTCGTCGGCAGGAGCGCGGCGGGTGCGGGTGCACAAGGTCTTCACGACCCACGAGGGGCCCGGACTCGCGATCCACCGCCCCCATTCCGGGGTCATCGCGCGGCCAGCGCACGTTTTCGGCTGCAGATGACGTCTTTGCTAGCGCTTTGCTTGCAATAGTTAGCGCTTGTGACTACCTTCTCAAGAGCACGGCACGACCCCGCCCAGCGGTTCGGCGGGGAGACGGAGCACCAAACGATCGTTCTCGCGGTCCGCCGGCTCCCACCTCCGTCTCTCCTCCCGGTCGCTGGAACCCAGTGCCCAAACCCACCACCCACCATGCACCGAGGAGCCACACCATGGCCACCACCAAGAAGGTCGCAAAGAAGGCCCCGAAGGACCCGGTCATCGACCAGACCGGCCCCGAGGCCCCCGTCCGCACCCGCCAGCCCAGCGTCCTCGCACGCCAGGCCGGCCTCGCCTACCTCGGCCTCGTCTGTGACGTGGTCACCCGGGCCACCAAGGTTCCCGGCGCGCTCCCGCGCACCCGCGAGGACGCCGCCCGGACCGCACGGACCGGTGTCGACACCGCCGCCACCACGTTCCGCGCCGGCTTCGATGCCCGCATCAAGGACGGCCGACTGGCCACCCAGCACCTGCTGGAGCGCCCCGAGGTCAAGCGCGTCACCACCACCTTCGAGCCGGTCGTGAAGCAGGCGAAGAACACCCGGACCCAGGTCCGCGCCGCCGTCACCTCCGTGACCCGCACGGCCACCAAGGCCAACGAGGCCGCAACCGAACAGGCCGGAACCGCCCGCACGCACGTCAAGGGCGCCGTCACCTCCACCGGCAAGTCGCTGTCGACCTTCGTCGAGTCCGGCCGCAAGGGCCTGGACACCGCCGTCGAGTCGAGCCGCAAGCAGGCCGGCGACACTGTCAGCCAGGTCCGCGGTGCGGTCACCTCCGTCACCAACATCGGCGACGCCGCCCTGACCGCCGGCCGTGCGCAGGCCGGCAACGCCCGCACCCAGGTCAAGGCCGCGGTCACGTCGACTCGCAAGACCGTCGACGCGACCATCGACGCCACCCGCACGCTGGCTGGCTGACGACCGACCCACTCGATCGGGATCGCCGCCCCTCCTGGCCGCGCGACCACCTCGACCGACCGTTCTCCATCCGGTCCGGTCACACCGATCACCTCGGCGCCCCCTCCTCGCGAGGGGGCGTCGTCGTGTCCGGACCGCCGCGGGATCGCGATCCCGCGGCGACTACCGTTGAGGATCCACACGACGACCGTGGCCACCGCCACCGGGACCCGACCCCACACCCGATCCCCCACGAGGCCTCCCGTGAGCCTGCAGACACAGATCACCGACGACCTCAAGAGCGCCATGAAGGCGCGGGACCGCGACCGCATGGGCGCCCTGCGACTGTTGCTCGCGGCCATGGAGAACGCTGCCGTCGACGCCGGACGGGGCCCCCAGGGCGACCTGGACGACGACGAGGTCCAGCGACTCGTCCAGTCCGAGATGAAGCGCCGCAAGGAGGCGGCGGAGGCCTTCCGCACCGGCGGCCGCGACGAGTCCGCGGCCAAGGAGGACTACGAGGCGGAGGTGTACGGCGAGTACCTCCCGAGTCAGCTCGGCGACAACGAGCTCGAGGCGGTCGTGGACGGCGCCATCGCGGAGGTGGGCGCAACCGACCGCTCCTCGATGGGGCAGGTCATGAAGGCCGTGATGGCCGAGGTCGGCAGCCGAGCGAACGGCAAGCGCGTCTCCGGCCTGGTTCGCCAGAAGCTGTCGACGACGTGACCGGCGCCGGCCCCCGGATCGGCACGGCGGCCGTTCGCGACGACGCCTTCGCCGCCAACGAGGCCCACCATCGCGACCTCGCGGCCGACCTCGACGAGCGCCGTGCGACGATCGCCCGAGGCGGCTCGCAGCGGTCGCGCCGGCGCCACCTCGACCGCGGCAAGCTGCTCCCCAGGGACCGCGTGGAAGTCCTGCTCGACGACGCCACACCCTTCCTGGAACTGTCCCCGCTGGCCGCCGACGGCATGTACGACGACAACGCCCCGGGGGCCGGGATCATCACCGGGGTCGGCACGATTCGCGGCACGCGCTGCGTCGTGGTCGCCAACGACGCCACGGTCAAGGGCGGCACGTACTACCCGATGACCGTCAAGAAGCACCTCCGGGCCCAGGAGATCGCGCTCGAGAACCACCTGCCGTGCGTCTACCTGGTCGACTCCGGCGGGGCCTTCCTCCCCCGCCAGGACGAGGTCTTCCCGGACCGCGACCATTTCGGACGGATCTTCTACAACCAGGCACGGATGTCCGCGGCCGGCATCCCCCAGGTCGCCGTGGTCATGGGGTCGTGCACCGCCGGCGGGGCCTATGTCCCGGCCATGAGCGACGAAACCGTCATCGTCGCCAACCAGGGCACGATCTTCCTGGGCGGACCGCCGCTGGTGAAGGCCGCGACCGGCGAGGTCGTGTCGGCCGAAGACCTGGGCGGCGGCGAGCTGCATGCCAGCCGATCGGGCGTGGTCGACCACCTGGCCAACGACGACGGCCACGCGCTGGCGATCGCACGGGACATCGTCGCAAACCTCCACCGGCCCGCACCCGAGCCCGACGACGTGGTCGCTCCGGTCGACCCCGTCCATGACCCCGACGACCTCTACGGACTCGTGCCGGTGGATCCCCGCACGCCCTTCGACGTCCGGGAGGTGATCGCCCGGATCGTCGACGACTCTCGCCTGCACGAGTTCAAGGAGCGGTACGGGTCGACCCTGGTGTGCGGGTTCGCACGCCTGTTCGGGCGCCACGTCGGCATCGTCGCCAACAACGGCATCCTGTTCGGCGAATCGGCCCAGAAGGGGGCCCACTTCGTCCAGCTGTGCAACCAGCGCGACATCCCGATCGTGTTCCTGCAGAACATCACGGGCTTCATGGTGGGTCGCGACTACGAGGCTGCCGGCATCGCCAAGGACGGCGCCAAGATGGTGATGGCGGTCGCCAACGCCCGCGTGCCGACCTTCACGGTGGTCATCGGCGGATCGTTCGGCGCCGGCAACTACGCCATGAACGGCCGTGCCTACCAACCGCGGTTCCTGTTCACGTGGCCGAACGCCAGGATCTCGGTGATGGGTGGGGAGCAGGCGGCCAACGTGCTCGCGACGGTCCGCCGCGACGGCATGGAGGCACGCGGCGACGAGGTGGACGATGCCGAGGAAGCCGCCTTCATGGACGCCATCCGCGACCAGTACGAGCGCCAGGGCAATCCTCGCTACGCCACGGCACGGCTGTGGGACGACGGCATCATCCGTCCGCCCGACACCCGGACGACCCTCGCCCTGGCACTGGCCGCGACCGAGGCGCCCGCCCCGCCGACGAGCACCTACGGCATCTTCCGGATGTGACCGACGGCACCGTCCGGGGCAACGGCGCAGCTGACCGGGCAGGGCCACGTCACGGGCCGGTCAGTAACTTTCGTCCACTTTGCTCCCCTTTCCCTCCGTCTGTCCTGTAGGGTGATCCACGATGTTCCCCGACGACCGTGGACCCGGTCGTGCGCCCCCGGACCCTGACCATCGATATGACCCATCCTGCCAAGCTCCGTTGACATCGTTGTCGACCCGCGAACGGATTCGTCCGATCGCCGGTCGTCGCAGCGCGTCCCCGGATCGCGGGTGAATCCGTGACCGACGAGCTCTCCCCGATCCGTCGCGTCTTCCTGCTGACCACGTTCCTGCGCTGGCTCGGCACCGGGCTCACCACGCCCGTCCTGGTGCTGCTGCTGACGTCCCGGGGCATCGATCTGCGCGGCGTGGGGCTGGTCTTTGCCGTCTACGGCCTGACGACCACCGTGTCGGAACTGCCGACCGGTGGACTGGCGGACGCCCTCGGGCGACGCCCTGTGCTCGCCGCTGCCGCGATTGGGTTCATGGCCTTCGACATCGGGTTGCTGGGCAGCCGGGATCTGACCGGCTTCGTGGTCACCGGTGCCGCCGGTGGGCTCGGACGCGCCCTGGCCAGTGGTCCCCTGGAGTCGTGGTTCGTGGACCGCGCCCGGGCGACGACGCCCGACCTGGCGCTGCGCCCCGACCTGTCCCGGGCCGGCACCGTCAAGGGCGTCGCCCTGACCGTCGGCGCGCTGTCCAGCACCGTGGTGACGACGGTGGCGGGTGGCTCCGGGTGGGGCGGGCTCGAACTGGCGGCCCTGCCGATCGCGGGCGCGCTCGTCGCCGACCTGTTGCTGCTCATCGTGGTGGTGGTGGCCCTCCGCGAAGACCGGGTCGCGCGGGGGCGGGATGCCCTGGACCGGGCGCTCCGCGACATCCCGTCGGTCGTCATCGGCGGCTCGCGGCTGGCGTGGTCGACCGCGATGGTGCGACGTGTGCTGGCGACCAACGGCGCGATCGGGCTGGCGGTCGTGACCATCGAACTGTTCTGGCAGCCGCGCCTGGCAGCCCTGATCGGCAGCACGGCCCGCGCATCACAGGTGGCCGGGCTGGTCGTCGCGAGCTACATGATGGCCTCGACCCTGGGCGCGACCATGGCCCGACACCTGCCCCCGCGCATGGCCAGCCGTCCGGGACCGGCAGCCGGCGGCATGCTGGCCGTGGCGGCGGCCTGCATGGTCGGCCTGGCCGTGGCACCGTCCGGGACGTGGATGGCCGTGGCGCTGATGGTGATCTTCGGACTGGTCGCCATGTCCGGGATCCTGCGACAGGAACTGCTCCACGAGTGGGTGCCGTCGAGTCGCCGGGCGACCATGCTCAGCATCAGCTCACTGGTGAGCCAGGGCGGCAACGTCGTGGCGTCACTGGCGATCGCGCCCTTGGCAGCCGCGGCCGGGATCCCGGTGGGCTGGGTGGTCGGCGCTGCCGTGCTCGCAACCGGTGCGACGTTCATCTCGGCCGCGCGACTCCCCCCCGGGAAGTCGCCACTTGCGAACGCGGCGCCGCCTGAGCCACCCGGCCTGCAAGCGCGACCCCGGTCCACTTGAGCCAGCCGGCCTGCCGAGCACCAGCCCGGTCCAACCGACCAACCGGCGGGCGGCGAGGCCTGGGCCTAGGAGAGGCGGTCGATGACGGCCTGCGCGACCTGCTTCATCGTCTCGCGCCGTTCCATGGCCTGCTTCTGGATGAAGCGGAAGCTCTCCGACTCGCTCATGTCCTGCTTGTCCATCAGCAGGCCCTTGGCCTTGTCGACCATCTTGCGGACCTCGAGCCGGTCGTTGAGGCTGTCGACCTCGTCCTCCAGCCCGCTCATCTCGCGGAACCGACCCGCGGCGATCTCGACCGCCGGCAACAGGTCGTGCTTCTGGAACGGCTTGACCAGGTAGGCCATGGCCCCGGCCCGGCGCGCCTTCTCGACCAGGTCACGTTGGCTGAAGGCGGTCAGGATCAGGATGGCCGACAACCGTTCCTTGGCGATCTCCTCGGCCGCCGCGATCCCGTCCATGACCGGCATCTTCACATCCAGGATGACCAGGTCCGGACGCAGTTCACGGGTGAGGCGGACGGCGGATGCCCCGTCCGCGACCTCGGCCACGACGTCGAAGCCTTCCTCCAGGAGCATCTCCTTGAGGTCGAGGCGGATGAGCGCCTCGTCCTCGGCGATCAGCACGCGGGTGGCGCGGTCGTCGGTGGTGTCGGTCACGATGGGGTCTCCTCGACTGGCCGTGGGCCAGCAGGTCGCACGCGAGTGCCCCGCGGGGCACTCGGTGAACGGGTCTACATCTGGTCCAGCAGCGCATCGCGCTGCCGTCGCAGCCGGTCGAGCGTCTCGCGGTGCTCGGCCAGCAGGCGCTGGTGGTTGTCGCGGGTGGCGGCCGCGCGGTTGGCTTCGCGCTGGTTCGGTCCGGCCGGTCGCACGACCGCGTCCACGGACGCATGATCGGCGTCGGCGGACAGTTGCCCGGCCTGGGCGTTCAGGACGTCGATGTCGTCCCGGGTCTGGTTGATCCGGGCCGTGAGCCGGGTGATGGCCCGTTCCCGCCGCCGCCGCTGCCAGTCCCATCCCTTCACCATCACGTCGCCCACCGTCGTCGTCGACCGTGTCGTACCCCGGGTGGGATTCGAACCCACACGGCCTTGCGGCCACGGAATTTTGAGTCCCGCGTGTCTCGCCAGTTCCACCACCGGGGCAGGTCGGGGCTCGCGTCGCGCACCCACGAGGGGCAATGATAGCCGCCACCGGTCTCGGTCCCCGTCGTCGGGCCATGGCCCCGCCGCCCGCCCTGCGACCCGCCCGCGGACCCCGGCGGCCCGGGTGGTCGAGACTCGCCGCGGCGGAGCACGGTGCCGACCGGACCGCCGGCCCGGGGCGCCGGGTCACGCGGTGAGCGGGGCCGGACTGGGGCGTTCAGGCGGACTGTTCGACGCCGCGACGCAGGTCGGCCACCAGTGCGGCGACCCGGTCGGGCGCGCCGGCGGGGTCGCCCTCGGCCACTCGGCGAACAGCTTCGGACCCCACGATCACACCGTCGGCGAAGGCGGCCACGGCCGCGGCATCGGCCGCGTCCTTGACCCCGATGCCCACGGCGATCGGCAGGTCGGTCACCGGCCGCAGGCGTTCGACCAGGTCGCTGGTGGCCTCGCGCGCGACCGCCTTGACCCCGGTCACACCCAGCAACCCGACCGCGTAGACGAAGCCGGTCGACTGCGCCCCGATGGCGGCCAGCCGCTGGTCCGAGGACACCGACGACGCGAACAGCACCGACGCCAGCCCGCGTTCGTCGGCCGCAGCGCGCCAGGCATCGGCCTCGCTGACCGGCAGATCGGGGAGGATCGCGCCGGCCGAGCCGCTGGCGGCCAACTCGTCGGCGAACCGGTCGTAGCCGTGCGCGTCGGCGATGGTGATGTAGGTCATCACGAGCGCCGGCACGTCGACGTTCGCCGTCAACGTGGTCGTCATGACGAGGTGGTCGGCGACCGTGGCCCCGCGTTCCAGCACCTGCTGGTTGGCGGCCTGGATGATCGGACCGTCCATGACCGGGTCGGAGAACGGGAACCCGACCTCCAGCACGTCGGCGCCGGCCGCGGCTGCCGCCTCCAGGCAGGCCCGCGACGTGTCGTGGTCGGGGAAGCCGGCGGGGAGATAGATGACGAGCGCGGCCCGGCCCTCGTCACGCGCCGCCCCGAAGGCGGCGTGGACGCGCTTGGCACCGTCGCCCGCGTCGTGGCGGATCGCACCGGCGGCGACCTCGCCGTCGGACGGGATGGTCGGGTCAGCCGACAGGTCGTCGGCCACGATCGTGATGATCTCGTCGGTCATGCCTCCGCTCCCCCGCCACTCGTCCCGTCGATCGTCCCGGGGGTCGGGCCGTCGGCAGGCTGGTCCACGAAGTCGACGTCGACGCCCACCTCCCAACCCGCGACGCGCACGACCTCGTCCACGTCCTTGTCGCCGCGTCCGGACATCGTCAACACCACTCGTGCACCCGGTTCCAGCAGGTCCGAGCCGTGCCGCAGCAACCAGCCGACCGCGTGCGCCGGTTCCAGCGCCGGGATGATCCCCTCGAGTTCGCACGTGCGACGGAAGCCGAACAGGGCATCGTCGTCGGTCGCCGACACGTAGGTCGCGCGGCCAGTCTCGGCGAGGTGGGCGTGCTCTGGCCCGACGCCGGGGTAGTCCAGGCCGGCCGAGACCGAGTGGGCGGGCTGGACCTGGCCGTCGTCGTCGACCAGGGCGACCATCCGCGCCCCGTGCAGGATCGCCTCGCGACCCTCGCTGATCGTCGCGGCCGAGTGGCCCGACCCGATGCCCTTGCCCGCGGCCTCCACGCCGACCAGGGCCACCGACTCGTGTTCGATGTAGTCCGCGAACGACCCGATCGCGTTGGAGCCACCGCCCACGCAGGCGATCACCGCGTCCGGCAGGTCGGCCGGACCGCCCGGGGCGTCGCCGGCCTGGGCCACCCACTGCTCGCGCGACTCGCGCGAGATCACGGCCTGCAGTTCGCGGACCATGGTCGGGAAGGGGTGCGGGCCCATGGCCGACCCGATCAGGTAGTGGGTGGTGTCGACGTTGGTCACCCAGTCGCGCATCGCCTCGTTGATGGCGTCCTTGAGGGTCCGACTGCCGGACTCGACCGGGATCACCTCGGCACCCAGCAGTTGCATCCGCACGACGTTCAGGCGCTGGCGCCGGCAGTCCTCGGCGCCCATGTAGACCGTGCAGTCCAGCCCGAACAGGGCCGCGGCCGTGGCCGTGGCGACGCCGTGCTGGCCGGCCCCGGTCTCGGCGATCACGCGCGGCTTGCCCATGCGCCGGGCCAACAGGGCCTGCCCCACGACGTTGTTGAGCTTGTGGGAGCCGGTGTGGGCCAGGTCCTCGCGCTTGAGGTGGACCTCGAAGCCGGCCTCCTCGGACAGGCGGCGGGCGTGGTAGAGCGGGGTCGGACGGCCGCCGTAGCGGGTGCGCAGCAGGTCCAGTTCGGCGAGGAACGCCGAGTCGGACTGGGCGGTCTCCCACGCGGTGGTCAACTCGTCGAGCGCGCCGAACAGGGACTCGGGGACGAACTGGCCCCCGAAACGGCCGAAGTACCCGGGGCGGGCCTCCGTCGGGACAGGGCTGGTGGTCATGGCAGTGGTGCCGGTCATCGGGATCAACCTTCGTGTCGATGGTGCCACGTCGACGGCTGTGCGGCCGGGATCGGTGCTGGCCGTGCGACGGGTGGGGGTCGGCTCGGGCCGGTCCGGGCAGTGGTCACCGGGACCGGCCCATCACCATCGACGAGCGCGCGACGCCGCGGTGGCCGGCGACCGGCCTGCCTCCACCAGGGCGGTGGCGGCCGCGAGCGGGTCCGACGCCATCACCAGCGACTCCCCGACCAGGACCGCGTCGGCACCGGCACGGGCGGCGCGAGCCACGTCGTCGGGACCTCGGATCCCGGACTCGGCCACGGCCACGACGCCGTCGGGCAGGAGCGGGCGCAGGCGGTCGAACGCGCCCCGGTCGACCTCGAAGGTCTGCAGGTTGCGGGCGTTCACGCCGACGACGGCAGGTTCGATCGCCAGGGCCCTCACCAGTTCCTGCTCGTCGTGCACCTCCACCAGGCACGCGAGGTCGAGGTCGCGGGCCGCGGTCGCGAGGTCGGCGAGGTCGTCGTCGTCGAGCGCGGCCACGATCAGCAGGACGGCCGCCGCGCCCGCCACCCGGGCCTGCACCACCTGGTGGACGTCGACGGTGAAGTCCTTGCGCAAGGTCGGCGTGCCCAGCGCGGACACGGCCTCGAGGTCCGCCAGCGTCCCCTTGAACCGGTCGGGTTCGGTCAGGACCGAGATCGCCGCCACGCCGGCCTGGACATAGGCGCGACCCTGGGCGGCCGCGTCCAGGTCGGGCGCGAGGTCGCCCTTGGACGGTGACGCCCGCTTGACCTCGGCGATGACGCCCACACCGGGCGCCGACAGCGCGTCGACGAACAATGGCGGTGCCGTGGGGACCACGTCCGCGCGCAGCGACGCGGTGTCGCGTTCGGCGCGGTCGGCGGCCACCCGGACACGGGCCTCGTCCAGCAACAGGTCGAGGAAGGCGGTCACGTTCCACTGCCCGTCGAGCCGTCGGTCGGTGCCTCGTCGCCCCAGCCTTCAGCGGCGCGGACGGCCGCCAGCAGCGCACCGGCCTTGTCGCGAGACTCCTGTTGTTCGGCGGCCGGGTCGGAGTCCGCCACGATGCCGGCTCCGGCCTGCACGTGCACCACGCCGTCCTTGACCACGGCCGTCCGCAGCGCGATGCAGGTGTCGAGGTTCCCCGAGAAGTCGACGTAGCCGACCGCGCCGGCGTAGAGGCCGCGCCGGGACGGTTCCAGTTCGTCGATGATCTCCATCGCCCGCACCTTCGGCGCACCGGACACGGTCCCGGCCGGGAACACCGACCGCAGCACGTCGACCGGTGTCAGCCCGTCGCGCAGCGTCCCGGTGACCGAGCTGACCAGGTGCATGACGTGGCTGTAGCGCTCGACGACCATCATCTCCTGGACCTCGACCGTCCCGATCTCGCACACGCGCCCGAGGTCGTTGCGGCCGAGGTCGACCAGCATCACGTGCTCGGCCCGCTCCTTGGCGTCGGCGGCCAGTTCCTGTTCCAGGCGCCGGTCCTCGGCCTCCGTCCGTCCGCGGGGCCGGGTGCCCGCGATCGGCCAGGTCTCGACATGGCGGCCCTTGACCTGCACCAGTGCCTCGGGCGACGATCCGACGACCTGGAAGTCCTCGAAGTCGAAGTAGAACAGGTACGGCGACGGGTTGATGACGCGCAGGACGCGATACAGGTCGAACGGGTCGGCGGTCATCGGGGCCGACAGGCGCTGGCTGACCACCGTCTGGAAGGTGTCCCCCGCGACGATGTACTCCTTGACCCGGTCGACCATCGCCTCGTAGGCACCGGCGTCGAGGTTGGAGGTGGCCTCCACCGCCTCACCCATGACCGGTGGCGGCTTGGGGGCAGGTGCCACCGATGTCGCCAGCCGGTCGATCAGGTCGTGGGTCGCCTCGACCGCGCGGTCGTACTGGGCCGCGGGGTCGTCGCCGATGAGGACGTTGGTCACCACCGTCATGGTCTGGCGCAGGTGGTCGAGACCGACCACGTGGCGGTGCACGATCATCAGCACGTCGGGCAGGCCGAGGTCGTCGGAGCCCGTGTCGGGGATGTCCTCGACCTCGCGCACCGCGTCGTAGCCGATCACGCCGACCGCACCCCCGTGCAGGGGCAGGGACGGGAAGTCGGGGGCATGCAGTTCGTGCATCAGCGCGTCGAGGGCGGCCAGCGGCCCGGCGGCGTCCGCCACGGCGGCCGGCAGTTCGACGCCGTCCGCGGCCTCCCAGGTCACCTCGTCGCCGTCGCCCCGCAGGGTCAGCATCGGGTCGGCGCCGATGAACGAGTAGCGCCCCCAGTTGCGACCCTGTTCGGCGGACTCCAGGAGGAAGGTGGGACCGTCCCCGCGCAGCCGGGCGTACACCGACAACGGGGTGTCGAGGTCGGCCAGCAACTCCCGGTGGATGGGGACGACGGTGTGGTCGGCCGCGAGCGCCAGGAAGGTGTCGCGATCGGGGACGATGGTCACGACGTGACCTCCGCCGGCGTCGTGGACGTCGGGTTGGCCACGAGGTCACCGGGACGACGGTAAAAACACGTGCGCTCGCCGGTGTGGCACGCCGCGCCCACCTGGTCCACGGTCACCAGAAGGGTGTCCGCGTCGCAGTCCACGCGCAGGTCACGCACGTGCTGGACGTGCCCGGAGGTCTCACCCTTGCGCCACAGCTCGCCGCGGGACCGGGACCAGAAGACGGTCCGGCCCTCGCGCACGGTCGCGGACACGGCCTCGGCGTCCATCCAGGCCACCATCAGCACCTCGCGCGAGTCGTGGTCCTGGACGACCGCCGGCACCAGTCCGGTCGCGTCGAAGCTCAGGTGGGCGACCAGGTCCGCGGGTTCCACGCCCGTGTCGCCGGGCCCCGCGTCGTCGGATGCCACGCCGATGCCTTTGTCGTCGAGCCGGGACCCGCGAGCCTATCGGCGGTCCGAGCGCCCCCGAACCGCCCTCGGAGCGCCGATGCCGGTCCTCGGGCGGCCGTTGGAGCAAATGGCCGCCGCCCTCACCCGCGGTGCTCGTCGATGCCCGGTCGGCGGCCGCCGCGGTGCTGACGGTGGGCCGCCAGAACACCCTCGAAGTGGACCTGGGTCATGCCGAGACCGCGCGCGAGGTTGGTCAGGACGCCCAGGTCATGGTCGTCGACGGCCCCGTCGGCGTCGGCCACGCCGATGGCGGCCGAGACCACGTTCTCGAGACCGGCCGGGGACAACCGGGCCCCGACCGGTCCGGCTGCCGTCTCCACCTCGTCGCCGCGCACCGTGCCGTCGGCGGCCATGCGCTGGACGTCACCACCAAACGCGATCACGAACTCGCTGGCGGCCGCGACCTGGCCATCGGTGGATGATCCGTCGGCGAGCAGGGCCGTGGCCACCAGCGTGGCCAGGTCGCCCAACTCCCCGCTCATCCGCTCGGTCGTGGGACGGGCCAGGACCGACGGATCCCAGTCGGAACCGCAGGAGGTGCAGTGGATCGCCTCGCCCAGCACCTTCAACGGGATGAGCGGGATCCAGAACAGCGTGAACCAACGCCGCAACTCGACCTGCTCGGAGTCGCGGTCGCCGCCCTCCTGCGGGCACGAGAAGATCCCGTGGTCGAGCGTGCGGCGGCGGACGCGGAAGCCCCAGATGACGATCATGTCGGTCCCGTCGGGTCGTGGTCGGCGAGCGACGCTACCGGGCGGCGCCCGCAGGTCCGCGGGACCGGACCATGCCGAGGCCATGACCGGTGGGGCGCGACCGCACCGGTGATGCGCGTACCGTCGGCAGCACCCGTCCCGGAGCCGCCGTGGCCTCGCCAGTTCCGCCGTGCCCCTGTGGCCGTCCTCGCCGACGCGCCCTGGCGCCGGCGACCGAACGGGCCGAGGGGCCGGTGGCCGTGCGCATCGAGGGGGTCGGTGTCCTGGTGTGCGACGATGGGCACGCCGAGGTGGCCGACGACGACCTGGCCGGGCACCTGCTGACCGCCATGGATGGCCAGCTGCTGACAGCCCGCAGCCGCCCGTTGCGCCACGACGATGCCTGCGGGGACTGCGGCGGCCTCCTCACGATGCCCGGCCGCAGCACCCAGACGCCGGTGGTGGACGCCGCCGGACCCACCGTCGTGACCATGACCCCGTCCCTGCCGATGGTCCGCTGTCCGGACTGCGGTCGTGAGCAGGTCCCGTCCGCCGTTGGTCGCGCGTTGGTGGACCTGGTTCTCGTGGTGGTCGACGCGGTCGGCGGGACCGGCCGGACCTGACCGACCAGACGACGGATCGGGGTCCGACCAGCTCGTCGTCAGGTGTGCCGAACCACCACGCCCGCTGTCCCCATGGCCTCCTTGGCGGCCGCCACCTCGACCTCACCGAAGTGGAAGATCGACGCGGCCAGCACCGCCGAGGCGCCCGCGGACAGCACCGCCTCGGCCAGGTGGTCGGCCGTGCCGGCGCCACCCGAGGCGATCACCGGAATGGTCACCACGTCGGTCACCGCACGGATCATCTCGACGTCGAACCCGGCCTTGGTCCCGTCCCGGTCCATCGAGTTCAACAGGATCTCCCCGGCGCCGAGGTCCTGCACCGACCGGCACCACGTGACCAGGTCGATCGCCTCGGCCACCCGGCCCCCGCGCGTGGTCAGGTGGAAGCCGCTGGTGGCGGCGGCCCGGACCGCATCCGGGGCGTCGTCCGTCACGCGCCGGGCGTCGACCGACGCCACGACGGACTGGGATCCGAAGGCCGCGGCAGCCTCCCGAACCAGTTCCGGACGGCGGACCGCAGCCGTGTTGAACGCGACCTTGTCCGCACCGGCGTGCAGCATCGTCCGGGCGTCCGCCACCGTCCGCAGGCCGCCCCCGACGGCGAACGGGATCGACACCTGGTCGGCGACCCGCCGGACCACGTCGACCATCGTCTCACGGTCGTCGGAGGACGCGGTGATGTCCAGGAACACCAACTCGTCGATGCCCGCGGCGTCGTAGGCCGCCGCCAACGCGACCGGGTCCCCGGCGTCCCGCAGGTCGACGAAGTTGACCCCCTTGACCACGCGACCGCCGGTCACGTCCAGGCAGGCGATGACCCGGGCGGCGACGGTCACGAGGGCGACCCCGAGGCGTCCGCGTCGACGGACGCGCCTGCGGCCACCAGTGCCGCCTCCAGGGTGAAGGCCCCGGCGTACAGGGCCTTGCCGACGATGGCGGCGTCGACCCGTTCGTGCAGTGTCGCGAGTGCGCTGACGTCGTGCAGCGTCGACACCCCGCCCGACGCCGTGACCGCCGCGTCGGTGGCATCGGCCACCCGGGCCAGCATCTCGAGGTTCGGACCCTGCAGCATCCCGTCCCGGGCGACGTCGGTGTAGACGAACCGGGGCACGCCCATCGCACTGAAGATCTCGATTGCCTCCCACAGGTCCCCCGCCTCCGTGGTCCACCCCCGTGCCTGCAGGACATCTCCGCGCGCGTCCAGGCCGACCGCAACCCGTGGTCCGACGCGGTCGAGCACCTCGCGGACGAAGTCGGGCTCGGTCAGCGCCATCGTGCCGAGCACGACCCGTTCCGCGCCGTAGCCCAGGCTGGCCTCGACGTCGGCCAGCGACCGCACACCGCCGGAGGCCTGCACACGCACGTCGGTGGCCGCCACGATCGCCTCGACCAGGTGGCGATTGCGTGGCTCGCCGGTGAATGCGGCGTCGAGGTCCACCACGTGCAGCCACGACGCACCCGCGTCCACGAACCGCTGCGCGGCCGCCAGCGGGTCCACGTCGTAGACGGTTTCGGCGTCGGCTGCGCCCTGGGTCAGGCGCACGGCGCGACCGTCCTTGATGTCGACGGCCGGGTACAGGGTGAGACTCACGAGGGTTCCTGGGCGAGAGCGGGCGGCGCGGCGGTGCACGGGGTGACCGCGCCCGGAGGGTAGGCCGTGGTCGACGGTCCGTACGATCCCACCGAGACCCCGGGGAGCAACCATGGCCAGCCGTCGCCGACCGCGCCCGGACCCGATCGGGCCCGGCCAGGAATCCGTGTGGGACTATCCGCGCCCGCCTCGACTGGAGCGCACGTCCGCCCATGTCGTCGTGGAGTTCGGCGGCGGTGTCGTGGCCGACACGACGGCGGCTTGGCGGGTGCTGGAGACCAGCCATCCCCCGGTCTACTACCTGCCGTTCGACGACGTCGACGACACCGCGCTGCGTCCCAACCCGAGCACCACCTTCTGCGAGTTCAAGGGCCGGGCGACCTACGTGGACGTCGTCGGCGCCGACGGGCGCGTCCAGGTCGCCGCCGGGTGGACCTACCCGCAGCCGTCGCCTGGCTTCGAACCGCTGGCGGACACCGTCGCGCTCTACCCGGGCCGAATGGACCGGTGCCTGGTCGACGCCGAGGTGGTGAGGGCCGTGCAGGGCGACTTCTACGGCGGGTGGGTGACCCCCGACGTCGTCGGCCCGTTCAAGGGCGAGGCGCCCGACAGCATGTGGTGGTGACGTACCCGGGCACCGACGCGGGATCGCGCGGGCGCCCGGGGATCGAGCAATCTGCCGTCAGGGAGCCATGAGGTCGTGCCGGATGGCCAGGGCCACGGCGCCCGCGCGGTTGGGAACCCCGAGTCGGGCGTAGATCTCCGACGCATAGGACTTGACGGTGCGATGGGTCAGGCCCAGTTCGTCCGCGATCTCGCGATTGCTGCGGCCGTCGGCCATCAGCGCCACGATCTCGGCCTGTCGTGGCGACAGGGTCGGCGGGGGCACCTCGCCGGCCGCGAGCACGACCTGGGTCACCTCCTCGATGGTCCCCATCGCGTTCGGGTCCTCGAACACCAGGGTGGTCGGACCGAAGGAGACGCGATCCCCGTGGCGGAGGATGCGGGGTCCCTCGATGGTGCGGCCGCCGACCGCGGGGCCCGCGGTCGACGACAGGTCGGTGACGACGACCGCGCTTCCCTGGATCGCGAGGCGGGCGTGGACGCGGGACACGCCGGGATGCTCCAGCACGATGTCGTTGGTGTGGCGGCGGCCCACCGTCAGCGAGGACGAGTCCAGGCGGTGCACGGTCCCCGCGAGGTCGCCGTCGGCGACGTGCAGGGTCGGGACCGGTTGGGAGGCCTCGATCGCCCGGCTGGCGGCGTCATCACCGGACAGGTGCTCGATGATCTGCTCGCTCATCGCGTCACCCCCGGACGAGCGCCGGATTCGGACCGCGACATACCAGACGAGCGGGCACCATGGGCTGAAGATGACTTCACGGGGGTCCTCCTGTAGCCGAACGTTGTCACGACGGCATCTGCCGTGGCGACTCGGCCTCGGGTCTGGGAGGCGTGTTCCCCGTGGTCTGGGAGGAAGCGCTTCCACTATGTCGCGTCGCCGGGCTCCTGTCAAGGCGGGCCCGCCCGCCGCGCACGAACGTCCCGACCGGCGGCCTCGCCCGGGCCGCCTCGCCCGGGTCGCCTCGCCCGGGTCGCCTCGCCCGGGTCGCACTCGGCGGGGAGTCGGACTGCCCGACCTCGGTTGTAGGCCCGAGACGGGTAGCCTGCCGCCCCGGACGCCTGGGGCGACGTCTGCGCCGTCGTGGCCCGTGGTCGATCCCGCACCCGACCGATCGCTTGGACTCGCATGATCAACCAGAGTGCACTCCTGGCTGCCTACGAGACCTTTGGCCAGGCGCTGTTGCGCCCGTTCGAGATCGGCGACGTGCTGTACCGACTGACCGACCAGGTCACGGACGTCCTGGACATCGACGGCTCCGCGGTGTGCCTGGCCAATCGCGGTGGTGCCCTCGAACTGGTGTCCGCGACCGACCACCACGTCGCCGCGATCGACGATGCGCAGGTGGCCAACGGCTCGGGCCCGCTGCACGTGGCCTACGACGACAACGACCAGGTCTGCGTGACCGACCTGGCCGACGACGACCGCTGGCCGGAGTTCGCCCGACACTGCCGCGCACGAGGGATGCGCGCCGTCGCGGCGCTCCCCATGCCCGTCGACGAGCGCCGCATCGGCGCGCTGAGCCTGTACCGCGCCGAGGCGCACGAGTGGACCGAGGAGGAGATCCAGGTCGGGCAGGGGTTGGCCAACATGGCCTCGGCCTACGTCCTCAACCACAAGGCCCTGTCGGAGTCGCGCACGCTTGCCGGCCAACTCACCAGCGCGCTCGACAGCCGCATCATCGTCGAACAGGCGAAGGGGCTGCTGGCAGGACGCCACGACCTCACGCCGAACGAG
>JBBSMS010000013.1:0-37838 GCA_038233055.1 Nitriliruptorales bacterium
AGCCCCAACGGGCCGACCGCCGCCGCGGCCCGGTGGAACGACAGCTGTCAGGTGCCCAGGCGGCCCACGGCCCAACGCACGGCCAGGTCAACCTGGCTGGCCTGGTCGGGGTCCAGCGGCCCCCCACCGACGCTTCGCACGACGAACGCGTCGTGGGCGGTGCCGTCTTGGGTCTGAATCCGGGCCGACCGGATGTCCAACCGCAGGTCGGCGAGCGCATCGGTGACCGCGAACAGCAACCCGAGCCGGTCCAGCGTGCGGATCCGGACCTCGTGGCCGGCCTCGCCGTCCTCCACCGTGACCTCGACCGCGCGGTCGGTCGGGCCGCCGACGTCCCGTGCCATCTCGTCGACCCGTGCGCGCAGCGCGATGCGGCCGGCCGTCGCATCCACCAGGTCGCCCTCGAATCGGGCCCACCAACTGGTGAGCACCCCGTCGGGCGCCTGCACCTCGACGGTGTCCACGGCCACACCATTCGACGTGGTGTGGGCGTGCGCGCCCACGACCTGCCCCCCGGCCAGGGAGACCACCCCGCAGATGCGCGAGAACAGGCCCGGGGTGTCGATGGTCACGACGTCCAGTTCGCGGCGCGACTCGTCGGCGCCGGCGCGCGGGGTCACGCGGGAGGCCACCTCGCCGGCCCGTGGCGGTCGACGCAGCATCAGGAGGTGGCGCACGACCGAGCGCGGGGCCACCTCGCCGACGTAGGAGGCGTCGAAGCGTCCCAGGTGGGCCACGATCTCGGCGTCGTCCAACGAGATGTCGCCCGCCGCGTGGCGGATCTCCTCGAGGCGCTTCGAGGGTCATGGGCGAGGTCATTGGAGGATCCGGGGCGAGGCGGGGATGCCGAGCGAACGTGGCGGGCAGTGTGCCTGCTCCCAGCATGCGGTGCGCCGTTGGGGCGTCGCGGCGATGACCGCAACACTGCACGGACGCGCGCGCACTGCGCCCGCCGTTTCCCCACGACGAACCGTGGCAATCAGGACCCCACACGACGTCCATCTGAAGGCAGAACGGCAGGGAACACACGAAAATTAGCGTCGGTGATTGGATGCCATTCGGAAGATGGCAGATGTCGGCCGTTCGACCACCCCGCACCGTGCTACCACGGGGGACAGGTGGTGGTGCTGTCTGCTACGTTGCCTCTCGTGATGATCTGCCCCTGATCATCCAGCACCACACAATGCCGGGCTCCCCCCTCGGCGTGGTGCACGACGGAGATCATCCGCTTCCCCAAGCGGACTCCGTCTGCCGGTTGACGCCCTTCCCCGCGCGTCCCGGTTTCAGAACCCCCGGCTCCCCAGCCGGGGGTTCTCTCTTTCCCGCACACCGGCTACCGCATTCTTGCCCTACGCAGCTCCCGTCCACCGCCAGGCCGCAGAACGAGCGCAGCGAGTTCTGCAACCTGCCCGAGCGAAGCGAGTGGCAGGCGCGCAGCGAGTTCTGCAACCCGCCCGAGGGACGAGGACAGACGTCACCCGAGGCGTTCGATCATCAACTGGGCCGCCTCGGACGGGTTCATGGCCACCGCGATGCCCATGCCCTCCAGGATCTCCTTCTTCTCGGCAGCGGACTCACCGCCGGGCCCGCCCTCCTTGACGATCGCGCCCGCGTGACCCATCTGCTTGCCGGCGGGGGCTTCGTAGCCGGCGATGTAGCCCACGACCGGGGTGTCGGGGATGTTGTCTCGGATCCACTCCCCCGCCTTCTGCTCCTCGGACCCACCGATCTCGCCCACGAAGGCGATCGCGTCGGTGTCGGGGTCGGCCGCGAACGCCTGGATGACGTCCAGGAACTGGGTGCCGATGACGGGATCGCCCCCGATCCCGACACAGGTCGAGATCCCGATGCCGGCCTTGGCGAGTTCGTGCATGATCTGGTAGGTCAGCGTGCCCGAGCGGGACACCAGGCCGACGTTCCCGGCGGTCGGGATGTCGGCCGGGATGATCCCGACGTTGGCCTTGCCCGGCGAGATCAGCCCGGGACAGTTTGGACCGAGCAGTCGGGTGCCGCCACGCCGCACGACCGTGTCGTAGACCTCGGTCATGTCGTGGACCGGCACGCCTTCGGTGATCGCGACGATGGTCTCGATCCCGGCCTCGTGGGCCTCCAGGATCGCGTCCTTGGCGAACGGCGCGGGGACCATCACCAGCGAGGTGTTGGCCTGCTCGTGCTCGACCGCCCCGGCGACGGTGGTGTAGACGGGGAGGTCGAGTTCCTCCCACGTCGTCCCGCCCTTCTTCGGGTGCGTCCCCGCCACGACCTTGGTGCCGTAGTCGAGGTTGCGCTTGGCGTGGAACGTGCCCTGCGAGCCGATGCCCTGCACGACCACGCGAGTGTTCTCATCGATGAAGATCGACATGTGTGGGACTCCTGTGTTGGTCTGGTGCGTGGTCGTCGGCTACGCCTGCTGGGCCAACTCGACGGCCTTGTCGGCGGCCTCGGACATGGTCGCGGCGGGCACGACGCTGGAGTAGTCGGCGTCGGTCAGGATCTTCCGGCCCTCCTCGGCGTTGGTGCCGTCCAGCCGCACGACCAACCTCTGGGGGAAGTCACCCAGCCGGTCGCAGGCCTCCAGGATGCCGGCGGCGACCTGTTCGCCGCGGGTGATGCCACCGAAGACGTTGATGAAGACGCTCTTGACCCGCGGGTCCGACAGCACCAGCGACAGCGACTCGGCCATCACGTCGGCCGACGCGCCACCCCCGATGTCGAGGAAGTCCGCGGCCTTGCCGCCGGCCTGGGCGACGACGTCCAACGTGGCCATGACCAGCCCGGCGCCGTTGCCCAGCACGCCGACCTCGCCGTCGAGCTTGACGTACTGGATGCCCTGCTCCTTGGCCTGGCGCTCCAGCGGGTCGGCGGCTTCCAGGCCCTCGACCTCCCATTGCTCGTACCCGTCGTGGCGGAACGCCGCGTTGTCGTCGAGCGTGACCTTGGCGTCCAGCGCGATGACCCGGTCGTCGGTGGTGCGGACCAGCGGGTTGATCTCTACGAGGGTGGCGTCCTCGGCGACCATCGCGGCGAACAACTTGACCAACAGGTCCGCCGCGTCGTCGAGCACCTCGTCGGGGAGGTTGGCCCGGGTGAGGATGTCGTGGGCGGTTTCGGTCGGGAGCCCGTCGGAGGTGTCCGACGGCAGCAACGTCTCCTTCACGACCGCGTCCGGGTCGGTGCGGTTGACCTCCTCGATGTCGACCCCGCCTTCCTTGGAGGCGATCACCAGGTAGCCCTTGTTGACCCGGTCGTGCATGACCGACAGGTAGTACTCCTCGGCGATGTCACTGGCCGGCTCGACGTAGATCACGTTGACGGTGTGGCCCTTGATGTCGAGCCCGAAGATGTCGGTGGCGGCTGCAACGGCGTCCTCGGGCGTCGGGGCGACCTTCACCCCGCCGGCATTTCCGCGACCGCCGGTCTTGACCTGGGCCTTGACGACCGTGACGGGGCCCAGGTCCTCGGCCGCCGCCGCGACCTCCTCGACCGTGCGACAGACCGCACCCGGTGGCGGCACCGGGACGTCGTTGCGGCCGAAGAGTTGCTTGCCCTGGTATTCGACGAGGTCCATGCAGGTGTCCTTGCTGACGTGCGGGATGGATGGAGGCAGGCGTGGTCGCGCGTGGCGACGGACCGCGGGCGGGTCAGGCGGGGGCCGCGGCGGAGGAGGGATCCGGGATGGTGTCGTGGACCCAGTCGGTGATGACCTTCATTGGGGTGCCGGGGGTGAAGATCTCGGCGACGCCCTGTTCCTTGAGCGCGGCGATGTCCACGTCGGGGATGATCCCGCCGCCGAACACCACGATGTCGTCGGCACCCTCCTCGGCGAGCAGTTCCACGACCTTGGGGAACAGGGTCATGTGCGCCCCCGAGTGGATCGACAGCCCGATGGCCGCGGCGTCCTCCTGGATGGCCGCGGCGACGATCTGGGACGGCGTCTGGTGCAGGCCGGTGTAGATGACCTCGCAGCCGGAGTCGCGCAGGGCCCGGGCGACGACCTTGGCGCCGCGGTCGTGCCCGTCGAGCCCCGGCTTGGCCACGATCACGCGAACGGCCACGATGGATCCTCGGTCGACGACGGGGCGCCGGGGCACGCCGACGCGGTCTCCATGCTAGTGGGCCGCTCGACGTCGTCGTTGGCCGGGCACCGGTCCAGCGGGGATGGCAGGCCGGTTCGGCCGCGCAGCCGCAACGGGCCGGCGTCACGTGCTCGGATGACGGATCGGACCGTCCCGGGGGTAACGTCGCGCCCATGTCCGACCCCCACGCCTCGACCCCGGCCGACGACGATCCCTCGATCGCCGCGCCGGATGACGCGACGCCGCCATCGGACCCCGCGCATGCCGACCCGGACCCCGCGTTCGGGCCGTCCGGCTATCTCCCGGCCCGGGCGTCGGCCCGGGCCCGCAAGATCGTCCTGCGGGCACCGCTGGGGCTGCAGTGGGTGGTCGGTGCACTGGTGGCCGGGGCGGCCGTGCTCATCGCCGGAATCCTGTTCCTGACCTCGTCGGGGCCACCGGAGGCCCCGTTCGTCGCCACCGTCGCGATCGCCGACGTCGACGGGGCAGCCCGCCTGGACGACCTGGACGCGCTGCTGGTGACGGGTGGCGGGCCCGCGGTGGTGTTCGCCGACCGGGCCGCCCACGAGTTGACGTGGTGCGCCGAGTCCCGTCGGATCGAAGGCGTGGACGGGACCGCCGGCGCGACCTGGCACGCCGGGACCGGCCGGGGATTCGGGGTCGACTCGCTGGCGACCCATCCCGTGGTCGTCCATGACGGCATCGCCTATGTCGACCCGACCCGCACCTCGGCGGGGCCACGGCGATCGGACCAGGTCGAACCGACCCGCTGTCCCTGACCGCGGTCAGCCCGGTCCCCGGCGATCTCATCCGTGATCCGCCGACGCTCACCGCCCGCGGCGACCCGCCGACCTGCCGACCGTCACTGGCCCGCGGCGACCGGCCGACCTGCCGACCGACACCCGCCCGCGACGACCGGCCAACCGGCCAACCGGCTCAGAGGCGGACCAGCGGGGCGTACGCCAGCAGCAACTGCTTGCGGCCGACCTCGTCGAAGTCGACCGTGGCCTCGGCGTCGTCACCCGACCCGGCCAGCGACTGGATCACGCCGTCGCCGTAGGAGGTGTGCACGACCATGTCGCCGACGTTGAACTCGACTCCGTCCAGTTCCAGCACCTCGCGGTCGCGCACCCGCTTGGCGGCCGAGTCCGTGCCGGTCGCGGCCTCGTGGGTGGTCAGCGTGGTGGGGATCTCGTCGAGGAACCGGGACGGGGGGTTGTAGGACGAACCGCCCCAAAGCATCCGCCGGTCGGCATGGGTGAGGTGGAGGTGCTGTTCGGCACGGGTGATCCCCACGTAGGCCAGCCGTCGTTCCTCCGCCAGTTCCTCCGGGTCGTTCATCGACCGGACGTGCGGGAACACGCCGTCCTCCATCCCGACCAGGAACACCACCGGGTACTCCAGGCCCTTGGCGTTGTGCAGGGTCATCATCGTGACCCGACCCAGTTCCTCGGCCTCCTCGACCTCCCCCTCCAACTCTGCGTCGAGGGCGTCCTGTTCGGACACCAGCGACACGGATTCGAGGAACGAGCCCATGCCGGTGCCACCGCGGGCCTCGAACTCGCGCGCGACGCCCTGCAGTTCCCGCAGGTTCTCCTCGCGCGTGAGTCCCTCGATGGAGTTGCCCTCAAGCAGTTCCTCCATGTAGCCGGTGCGGTCCCACAGGGCCTCGACCAGGTCGGCGACCGACACCTCGTCGTCGTCGGCGAGGTCGGCCAGGTCGTCCAGCAGGTCGACGAACTCCGTCACCGCCGACACGGCGCGGGGACCCAGCGTGGTGATGTCGGCGACGGCGCGGGCGGCATCCAGGAACGAGGTCCCGGTGACGCTGGCGTGGTCGCCGACGGCCTGCTCGGTCTTGTCGCCGATGCCGCGCTTGGGGACGTTGACGACCCGGCGCGCGGCCTCGTCGTCGGTGGGGTTGACCAGCAGCCGCGCGTAGGCCAGCACATCCTTGATCTCTCGCCGTTCGTAGAAGCGGACGCCCCCGATGACCTGGTGGGGGGTGCCGACCCGCATGAACACGTCCTCCAGCACGCGCGACTGCGCATTGGTGCGGTAGAACACGGCCACGTCGTCGAAGCCGAGGTCGGTCTCGGCCCGCAGGTGTTCAATCCGCTCGGCGATCCAGGCGGCCTCGTCGTGTTCGTCGGTGGCGTGGTAGACGATGATCGGTGCGCCGTCGCCGCGGTCGGTCCACAGGTCCTTGTCGCTGCGGTCCGGGTTGTTGCGGATGACCGCGTTGGCGGCGTCGAGGATGGTCTGGGTCGACCGGTAGTTGCGCGTCAACGGGATCACGGCCGCGTCGGGGTAGTCGTCGGCGAAGTCGAGGATGTTGCGGATCGTGGCCCCACGGAAGCGGTAGACGCTCTGGTCGGGGTCGCCGACCACCATCAGGTTGCGCTCGCCGGCGGCCAGGAGGTTGACCAGGTGGTACTGGGCCCGGTTGGTGTCCTGGTACTCGTCGACCATCAGGTACGGAAACCGCTGCTGCCAATGCGCCAGCACCTCGGGGAAGATCTGGAAGACCTCGACGGTCTTCATGATGAGGTCGTCGAAGTCCAGCGCATTGTTGGCCAGCAACTGCTGCTGGTAGTCGCGGTAGACGTCGGCGATGATCGGCTGCGGCCACGGCCCGGCGGTGTCGCGATAGGTCTCGAAGTCGACCAGGTCGTCCTTGGCCGCGCTGATCGCGTACTGGACGGTGCGGGGCGACAACTTGCGATCGTCGACGCCCTGGTCCTTGAGGATGCGCTTGATGAGCCGACGGGAGTCCTGCGCGTCGTAGATGGTGAACGACGACTGGTAGCCCAACCGTGGCAGTTCCCGCCGCAGGATGCGCACGGCCGACTTGTGGAAGGTCGTGACCCACATCTTGTCACCGAGGCGGGACCCGACCTGGCCGGACACGCGCTCGGCCATCTCGCCGGCGGCCTTGTTGGTGAAGGTGATGGCCAGGATCGCGAACGGGTTGACGCCTTCGTTGATCAGGTGGGCGATCCGGTGGGTGAGGACGCGGGTCTTGCCGGACCCCGCCCCGGCGATGACCAGCACCGGACCGTCGGTGGTGGCCACGGCCTCGCGCTGTTCCGGGTTGAGGCCCGCCAGCGGGCCGGGACGGCCGGACCGCGACGCCGAGGACGTAGGGGCCGGCCGGCGCTCGTCCGGTGGGACGGGCATGTCCGCGTCGAGGCCATCACCACGGGCCCGTGCCTGGGCACGGGCGATGGCGGCGTCGAGGTCGGTCACGGTGGCGGCGATCGGGACGGGGACGATGGGACAGCACGGTCCGCGGGGCCGTTGCGGGCCGGTGTCGGGGCGGTGCCGGCGTGGCGGCCGTGGCGGTGGGTGACCACCGTGCCCGGACGCGCATCGCGGCCCGGCGGACGTGGTCGAGGCTACCGCCGGGCTGGGACGGGTCGGCGGTGCGGGTGCGGTCCTGTGGGCGCCCTGCCCGGTCTGGCAACGCGCCGGTTCCCGGCTGCTGGTGGCAGCGATTGCCACGGCACGGTTGGCCGGGCCGGCGACCGAGACGGCGATGCCCGCCGCCCCCGCCAGGAGGGGGGAGCGACGGGCGTCGGGGTGGACCGGTGGGACCCGGTCACTCCTTGACGAGCCGGATGGTCAACGGGTAGCGGTAGCCCTCACCGCGCTGGGCCTTGACGGCCGCGACGATCGACACGATGAACCAGAACGGGAACCCGAAGACGGCCATCAGGATCGACACCGGGATCAGCACGATCGTGAACGCCAGCAGCACGGCCAGGATCGCATAGAGGATCATCGAGAGGTTGAAGTTGAGGGCCTCGACCGCGTGGTGGGCGACGTAGCGGTCCTGGTCCTTGCGGACCAGCCACACCACCAGAGGTCCCAGGAACCCCATTCCCCCGACGCCGGCGGCCACCAGTGCGGACAGGTGGGCGATCATGGCCCAGTTCCGCGACTCCTCGGTGATGACGAGCGCGTCGGGGTGAGGCGGCGGGACGGCCGGCCACGCCGGTTGGGCACCGGGCGTCGGGGGCGGCAGTGCCGCGGGCCATGTCCCCTCGGGCTGGACCGCACCGGGGTGGGCGCGGGGTTCGGACGGACCAGCCGCGCCGCTGCCGGCGGTGGTTCCGGTCGCGCCGGCCGCCGACGCCCCGACCAGGTCCCGGGCCTGGCCGGTGGCCGGGACCTCGTCGTGGGAGGTTTCGTGATGCTCGGCGGCCTCGGCCGGCTCGGCGCCGCAGACCACGCAGGTCACACCCTCGGCGGTCTCGGAGCCACAGGACGGACAGGTGGTCATGGGCGGGGCCTTTCGTTCGTGTCGTTGGCTCCATCGTGCCGCAGTCGGCGCGCGACGGGCTCAGGGTCGACCCCCGGACCCCCCTGAGTCACCCCCCGACCAGGTCGACCTCGCCCCCGACGACCGGCCGTCGCGACTGCACGCGATCGTCGGTCGACCGGCCATGCCCGGTCGGTCCCGTCGTGCCTAGGGTGGATGGCACCGTCCCCGACCGAACAGGACCACCCCATGGCCGCAAGCATCGCCCGCGTCGTCGAGATCTCCGCCACGTCCGACGACGGCTTCGACGACGCCATCCACGCCGGCATGGCCCGCGCCCGCAGCACGCTCCGCAACGTCACTGCCGGCTGGGTCAAGGACCAGCGCGTCCGCGTCGACGGCGACGCCCTGGTCTACCAGGTCAACCTCGAAGTCACCTTCATCCTCAAGGACGACGCCGACCTCGCCTGACCCCCTGGCGCCCCCCGACTTGGCGCCAGACCGAGGCAACCCAAGCACCCACCGGCGCCGCGAGCGATCCGGAGGACGACGGGCTCGCGGTGTCCCGAGGGCATGCCTCAAGCGGAGCGCAGCCCCCAGCACTGGCGCTCCCGACCCGGCGCCAGCCCAGCAACCCAAGCACCCACCAGCCCCGCGAGCGAGCCAGGGAGTCGGACCGCGCTGTCCGGAGGGCATGCCTCCAGCGGAGCGCAGCCCTCCAGGGCGAGCACCAAGCGGCATGCCCGAGGGACGGTGCGGCCCGGCGACCGGGCGGACGCTCAAACGGTGGTGGGCGCGATCACTCCCATTCGATCGTGCCCGGTGGCTTCGACGTGATGTCGTAGACCACGCGGTTGATGCCCTCGACCTCGTTGGTGATGCGCGACGAGATGGTCGCGAGGACCTCGTGCGGGATCCGCGCCCAGTCGGCCGTCATGGCATCCTCGGAGGTGACGGCCCGGATCACGATGGGGTGGCCGTAGGTCCGTCCGTCACCCTGGACGCCGACGGAACGGACCGTGAGCAGCGCGGCGTAGGACTGCCACAGCACGCCCTCCAGCCCGGCGCCGCGGAACTCGTCCAGCGCAATGCGATCGGCGGCCCGGACAAGATCGAGTCGTTCCTGCGTGACCTCGCCGACGATCCGCACGCCCAACCCGGGACCGGGGAACGGCTGGCGCTGCACGATCGCGTCGGGCAGGCCCAATGCGGTGCCCAACTCCCGAACCTCGTCCTTGAAGAGGTCCCGGAGTGGCTCGACCAAGTCGAAGTCGAGGTCGGCGGGCAACCCACCGACGTTGTGGTGGCTCTTGATGGTGGAGGCCGAATCGGATCCGCCCGACTCGATGACGTCCGGGTACAGCGTGCCCTGGACGAGGTACTTGGTCCCGGGGGCGTCGGCATAGATGTCGCGTGCGGCGGTCTCGAACTCGCGGATGAAGGCCTCGCCGATCACCTTGCGCTTGGCCTCGGGGTCGACGACGCCGGCCAGCTTGGCGAGGAAGCGTTCCTGGGCCCGGACGTGCACGAGGTCGACGTGGAAGTGGTCACGGAAGGTGGCCTCGACCTGGGTGCCCTCGTCGTGGCGCATCAGCCCGTGGTCGACGAACACGCAGGTCAACTGCTCGCCGACGGCGCGGTGCACCAGCGCGGCGGCCACCGACGAGTCGACCCCGCCGGACAGCCCGCACAGCACGGGGCGGTCACCGACCTGGGCCCGGATCGACGCGACCAGGTCGTCGATGATGTTGGTGGGCGTCCAGTCCGGGGCCAACCCGGCACCCTCGTAGAGGAAGGCTTCGAGCACGGCCTGGCCGTGGTCGGTGTGGGAGACCTCGGGGTGGTACTGGACCCCGAACAGTCGCCGCTCGACGTCCTCGATGACGGCACACGGAGCGGCCGCGGTGCGGGCGGTCGTGACGAATCCGTCGGGCGCGACGGCCACGGCGTCGCGGTGCGACATCCACACGGTCTGGGTCGTCTGGGCCCCGGCCAGCAGGACGCCGTCGACATCGGCTGCCAACTCGGTCTTGCCGTACTCGGCCACGTTGGAATGGCTGACCGTGCCGCCCAGGAGTTGCACCATCAGTTGCTGGCCGTAGCAGATGCCCAGCGTCGGCACCCCGAGGTCGAGGATGGCGGGGTCCATCGTCGGGGCGCCCTCGGCGTAGACGCTGGCCGGACCACCCGACAGGATCAGGGCGGCGGGGTCGCGGGCCGCCACCTGCTCGGCCGTGATGGTGGCCGAGACGATCTCGGAGTGCACGCGCGCCTCGCGGACCCGCCGGGCGATCAGTTGCGCGTACTGCGCCCCGAAGTCCACGACCAGCACCGTCGGCACGTCATCAGGCGTCATCGCCGCGCCTCGGGATGCCGCCACGACGTCGTCGGGGCGGGTGTCGGTGGTCGTGGCCGCCCCACTCACCCGTGCACCACCAGTTCGGTGCGCTGCAGGTCTCGGCGAGCGCGTGCGCCGCAGACGGCCATGGCGCGGCGGAGCCCGCCGAACAGGTTGACGGTCCCGTCGTCGCGGTGGGCCGGTCCGGTCAGCAGTTGTTCGAGCGTGCCCAACTGCTCGACCCGCTCGAAGCGGCCACGCGGCAACTCGTGGTGGGCCGCCGACAGGCCCCAGTACGCCCCGGCGCCCGGCGCCTCGGCCGCGGCGGCCAGCGCCCGTCCGACCATGACGGCGTCGGCGCCACAGGCGATGGCCTTGGCGACGTCGCCACCGGTGCGCAACCCGCCCGACGCGATCACCTGCACGTACCGGCCCGAGTCCATGAGGTAGCGGTTGCGGGCGGCGGCCACCTCGGCGATCGCGGTGGCCCGCGGCACCCCGATGCCCAGCGCGGCCGAGGTCGTCGACACGCTGGAGCGGCCCATGCCCACCAGCACGCCGACCGCGCCCGTCCGCATCAGGTGCGACGCCGAGGTCGCGGACGCGACCCCGCCGACCACGACCGGGATGTCGTAGCGGGCGGTGAAGTCGCGCAGGTCCAGCGGGTCGGTGTCGCCGTCGGTGACGTGCTGGGCGGTGACGGCGACACCCTGGACGACCAGCAGGTCCAACCCGGCCTCCAGTGCGGCGGCGTGGTAACGCCCGACCTTCTGTGGCGTCAGCGACCCGGCGGCGATGCCGGCCGCGCCCAGTTCCTCGATCCGCTGGCCGATCAGCCGTTCCTGCACCGGTTCGCCGTAGAGCTGCTGGAGCCGGGCCGTCGCGGCCGGGCCGGGTTCCAGCGTCGCGATCTCCGCCAGCACCTGGACCGGGTCGTCGTAGCGCGTCCACAGCCCCTCGAGGTTCAGCACGCCCAACCCGCCCAGCCCGGCGATGGCGGCGGCGGTGGCCGGTGACGTCACGGCGTCCAGCGCGGCGCTCATCAGGGGCAGGTCGAGGTGGTACGCATCGAGGTCCCAGCTCATGTCGACCAATTCGCGGTCGCGCGTGCGCCGGGTCGGGACCAGCGACAGGTCGTCGAGGTCGACGGCCCGGCGGGCAGTGCGACCGCCACCGATGTCGATGTCTGGCACGGGCGAGCCTCGGGATGGACGACGAGCGGGTGAAGGGCGCAGCCTACAAGCCGGCTGCGCTGTCCCGAGGGACGCCCCGACGACGACGGCGACGTCCCCATCCGTGGACACGGATCCCCACGGATGTCCGCGACGTGCCACACTGGGTGGCCGTGACCCAGGAGGCCTGCGTGGCCGAGCGACCGCCCGACGACCCCGACGACCCCGAAGACGACCTGCCCGACGACGACGCGTTCGACGACGGCTTCGACGACAGGGGAGACGACGACGTATCGCCCTTCGACTTCGACCTCCATGGCGAGGACCTCCACGGCGAACCGCTGCCGCTGGACCCGCACGAGTCTGCCCTCGTCGAACAGGACCTGGTCGACCTCGACCAGTTCGAGGCCACCTTCCGTGCCGACGGCTACCGCGGGGTCAGCGTCTTCTGCCGCGACTGCGAGGTCGAGCACTACTACCCGTGGGACCTCCTCCGCGAGAATCTCAAGCTCCTGCTCGAGACCGGCGAGACCCCAGTCCATGAGCCCGCCTTCGACCCCAACCCGTCCGACTACGTCCCGTGGGACTACGCCCGGGGCTACGCGGACGCGCTGACCGACGCCGGGGTGGACGAGCGCCACGAGGTCGACGGCTGCCCGTCCTGTGGCCTCGAACTGCCGGGCGGGTGGAAGCAGGCCAACTTCTGCCCCCGCTGCGCCACGCCACTGCTGGCACCGCGCCTGATCGACTCCCTGACCCGCCGCGGACTCGGAACCGACGACATCCGGGCTGTGCTGCACGAGATGGGTCTGCCGGGCTGAACGCGCGTCCTTCGGACGCGTTGGAGTTGCTCGCTGCGCTCGCAACGTCCACGCGCGCCCGGCGAAGCCCCCTCGCTCCGGCGTCCACCCCCTCCGGGCGCATTGGAGTTTGCTCGCCCAGGGGCTCGCAAACGTCCAGCGGTGCTTCGAAGAGGGCTTACGGAGCGGGTGGGGGGTCAGATGCGCTGGGAGAGGACGACCCAGATGGTCCGCAGGAGGATCTCGAGGTCCAGCATGGGCGACCAGTTGGCCACGTACTGGAGGTCGTAGCCCAGCTTGTACTCGGGGTCGGTGTGGTAGTGGCCGTGGATCTGGGCCAGCCCGGTCAACCCCGGCGGGACCTCGTGACGCCGGGCGTAGCCTACGATCCGGTCCTCGAAGCTCGTGGTCAGCTCGGGCCGCTCCGGCCGTGGTCCGACCAGCGACATCTCGCCCCGGATGATGTTCCACACCTGTGGCAACTCGTCCATCCGGGTGGCCCGGACCCACCCGCATCCCCGCACGATGCGCGGATCGGACTGGGTGGCCAATCGCGGGTTGCCGTCCTCCTCGGCATCCACCGCCATCGTGCGGAACTTGACCAACGGGAAGGTCGATCCACCCGCGCCGACCCGGTCCTGCCAGAACAGCACGGGCCGGCCCACCACGGCCAGGTGGTAGATCCCCAGCAGCACCAGCAACGGCACCCAGATCGGGGCCCCAAGGATCAGCAGCACGAGGTCGGTGAGGCGCTTGAGTTGGGCCCGCGACCGCGGCATGACGTGAGCGCGCAGCAGCACGAACGGCAACCCGCCGACCTGGCGCACGCGTGGGATGCCGTACAGGGTCTCGGCGGCCGTGACCCGCTGCAGGACCGACACGCCACGCGACTCCAACCGGTCCACCACGTCCGGGTACAGGCTCGGTGCCCACGCGGCCGACAGCAGCATCAGGTTCGTGGCACCCGACGCGGCCACGCGTGCCTCGAGGTCGCGGTCGGTGGTGACCTCGTCGACGACCTGGGCGTCGGACCGGTCGAGGTGGGGGCGCGCGACCCGGATCTCGGTGGGGGCGCCCAGCAGCATCACGCGCGGCGGACCCTCCAGCCGGGTCCGGTGGGCTGCGGCCGCCGCCCGCAGCATCGCCACCGCGACGGGGCTGAGCACCAGCAGCGTCAACAGGACCGTCGTGGGGATCGGCAGCGCTCGCGGCGTCACGATCCCCCACACCTGTTCCAGTGCGCCCGGCAGTACCAGGTTCGCCAGGGCGACCACGCCACCGGCCGCGAGTGACTGGCGCAGGGCCCACGGCAGCACCGGCGGACGCCCGAGCCGGGGTTCGCGCTCGTACAGGCCACCGAAGTAGTAGCTCAGGACGAAGGTCAGGATGATCAGGGGGAACGACAGCGCGTAGCGCCACGTGTCGAAATCCGGCCACGGGAGCCACCCGTGCAGGATCACCATCGCGCCGACGGTGATCAGTGACAGCGCCGCGAGGTCCGCGACCTGGATCAGCCGGAAGCCACGGTCGTTGAGCCGGCCGATCAACGGGTCCAGCGGCGTGGTGTGGTCGCCGGCCCGGTCGCGCCCGGTCACCTTCGGCGACGGTTCGTCGTCGGTGGCGTCCGCCGCCCCCGCCCCATCGACCTCGTGGTCGGCGGCGGCGTCCCCGGACAGGGGTCGCGAGCGTCCGGTCGTGTCGACCGCGACCGGAGTGTCGGGGTGGGACCGACCCGACGGCGATGGTGAGGCCACAGCGGTTCCCCTCGGGGGTGTCAGCGCCGATGCAACCATACGTCCATCACCCCGCAGGTGCCCGCAGCCGTGCGCCGCGGCGATCAGGCGTCGAGCGACCACTCGCGCCACGCACGGCACGGTTGGTGCCCGCATCGACCCCCGTTGTGCTGGCAGGCCGAGGGCGACGGGACCTGCCCACACGTGGCACCCTGCCCCGACCACGTCCGCGCATCGACGACCCGGGGAGGACGCGCCATGGACGCTGCCGCGTCACCGTCCGACCGCTGGCCCACCCTGTCGGTGGTCGTGCCCGCCGTGGACGAAGCCGATCACCTGCCGGACGCACTCACCGCGATCCTCGCCCAGGACTACCCCCACCCCCTCGACGTCGTCGTGGCCGTAGGCCCGTCGTCGGACGACACGGCGGGCGTGGCGGCCCGAATCGCCGCGCGGGACCCGCGCGTCCGGGTGGTGGACAACCCCACCGGCACCACCCCGATGGGCCTCAACCGGGCGATCGGGGCCGCCACCGGAGCGGTCGTGGCACGGGTCGACGCCCACGCCGAACTGGGCGACGGCTACCTGCGACACGCGGTGGAGGTGCTGGGGACGACCGGGGCCGGCAACGTCGGTGGCGTGCAGCGAGCCGTCGGCACCACTCCGTTCCAGCGCGCTGTCGCGGCCGCGATGGGTTCGCGCTACGGCACCGGGGACGCTCGGTTCCACTACGGCGGGGAACCCGGACCGATCGACACCGTCTACCTGGGCGTGTTCCGACGCGAGGCGCTCGAGGAGGTGGGTGGCTTCGACGAGTCCCTGGTGCGCAACCAGGACTACGAACTCAACATCCGGCTCCGCGACGCGGGCTGGCTCGTCTGGTTCGACCCCACGCTCGAGGTCGTCTACCGCCCGCGCCGCAGTGCCCGGGAACTCGCGAGCCAGTACCGCCAGTACGGCCAGTGGAAGCGGGTCGTGGCACGCCGCCACCCGGGCAGCCTGCGCTGGCGCCAGGTCGTGCCACCCGTGGCGGTCGTCGCCAACCTCACCGGGCTCGCGCTGGCCACCCGCTGGCGAGGTGCCGCGGCGGTCCCGCTGGGCTACCTCGCCGCCACGGTCGCCGCGTCTGCCATCGAGGCCGTCCGCCAGGACCTCGACCTCGCCACCACCGCCCGGTTGCCGCTGGCCTTCGCCGTGATGCACCACGCCTGGGGCGCCGGCTTCCTGACCGGCGGCGCCGAGCCTCCCGACCCCCCGACACCCTGACCCACGCCCGGCGTCCACCGCCGTGCGTGCGATCGGCAACATCCGGCCGCAACCACTCCCACTCGGCTTGGTGGTGCGACCGGGCGTGCGATCGGCAACATCCGGCCGGAACCACGCCCACCCGCCTTGCGGTGGGTGCGACCGGGCGTGCGATCGGCAACATCCGGCCGGAACCACGCCCAACCGGCAACGCTTGCCGGCCCGGCGACAGTGGGTGGGTTCGGCCACATCCGGCTGGATTCACTCACCAGGGTCGGGGGGCGGCGCGGTCAGGCGGGATCGTCGCGAAGGTCGCGGACGACGACGTCGCGACAGGCGCGGCGCCAACTGGCCACCACCGCTGCGACCTCGGCCTGCCGATCCTCCTCGCGCTGCACGGACGCGGGCTCCAGTCGCACGACGAACCAGCCCACCGACCCCAGGGGCGCGACGTCGTCGCGGCAGCACACCCACACGCCGATCCGGTCGTCGAGGTCCGCGACCAGCGCCTCGGCCGGGCCGTCGTGGTCACCGTCCAGCGCCACCACCACCAGCGCCGACCGGCGCCAACGCGCGATCCGGCCCCGGACCCAGTGGTAGCCCTTACGGACCGACGGCTCCAGTGGGCCGAGCAGGCGTCGCAGTCGGCGGTACCTCATGCCCCGACCAGTTCTCGGACGGCAGCGGCGGCCTCATCGGCCCCGTTGCGCACCCCGTGGTCGTCCAGGTGGGCGCGCAACGACGCGCGGACATCGTCGGACAACAAGGCCGACACCCGGTCGGGCAGGTCCGCCAGTTCGGGCGCCACCAGCCCGACCCCTGCCGCCGCCGCGTGCGCCGCGCGCCGCTCCTGGTCGTCGGTCTCGCGGGCCTGCGGCACGAACAGCGACGGCACACCCCCGACCACCAGTTCGTGGAACGAGTTGTAGCCCGAGGCGGCGATGGCGGCGTCGAAGGCCGAGAACAGGCGGGCCATGGGGTAGGCCTCGAAGGTGTGCACGTCCAACCCGGGCGGGACGAGGTCGCCCGGCAGCGGCGAGCGCGGTCGAGCCACCACCCAGTGCCGGTCGGCCACCACGTCCATCACCGCCCGGAACGGCGTCGCCACGTCCGTCAGGGCGCCCGATCCCAGTGCCACCAGCACGATGTGGGCATCGGCCGGCAGCCCGAGTTCGCGCCGCGCCAAGGCCCGGTCCGCCACCTGCGAGCGGTCGACGAGCGTCACCGGGTCCACGACCGTGGGGGCGTCGGGCGGGTCGTCGTCGGGGCCGATCTCGCCCGGCACGATCACCGTGTCGAACCAGTCGGCGATCCCCAGTTCGCGCAGGCGCCCGGGCAGCCACAGGCCCCGCCGCACCCACGCGCGCTTCACGTCGGGACGACGGTCCAGTGCCGCCCGCAACCCGCGGTAGGGCGCCACGCCGTCGAACACGACCGCACGCACGCCCCAGCGATCGATGGTCTGGACGACGTGGTCACGCAGGACCACGTCCCAAACGGCGGTGTCGCCGAGCACGGCGTTGGAGGACACGTGCTCCCATGGCAGTCCGAAGCGGTCGACCACGCCAGCCGCGCGTGACAGTGACAGAAACACGGGCCGCACGGCGGGTTCGGTGCGCAACGCGATCGCCAGCAGGCGGGTGAGGTGCCCCATGCCCACGCCGTTGGAGGACATGAACAGCACCGGCACACCGTCGGAGGTCGAGGCGGACAGCCCCAGTACCGAGCGCGCGGACGAGCCGGTCATCGGCGGCGCGGCGACCGACCGGTCACGGGTGTCCGCATGTTGAACCTCTCCCCACCGCCGGGTCCTGCCCGGGATCGGTCGGGACCGTACCAGTGGTCCGGTCGGCGTCGGCCGGGCCGCAGCAGGCAGTCCGCCGGACGGCCACCAACGGCCAGTCCGGCCTCCCCGGGGGCCGGGAGGCCCACGGATACACTCTCGACGTCCACTGTCGATCCCCGAGGCCGTTCGCATGCCCGTCAGCCCTGCCACCATTGGTGGTGCCGGTCGCGAGGTGACGGTGTTCGACGCCCACACGGGGCGCCTCCCCCCGCTGGGCGCCTACGGCCGGGACATCTGGTCACGCCGCCGCTTCGTCATGCATCTCGCTCGCAGCAACCTCAAGGCCGAGCACACCGACACGGTCTTCGGGCAACTGTGGCAGGTCCTGAACCCGCTGCTGCTTGGCCTGGTGTACTTCTTCGTGGTGATGGTGCTGCGCGGCGGCACCGCCCCACCGGACTACCTGTCCTACCTGATGGGCGGCCTGTTTCTCTACTACTACTTCCGCAACGCGATGGGGACCGGGGCGAACTCGGTCGTGGCGGGCGGGACGCTGCTGCTGAACTCGGCCTTCCCCCGCGCGATCCTGCCGTTGTCGACCACCTTCGCCGCGACCTACAACTACATCCCGACCTTCGTCGTGTACCTCGGGTTCCACTTCGCCGGCGGGCGTGACCTGCAACCCACCATGCTGCTCCTGCCCCTGTTCCTGGTCCCGTTGTCGGTGTTCGCGTTCGGGTTGTCGTTGTTGTCGGCGACCGTGACGGTGTACTTCCGCGACACGACGTCCTTCCTGCCCTACACGCTGCGCATCTGGCTGTACCTGTCGCCCGTGATCCTGACCTACGACGAGGTCGTGCTGCTCGTGGTGAGCTTCCTGACCGGGTCCCGCGTCCACACCATCGAAGAGGCGCCGGCGGCGACCGTGGCCCTGGCCGAGAAAGTGGTCTACGTCAACCCGCTCGTGTCCTACCTCCAGATCTGGCACGCGCTGGTCGACGGTCGCCTGCCCGCGGCGTTCGACGTCGGGATGGCGATCGCCTGGGCCGTCGCCGCGCTCGCCATCGGCGGCTGGTTCTTCCTGACCCGCGAGCGGGAGTTCGCCTTCCGTGTCTGACCTCGACCACACCACCACGCCCACGACGGCGCAGGACGATGTCGACCCCGCGGTCGACGGCCCGCCGGTGTCCGGGGACGACCGACCGGACGCGCCCACCTACCCCGTGCGGTACCCCGACGGCGATGTCGCGATCCGGGTCAACAACCTCCACATCACCTACCGCAGCGTGGTCGACAAGAAGCAGACGCTGCGCGGGCGCGTGTCGCGCCTCGGCCGTCGTGGCGACCGGGACAACATCCGGCTCGTGCGAGCGGTCCAGGGCGTGGACTTCGACGTCCGCCGCGGCGAGGTGCTGGGCGTGATCGGCCACAACGGCGCCGGCAAGTCCACCATGCTGCGCGGGATCGCCGGGATCCTGCCCCCCAGCGAGGGCCGGGTCGAGGTGGCCGGACAGGTCTCGACCCTGTTGGCGCTGGGCGTGGGGTTCAACGCCAAGCTCACGGGCCGCGAGAACATCCTGGTCGGTGGACTCGCGGCCGGGCTCACGCGCCAGAGCATCCTCGATCGCGAGGAGGCCATCATCGACTTCTCCGGGGTGCGCGACTTCATCGACATGCCGTTGCGGACCTACTCGTCGGGCATGCGGGGTCGATTGGCCTTCGCCGTGTCGACGTCGTTGGACCCTGACATCCTCCTGATCGACGAGGCGCTGTCCGCGGGCGACGCCAACTTCAAGGACAAGGCCTCGCAGCGGATGAAGCAGTTGCTGGGCGAGGGCCGCACGATCGTGCTGGTGTCCCACAGCATGGGCAGCATCATGGACCTGTCGGACCGGGTGATGTGGCTGGCGGGAGGCCAGGTGCTGGAGGTCGGCGACCCGGAGACCGTGGTGGCCCACTACGAGGCCGACCCCGACGGGGGCAAGACACGTTCCACCGGCGGCTGACAACGGGTCACTGCCTCGGCTGGCTCAGTTGCCGAAGTCCTCCGGCGCGCCGAACGAGATCGACTCGCGCAGGGCCGTGAAGTCCTCCACGTGCTCGTCGAAGACCTCCGGGCCGTCCTCCTGGCCCTGGACGGTGACGGCCTGCGACAGGATCACCAGGTCGCGCGACGGCACGACCACCACCTGCTCCCTGGTCGGCGGCCGCCCGTCCGAACCGTCGGAGGAGAATTCGAGCAGGGTGGCCGGCAGGTCGTCGACGGTGATCGACTCGTCCCGTTCGAGGGTCCAGCCCTGGTCCTCGACGAGGGTTCGCCAGTCCCCGGACGACGCCGGGTCGGTGTTCAACTGGACGCCGACCTCGAGATCACCCGGCTCCCCCGGCTCCTCGCCGGGCGCGCCGTTGGCGACGTAGAGCGCGCCGGCCTGGTCGTTGACGATCGTCCAGCCCGTCGGCAGGCGGAGGTCGAGGTCACGCCACGCCACCGCTCGGTCGTCGCCGCCACAGGCGCCCACCAGGAACGCCACGGCGGCCAACGCCGCCAGGACCCGTCGGGTCACGCCCCGTCGCCTCGTTGCCACACGTCCTGGGCCAACTGCTGGAGCGAGGCCGACAGCCGGGCCTGTTCGCGCGCCACCACGTCGATCGGATCCTCGTCGTCCGCCTCGGCCGGGTCGTGCGTGTCGTGATCGTTCGTATCATGGTCGTGCGTGTCATGGTCATTCGTGTCATGGTCGTGCGTGTCGTGATCGTTCGTGTCATGGTCGTGCGTGTCATGGTCGTGGACGTCGACAGCATGGGTCTCGTGGTCGTGGGCGTCGTGGGGCGCGCCGGTCACCACGCCCGCATGCGTGTCACGGTCACCCGCGTCAACGTGCGTCGTGGCGTCGTCGGCGTCGGCGCCGTCCGGCCACGACGGTGGCGCGTCGTCGCCGTCGTCGGCCAGGTCGTCGTCGGGGAGGACGGGCACGTCGGCCTCGACCGGACCGCGGTCGTGCGGATCCACCATGGTGGGCTGGCGAGCGTCTCCCGGGGACAGACGCTCGGTGGGCCCAGGGTCGGCCGCCAGGTCCTCGCCGGCCCCGGCCACGCCCGCCACGGGCTCGTCCCGGCCGACCGGCGGCATGGCCACCGTGTCGTCACCAGCCGGCGGACGCCGATGGATGGTGCGCACGTGGCCACCACCCGGGGTCGTCACCGGTCCGTCGTCGTCCTCGAAGTCGTCCGGATTGAGGGCGGCAGTCCCCGCCGGGGCGGTAGCGCCGGGCGCGGTCGTGCGCAGGTCCGCGTCGTCCTTGGGCAGGACCTCGTCGTCCGGGTGACCGGGCTCGTCGGCATCGGCCGGGCCCGTCCGCGCCGTCGACGCGGCCTGGTCCAACCCGTCGGGATCGTCGGCATCAGCGGTGCCGGCGTCCTCTCCGGACGCGGTGGCGGGATCCACGACGGTCGGCTCGGCGTCGTGCGCCCGCAGGTCGAAGCCGTCCGGATCGCGCTGGCGCGGGGTCGAGCCGGGCGTGGACAGCACCTCGACACTGCCCGAGCCGGTCGTCGGCATTGGGGCGCCGGTGTCGTCCACCAGCACCAGTTCGGCCGGGACCTCGGCGGCGTCGATGGCATCCAGCGACGCGACCAGGTCGACCCGTTCGGTGCGGTCGACCTCGACCAGCAGCAACACGAGTTCGACCCCCGCGACTGCTTGGAGCACGCCGGGCTCGGACAGGGGCGGGAGCGCCGCGACCAGCACGTCCAGGTCCGGGGGCAGGCCACGTGCCCAGCTCGCGAAGCCCTCCAGGGCCAGTTCCGGCTCGGATCCCACCGCGAGGTGGGCGAGGTAGAGCTCGTCGTCGAAGCGCACGGCCTCCCCCAGGGTGCGCTCCCCCGCGATCACGTCGGAGAGCCCGACCGCCGGGGTGCCCCCACGAGTCAGGTCGGTCACCAAGACCTTGGCGCCGCGACCGGCCAGTTCTGCGGCGACGATGTTGGCCCGCGACCCGGGCACGCCCGCACTGCGCGAGGCCGGGGTCAGGGCCACCCGGACCTTGCCCTCGCGGTCATGGGCGTCGATCAGCCCGACGAGGGCGTCGATGTCGGCGGTCGAGCGCGAGATCGTGCCCGCCACCCGGCCGCCGGCGATCTCCACGTGGCGTGGTCCCCGGACGATGACGTCGGACACGTCGAGCCCGATCACGACCGCCGTGGCCAGCAGGACCCCGGCAGCACCAACGGCCAACCCGACCAGCGGCGTGGGTGGCAACGTCCCGGGCGCGAGCAGCGCAAGCAGCGCTCCCAACAGGATCAGCACGATCGCGGCGACGAACCACGTCCGTTCCCTCGCGCGCAGCACGTCCAGGAGTTGGTCCTGCCAGGACATGGCCGGATCCTGGGGCTGGTGAACCTGGTCGGACATGCTCATGTGGACCTGCCGGAGGGGGATCGGGGGCACCCGCTCGGGCCCGCTGATCGGGACCCGGCGACACGGAAGCGTGATGGATTGTGCATGCGCCCGAGCATATCCACGACGGTCTGCCGATCCGGGGAGGCAGGAACGTCCGAACAGCCGGACCGGTGACGCCGCACGGCCGGACACGGCACCATGCGGATCCCGGGAGGAGGTGCCATGGAGCTCAACCTGGTCGGACCGTTCCGGTCCGGCACGAACTGGCTGCGGGCGCTGCTGGAACTCAACCATGACGTCCGCGTCGTGCCCGCCGCCGGGTTCAAGCACCACCCGGTCCCGGCCAGCCTCGACGGACCGGTCGTGGGGGTGCAGCGCCGGACGGTCCGTCGCCAGCTGGGCCCGGACGTCGCCGCCCGCCTCGACGACGCCGCCTGAGCCGACGCGCGCGCCGCCCCGGAACGCGCACCACCCGCAGAGACAACCCCGGACATGCGTCGAGGGCCCCGCAGATTCGGGGCCCTCGACGTGGTGGTGGGTCAGCGGCCGGCGCGGGGCCGGCCCCCACAACCACCATGGGTCACATCATGCCGCCCATGCCACCCATGCCGTCCATGCCGTGGCCGTGGTCGCCCTCGCCGGAATCCGGCTCGGGCTTGTCGGCGATCAGCGCCTCGGTGGTCAGCAGCAGGCCCGCGATGGACGCGGCGTTCTGCAGCGCCGACCGGGTCACCTTGGCCGGGTCGATGATACCGTCGTCGACCAGGTTGACGTACTCGCCGGACAGGGCGTTGAGCCCCTCACCCGCGGGCAGTCCCTTGACCTTCTCGACGACGACGGAGCCTTCGTGGCCCGCGTTCTGCGCGATCCAGAACAGCGGGGCCCTCAGGGCGCCACGGACGATCTTGGCACCAGTGGCCTCGTCGCCATCGCCGTTGACCAGGTCGTCGAGCACGCTGGCGGTCTGCAGCAGGGCCGTGCCGCCACCGGCGATCACACCCTCCTCGACCGCCGCACGGGTCGCGCTCAGCGCATCCTCGATGCGGTGCTTGACCTCCTTGAGCTCGGTCTCGGTCGCGGCGCCGACCTTGACGACGGCGACACCACCGGAGAGCTTCGCGAGGCGCTCCTGGAGCTTCTCGCGGTCCCAGTCGGAGTCGGTGTTCTCGATCTCGGTCTTGATCTGGGAGATCCGACCCGCGATGTCGTCCTCGGACCCACCACCATCGACGATGGTGGTGTCGTCCTTGGTGATGACGACCTTGCGGGCGTGGCCCAGCAGGTCCACGGTGGCGTTCTCCAGCTTCAGGCCGACCTCTTCGGAGATCACGGTGCCGCCCGTGAGGGTGGCGATGTCGGCGAGCATGGCCTTGCGGCGCTCACCGAAGCCCGGGGCCTTGACGGCCACCGACTGGAAGGTGCCACGGATCTTGTTCACGACCAGGGTCGCCAGGGCCTCGCCCTCGACGTCCTCGGCCACGATGACCAGCTGCTTGCCGGACTGCATGACCTTCTCGAGCACCGGCAGCAGGTCCTGGACGGAGCTGACCTTGCCGTTGACGATCAGGATGTAGGGGTCCTCGAAGACCGCTTCCATCCGGTCGGTGTCGGTGACCATGTAGGCCGACAGGTAGCCCTTGTCGAACTGCATGCCCTCGACGAAGTCCAGGTCCATCCCAAAGGTGTGGGAGTCCTCGACGGTGATGACGCCGTCCTTGCCGACCTTCTCCATGGCGTCGGCGATGACCTTGCCGATCGTCATGTCGTTGTTGGCCGAGATGGACGCGATCTGGGCGATCTCGTCCTGGGTCTCGATCTCGCGAGCCTGGGTGGCGATCTCCGCGACGATCTTCTCGACGGCCGCGTCGATGCCACGCTTGAGCAACATCGGGTTGGCGCCGGCCGCGACGTTGCGCAGGCCTTCGTGGACGATGGCCTGGGCCAGGACGGTGGCGGTGGTGGTGCCGTCACCCGCGACGTCGTTGGTCTTGGTCGCGACTTCCTTGGCCAGCTGGGCGCCCATGTTCTCGTAGGGGTCCTCGAGCTCGATCTCGCGAGCGACGGTGACACCGTCCTTGGTGATGGTGGGTGCGCCCCACTTCTTGTCGATGACGACGTTGCGGCCCTTGGGGCCGAGCGTCACCTTGACCGCGTCGGCGAGCTTGTTGACGCCGGTCTCGAGACGCCGGCGGGCGTCTTCACTGAAACTGAGGATCTTCGCCATGGTGCGTTCCTCCTGGTTGAGGGATGGTGGTCAGATGATGGATGTGGACGACGTGGTGTCCGGGCGGGACGCGGCGATCGGTGTCCCCGGTGGGGACGGGCCGATCCTGGCCCCGACGGCGACCGGGTCGTCAGCCGATGATGGCGAGGATGTCGCGCGACGACAGGAGCAGGTACTCCGTGCCCTCGTACTTGACCTCGGTGCCGCCGTACTTGCTGAACAGCACGGTGTCACCGGCCGAGACGTCGACGGCGATGCGCTCGCCGGTGGTCTCGGAGAACTTGCCGTCGCCGACGGCGACGACGGTGCCCTGCTGCGGCTTCTCCTTCGCGGTGTCCGGGATCACGAGCCCGGACGAGGTGGTCTGCTCGGCGTCGTTGACGGTGACGAGCACCCGGTCCTCCAGTGGACGAACCTTGACGTCTGCCATCGTGGCCTCCTGTTTCGATCGTCCCGCAGCGCACGGCAGCGCCCCACGGGTGTGGTTGTTGGTTGGGAAGGTGCAGACCACGCGAGGTGGTCCTGGTTGGGTCGGCGACTGCGTGTCCGGGTCGGTCCTCGAACGGGCCGCAGCGGCGTTGGCACTCGCCGACCTCGACTGCCAATCACGTTAGCACTCGTGTCGGTCGAGTGCAATCGGCGGGCCGGTCGACGGGGGGTGACCTGCGTGATGTCGACGCAGGTTTTCTCGTCTCGGACGCGCATGCGGCGTCATGGCTCCCGGGATGCCCGCCAACCGGCCACGAACGCCGGGATCTGGCGGATCCGCAGGCCAACTGCGGCCCCGAACAGGCGCACCCGCAGGCCCGGACCGCCCACCGCGACCGGGGTCCGTGCCACGCGCAGGTGACGACCGACCAGCAGCGGACGAGCCAGTGCGCGGAGGCTGTTGCCGACCCGCAGGGACGGGTCGTGGGCGGCGGCCTCGCCCTGGCCCCGCGAGGTCCGGACCATCTTGGCCACCAGTGCCGCACGCGAACGGCGGGTCGGGTGCGACACCCGGACCCCGTCGATGAACACGACCCGGCAGCCGTGGTCCCGGGCGCGCCGCGACCACAGGTGGTCTGCCCCCGACGACAGTTCCACGAACGGGCCCACCTCGGTGAAGACCGCGCGTCGGACGGCCATGTTCGCGGTCGCCACGCGACCGGACCCGGCCATCACCTCGTTGTCGAGGTGGACGGCGTGGTCGTACAACTCCCACACGTTGCCCGGGTCCACGACCTGGAGATCCACGGCGCCGGCCACGACGTCGCGGGCGTGGCCCGGGGCCTCGAGGTGGGCCAGGATGGCGGCGAGCCAGGTGGGCGCGGGCCGACAGTCGGCGTCGGTGAAGGCCAGCACGGCGCCGCGCGCGGCCTCGACCCCGGTGTTGCGGGCGGCATAGGACGACGCGATGTCGTCGCGGTGCAGAACCCGGCCGTCCAGGCCCGCCGACGACAGCGCGGCCGCCATGACTGCGGCCCCATCGTCCGCGCTCCCGTTGTCCACCGCCACGACCTCCACGTCCGTGGTGGCGACCTCGCGTTGGGCCGCCAGGGCCGCGACCAGGCCCGGCACCAGACCGGCGGCGTCCCGGAACGGCACGACCACCGTCACCCGCTTGTGTCGTTCGGCCGTCGCCGCGCCGGCCGCGCCGGGCCCCTCGTCGGCCATCACACCGACCACGACGAGAAGGGGCGTCCGGTCAGGGTCCGAAGTGCCTCGGCGTCCGCGGCCAGGTAGTCGGCCATCCGCGCCACAAGGTCGTCCGACAACGCCAACCGGGGAGCCGCGTCCTCGTCGAACTTGTCGGCCGTGACGTGCACGACCTCGTCGAAGTCGCTGCTGTCGTGGCCGTCGTCGACCCCCAGGAACCGGAACACCTCGGCCAGGGTGGCCCGGCGGTCGGCCCACAGGTCCTCGGCCGCCACCACCAGCACGTCGTCGAGCGACCACGACGACAACCAGGCCAGGAGTTGGAAGTGGTACCGGCTGGTGTCCAGCACGTGGGTGCCGTCCTCGCCCGGTCCCAGCAACTTCTCGACGTCGTCCAGCGATCGCCGCTCGCTGGCGACCGCGTGGAGGAAGTGCGAGCGGGCCCGCGCGACGGGATCCCGCACGACGTAGACGAGTCGTGCCCCGGGCACCAGGTCGTGGGCCCGGGCCGGGACGTCGGCGAACAGGTGGCGCTTGGCGTAGTTCGGGGAGGTCTCGCCCCGCACGGGTCGACGGCCGTCGAACAACGACAGGTACCAGTCGAGGTCGTGCTCGGGGTCGTCCTCGGCGGTGTCCGGCAGGAACCAGTCGGTCTCCTTGACCGTCGACATCGCGATCTCGGGATGGCTGTCGAGGTAGCGGTGCAGGCTGGAGGTGCCGCACTTCATCGCCCCGATGACCAGGAAGGTGGGCAGGGCGGGCTCGGGCCGACGCCGGAACCACCTCATGGGCGCACCGCCAGTCGCCACTCCTCCGTGTCGACGAACCCGGCGGCCTCGTAGGCGCGGATCGCGGCGGAGTTGGCGGCCCGCACGTGCAGCGACACCGGGCTGCGCGGGCTGGCCACCAGCGCGTCGCGCGCGGCCGCCGCCACGAGGGCCCGCCCCAGGCGGCGGCTGCGATGGTCCGGGTCCACGACGATGCCCGCCAACTGGACCCCCCAGCGCCTGGAGGACACCGAGCGGTCGAGCTTGGCCACGGGCGAGCCCACGGGCCCACTGACCCACGTCAGGCCGCGTTCGATGTTGGCCGTCACCCGTCGCCGGTATCCGCGACGACCGGCGCGCGTGACCCGGTCCCCGAACTGGTCGTCGGTGTGCAGGCGGATCGCCAGTCGCGTGACGTCGTCGACGTCTCTGGCCTCGGCCCGGCGCAGGCCCGGGTCGGGCAGGTCCGCGTCCGACGGCAGGCGCGACCGGTCCAGCAGCATGAAGCGTTGGTGGTGCACCAGCACGTCGGGCGGGACCACGTCGTCGGCCAGCAGCGGCAGGGCGGCCCGGACGTCGCCGATCAGGAGCCGCCAGCGTCGCGTCGGCGGTCCCACCTCCGTGATCAGGTCACCGTCACCGGTCGGGACCAGGGTGGAGCCCGGATGGACGATGCACAAGGCCCAACGGTCGCCGTCCAGGACGACTCGCGCCACCTCGGCGCCCATGCCCTCGAGGCAGGCGAGCGCGAACATGTGGCGAGCGGGACCCAGGCCGGGGTCGGGATGGGCCAGCAGGCGCTCGGCCCACTCGGGGATCTCGGCCGGCGTGGGACGTCGCCACGTGGTCACGGGACCCCACCCGTGCGCTCGGGATCGGCCAGGGCCAGGTTCGGATCGGCGGCCAGTGCCAGGTCGGACACCTCGCCCGCCGCCAACAGGTTCGCGCCGGCCGCCGCGACCATGGCGCCGTTGTCGGTGCACAACTGCACATGGGGCACCAGGACCCGGCCACCGGTCTGCTCCATCGCGTCGGCCATGCGGGAACGCAGACGCGAATTCGCCGCCACGCCGCCGGCCAGCACCACCGTGTCGATGCCGTGCTCGGTGGCGGCGCGGACGGCCTTGTCGACCTGCACGTCCACGATCGCTTCCTGGAACGAGGCCGCCACGTCGGCGATGTCGACCGGCACCTCCGCGGCCTCCAGCCGACGGAGTTCGCGGATGACGGCGGTCTTGAGCCCGGACAACGAGAAGTTGTAGGTGCCGTCGCGTGCCAGTGGCCGGGGGAAGTCGTGCGCGGTCGGGTCACCGTCGCGCGCGATCCGGTCGATCTCCGGGCCCCCGGGGTAGCCCAGGCCCAGGAATCGGGCGATCTTGTCGAACGCCTCGCCGGCCGCGTCGTCGATGGTCGCGCCCAGTTGGCGGAAGCCGGGGCGGGACCCGTCGGCGACCGGTTCCTCCAGGACCACCAGCGAGGTGTGGCCGCCCGAGATCACCAGCGCCACCACCGGCGGTTCCAGTTCCCCGAACTCCAACTGGGCCGCCTCGACGTGTGCGCGGAGGTGGTTGACCCCCACCAGTGGCAGGTCGCTGCCCAGTGCCAGGCCCTTCGCCGCGGCCACCCCGACCAGCAGGGCGCCGGCCAGTCCGGGCCCGTGGGTCACCGCGATCGCGTCGACGTCGTCCAGCCGACAGCCGGCCTCGACCAGCGAGCGCTCGATCGTGGGCTGGAGCAACTGGAGGTGCGCCCGCGCGGCCAGCTCCGGGACGACGCCACCGAACGGGGCATGGAGGTCGACCTGCGACGCGACGACGTTGGACCGCACGGTGAAGCGGTCCTCCACGATCCCGACCGCGGTCTCGTCGCACGACGTCTCGATCCCGAGCACCAGCATCTAGCGTCCTCCCCGCATCGCGGTGGTCCGGTGGCCGGACCGGTCTCCCCCATCGTTGTGGGCGTCGCGACCGCTGCCGGCCGCTGCGCCGACGGGTCCCGCGGCGCCGGCCCCGGCGCGTGCGGCCAGGTCGTGCAGGTCGACGTGCCACAGGATCCGGGCGTCCTCTCCGTCCCGGTAGTAGCCCGGACGGGTCCCGCGGTCGTCGAAGCCCAGCGCGCGGTAGAGGCCGCGCGCGGCCGTGTTCGACACCCGGACTTCCAGGGTCATCGCGGTTGCCCCGTCCGTGTGGGCCAGGCTCGACAGCAGCGCGACCAGCCGGGTGGCGATCCCGACACGACGGGCGGACGGCGCGACCGCGAGGTCGAGCAGGTGGACCTCGTCGGGCTGGCGGGTGGACATCGCGAACCCGACCACCAGGCCCGCCTCGTCCACGGCGACGACGGCCTGACGCGGCAGGGCACCCGCCAGGTCGGCCGCCAGCAGCCGGCGGGTCGACCCGGCCAGACCGGGCAGGGCCACGATCGCGTCGTGGTGGTCCGGCTGGGCCGGTCGCAGCACGATCGTCACGACGCCGCCCCGCCCTGCAGCCGCCCACGGGTCTGCCACCCGATCGTCGCGTCGGCCCGGCGCAGGTAGACCGGCTGCAACTCCCCGGGACGCTGGGTCTCCTCGCGCAGGAACCGTGGCAGCGCCAGCATGCCGAGGTCCACCGCCAACGGGGCCCGATCGATGTGGGCCGACAGGTCGATGCCGGCGTCGTCGAGTGCCGGTGCGTGGCCCCACAGGCCGGCACTGATCAACACGCTCGCGTCCGTGCGCGCCATCAGGTCGGCGGCCAGGTCGTCGGTCGAGCCCAGTTCCAGGTCCCCGTCCCGCTGGACGCCGCCGGGCACCCGCCGGTATCGCCCCCAGAACACCTGTTGGCGGCGTGCATCGATGGCGGCATGGATGTTGGGACCGGCGTGGCGGGCCGAGAACGCCATCACGTCCAGGCCGGACAGCCCCACGACCGGCAGCCGCCGGGCCTGGGCCAGCGCCTGGGCGAACGCCATCCCGACTCGCAGGCCGGTGTAGAGCCCCGGGCCGACACCGACGGCCACCCCGGTCAGGTCGGCGACGGAGCGCCCGGCCTGGTCGAGGCAGAACGCGACCGCCGGACCGACGTACTCGCCGTGCCGGCGCGGCACCGACAGCGTCGCCGTGGCGACCGCCCCGTCGCGGTCGACGAGGGCGACCGAGGACGAGAGCGTGGAGGTCTCCACCGCGAGCAGCAGCATCGTTTCAGCCCCCCGCCGCGACCGGGCCGTCGCCGGAACGGTGATCGTCGCCCGACTCGTCGTGGGGGACGAACTCGTCCGGGACGACGAGGTCGGCCAGTCGCGGGACCCAGGCCCCGTGGGCGGTCGCCACCACCACCCGGGCGTAGTCCTCGGTCGGGTCCGGGACCGGGTCCCCCGGGGCCCGCTCGTCGTCGGCCGGGTCGTCGGCGTGGCGAAGCTCGAGATCGAGGCGGTCATCGGGAAGCAGCGACACGATCGTGTCGCCCCACTCGATGACGGTCACGACGTCGGGCGCGAGCGCCTCGTCCCCCAGGTCCATCACGTCCTGCAGCCGGTCGAGCCGGTAGACGTCGAGGTGGACCACGCACACGCGACCGGGATAGGTCCGCTGGAGCATGAACGTCGGCGAGGTGACCGGGACGCCCACGTCCAGGCCGGCTGCCAGGCCCTGCACGAAGCAGGTCTTGCCGGCACCCAACTCGCCGGTCAGCGCGATGACGTCGCCCGCGACGACCAGCGGCGCGAGCACCTGCCCCAGCCGACGCGTGGCGTCGGCCGTCGTGGTGCGCAACCGCAGGATGCGGCTGGTCATGGGGAGCCTCGTCGATGGGTGGGCCGGGTCGGGGTGCAACGCCCGCGCACCCGTGGCGACCCGACGGCGCGTGACCTGACCCGCAGTCGACTTCCGGTGGTCCGGGTGCAACCCGGCCCGTCGACACACGGTAGGCGATGCCGTCATCGGCCGTCCGCGGCCATCGGGCCCCGCCGGGCGGCCGTGGCCACGGCCTCGACCGCCAGTTGCGCGACCCGGTCGAGGGTGGCCGAGACGGTCCCGGTGGCCAGTCCGAACAGCGCGTCACCGTCCAGCGAGGTGTGGGCCGGGCGGACGGCGTGGGCAAGTCCGTCGTGGCCCAGGTCTGCCAGGCGATGCACCTGGGCCTTGTCGAGGTCGGCATTGGTGACCACGCAGCCGACGACGGTGTTGTGTCGGGCGTCGGGGGTGGCCGTCAGCGGGGGGTCGAGGCCACGCAACAGCGCCGCCGGATCGGCAGGCCAGCGCGACGAGCCGGCCGGCGCGTCGGAGCCCACCAGCACGGTGCCATCGTCGGCCACGACCTCGCCGACGGCGTTGTTGACCACCACGGCCGACACCACCAGGTCGCCGTCGCGGAGCACGGCGATGCCCTGCCCGCCCGGTCGACCGTGCCCGATGCCGCCGACCTTGGCGACGGTGGCACCGGCGCCGGCGCCGACCCGTCCGTCCGGCGGGTCCACGGTCGTGGCGTGGGCGACGGCGGCGCGACCGGCCGCGGCGTCCGGTCGTCGGTTCGGGTCGACCGCCGCCGCGTCGAGGATGATGGCGGCCGCCACGATCGGGACGACCCCGCCGGGCACGGGATGGCCCCGGCCGGCCGCCTCCAGGGCCTGCATGACCCCGTCGGCCGTGGCCAGTCCGAAGGCGGAGCCGCCCGACAGCACCACCGCGTCCACGTGCTGGACGGTCGCACCGGGGGCCAGCGCGGCCGCCTCGCGGGTGCCGGGTGCCTGCCCGCGGATCGCGATCGACCCGACGGTCCCGGGCGGTGGCAGCACCACCGTGCACCCGCTGTCACCGGCCGGGGACGTCCACGTCCCCACGGCCACGTCGTCGAGTCCCAGTGCCATGTCGACCACCTCGCGTCCGCCGCCGGGGTCCGTCCCGGTGACAGGCCTACGATACGACGACTGCCGACCGCGCTCGCACCCGGGCGGCCGACCCCGCATGTTCCGCACACACCTCACCCAGGACCGATGATGGACCGATCCCTCGCCGAGGGCGCCTTGTTCACCGACCAGTACCAGTTGACGATGGCACAGCTGTACTGGAAGGACGGGCTGCACGAGCGACCGGCCCGGTTCGAGCACTTCTTCCGGCGCTACCCCGACTACGGGCGCCACCAGGCCGGCTACTGCATCGCAGCCGGCCACGCCTGGTTCGGGGAGTGGGCCCGCACCGTCCGGTTCGGCGCCACGGAACTGGACGCCCTGCGCAGCCACCGGACCGACGACGACCGCCGCGTGTTCGACGAGGGGTTCCTGGGCTGGCTGGACGAGGTCGGCGGGTTCGACGCGTTGTCGATCCAGGCCGTTCCCGAAGGGCGGGTGGTGCACGCCAACGTGCCGATGACGGTCGTGGAGGGCCCGCTGGCGCTGGCCCAGGTGATCGAGACCCCGCTCCTGAACCAGCTCAACTTCCAGACCCTGATCGCCACGAAGGCCTCGCGGGTCCGCCAGGCCGCCCGCGGCGGGTCGGTGCTGGAGTTCGGGATGCGGCGCGCGGCCGACCAGGGCGCGAACGCGGCGTCGCGGGCGGCGCTGGTCGGCGGCGCGGACTTCTCGTCGGCCGTGGGGCTGTCGCACATGGTCGGGTTCCCGCCCAAGGGCACCCATGCCCACGCACTGGTGCAGGTCCACATGGCCTTGGGGGCGGGCGAGATCGGGGCCTTCCGGTCCTACGCCGACGCCTACCCGGACGACGTCCTGTTGCTGGTGGACACCATCGACACGTTGCAGGTGGGCGTGCCCAACGCGATCACCGTGTTCGAGGAGGTCCGGGCGGCCGGCCACGAACCGGTCGGCATCCGGCTGGACTCGGGCGACCTCGCGCACCTGTCGGTGGTCGCGTCCAGCATGCTCGACGAGGCCGGGTTCCCCAACGCCAGCATTGTGCTGTCGTCCGGTCTGGACGAGTTGGCGATCTGGCAGATCCGCAACCAGGTCCGCGACGAGGCCCCCAGCTACGGGCTCGACCCGAACGCGGTGATGGGCCGGCTCGTCTACGGGGTCGGGACCAAGATGTCCACCTCCGATGGCGACCCCAACCTCGATGGGGTCTACAAGCTGGTCGCGATCCAGTCCGAGGAGGACGGCGACTGGCAGCCGGCGATCAAGGTCTCCGACACGCCGGCGAAGGTGGTGAACCCGGGCCGCAAGCAGGTGGTGCGGGTGTACGGCGAGCGCGGCAAGGCGGTCGCGGACGTGATGGCCCACGTCGACGAGGAGGTGAACGCGCCCCTGCACGTCAACCACCACGCCACGCCGGGGGTGGCCCGCACGATCACGCGGATCCGCGAGGTGGAACACCTGCTGGAACCGTTCTCGGCTGCGGTGTCGGCGACCGACCCGGACGACCAGCGCGACGCCATCGAGGCCGCCCGGGACCGCCGCGACGCCGACATCGCCCGGCTCGACCCGGGTGTGCTGCGGCTGGTGAACCCGCACGTCTACCACGTGTCCCTGACCGACCGGATCTTCGACATGAAGCAACGCCTGGTCGCCGACGCTCGCGCCAACCGCTGACCCGGCCCGGCGCGTGGACCCGGCCACGGGCTCGCGCCCGGACCGTGCCCGAACGCCACGCCCGTCACGCGTCGGGGAGCACGCCCCCGGCGTGACGCCGTACTGGGTGCGGAAGTGGCGCGTGACGTGCAAGCCGGCATCGCCCGGCCTGGATCTGCCGTTCGATCTCCGGCGCGCCGCCGGGTGGTCAGCCCACGTGGTGACGCGGGACGCGAGCGGTCAGTTGGCAGGTGATCTCGTAGGAGATGGTCCCGGCGGCCGCAGCCCACTCGTCCACCGACACGAAGTCGTTGGCCTGCGCGCCGAGGAGGACCACCTCGTCGCCGATCCGCGGCTCGTGCTCGCCGGTGAACACCAGCACCTGGTCCATCGTCACGCGCCCGACCTGGGGGAACCGGCGTCCGTCGAGCAGGACCTCGATGTGGTTGCTGGCCACGCGCGGTATCCCGTCGGCGTAGCCCAGCGGCAACGTCGCCAACCACCCGTCGGACGGGGCTGCCCAGATGTGGCCGTAGGAAACCCGGGTGCCGGCGGTGATCCGCTTGGTGAACGACACCCCGGTCGAGAGTGAAAGCGCCTGGCGCAGCCCGAACGAGGTGGCCGGCAGGTCGGGCGCCGGGGACAGCCCGTAGAGCACGATGCCCATGCGCACGAGGTCGAAACGCGCCGAAGGGTGGCGCAGGATCCCCGCCGAGTTGGCGGCGTGGACGATCGCGTCGGGCCGTCGGGCACGAACCTCGTCCACGACCGAGGCCCAGCGGGCCAGTTGTCGGTCGGTGGTGTCGACGTCCTCGTCGGCCCGGGCCAGGTGGGTCCAGGCACCCGTGACGTCGAGCCCCGGATGGTCCAACAGCGCGCCTACCTCGTCGGGGCGACAGCCGACCCGGCCCATGCCCGTGTCGATCACCAGGTGGGCCGGCACCGGCGTGTCCGACATCACCTGCAGGGTGTCGGCGAAGGCGATCGTGCACACGCTGGGCGTGAGGTCAGCGGCCACGACCCGTCTGGCCGCCTCGGTCGCACCCGCACCGGACTGGCCGACGGGTTCGCTCAGCAGCAGGATCGGCGCCGTGATGCCGACCGCACGCAGGACCTCTGCCTCCTCGACCAGCGCCACCGCCAGCCACGACGCGCCGGCCGCCAGGGCCGCGTGGGCCACCTCGACCGCGCCGTGGCCGTAGCCGTCGGCCTTGACCACGGCCAACAGGTCGGTGCCGCCGGCCGCCGCCGCGACGACGCCCACGTTGTGGCGGATCGCCGCCAGGTCGACCTCGGCCCGGGTCGGCCGCACGGCCGTTGCCGACTCGTCCACCACGTGTCCTTCGGGTCGTGTCATTCGGGTCGTCCCCCAGTGTCGCCGAAGCCGCCTCGCGTGTCGCGGACCCCGCCCGACGCCGGTCCGCGAAGACATCGAGTGTGCCGATCAGCCCGGCATGTGGGGCTGATCGGCACACTCGACAGGGGTGGCGACGAGGCGAAGCAGCGCGCCGTCGGCGTCGGGCAGCGAGGCGGCCAACTCGTCCGGGGCACAGCGCGCGATCCCGCGCTCGGCGGCGATCCGGTGCGCAGCCCAGGCATGGCGCCAGACGCCCGCGGCGACCGCGCGGGACACGTCCTCGGCCTGCGCGACCACGGTCCCCAGCAGCCCCGCGAGGACGTCGCCGGACCCGCCCGTGCCCAACTCCGGACCTCCCAGCGGCGTGACCCACACGCGCCCGTCCGGGGCGACCACCATCGTCCCGGGACCCTTCGCCACGATCGTGGCCGTGAGGTCGGCGGCCAGCGTCGGCACCCGCTCGGTGCGGTGGTCCCAGGCGTCCGGACCGTCGTCGCCACCACCCAGTCGCGCCAACTCGCGTTCGTGCGGGGTCAGCACCAGGTCGCCCCCATGGCCAGCCAGCGTGTCCGGGTCGTCGCGGAAGACGTTGATGCCGTCGGCGTCGAGCACCACCCGGTTCGCGTTGGCCAGGACGTGGTCGACCACCGCACGGGTGCCGTCGACGGGGCCCAGCCCCGGCCCGACCACCACGACGTCGAAGCCGGCCAGGTCCGGCAGGTCGTCCACCGCGGCCGCCGACACGTGTTCGCCGGCGTGGGACAGGCGCACCGTCATGGCCGCCGGGACCACGGGTGCCACCACACGCTGGATGTGGGCCGGCGTCGCCAGCGTGACCAGCCCCCCACCGGCGCCCAGCGCGGCCCGGGTGCACAGGATCGCCGCGCCCGCGCTGCCCACGGACCCGGCGATCACCAGCACACGGCCACGGGCCACCTTGTCGGCGTCCTGCGCCAACCGGTCGGGGGCGGCTCCGGCGGCGGTGAGCGCGTGCCAGTCGGACGCGGTCGGATACCTCGGACCCAGGCCACCGACGACGACGTCGCCGGCCTGCCAGCATCCGGGCGCCAGCAGCAGTCCGCGCTTGCGGGCCCCGAACGTCACGGTGAGGTCGGCGCGGACCGCGGGTTCGTGGACCCGGCCGGTGTCGGCGTCGACGCCCGTGGGCATGTCGCAGGCCACCACTGACGCACCGTGGGCCCGGACGTCGTTGATCGCGACCACGACGTCGGCCATGTCGGCACGCGGAGCACCGGTCGCGCCGGTCCCGAGCAGGCAGTCCACGACGACGGCGGCGCCGTCGAGCACGGACCGAGGATCGGCCGGTGACGCCACCGTGCGGCCACCCGACGACACCCACGCGTGCCGGCTGGCCGCGGCCTCGTCCGACAGGTCGGCGTCCAGCGGGGCGGTCGACAGCACGGTCACGTGGGCACCGCGGCGCGCCAGCAGCGGAGCGGCCATCCACCCGTCGCCCCCGTTGTTGCCCTTCCCGACCACCAGCACCACGCGCAGCCCGTACCCGCGCCCCGCGAGGGCCAGGACGCCCTCGGCCAACGCGCGGGCTGCACGCTGCATCAGTCCCGCCCAGGTCTCCCCGGCTGCGACGGCCTCCTCGTCACCCGCCCGCGCACCTGCCGCGTCGAGCAACGGGACCTCACCCCGGTGGTCGGTCATCGCCATCTCCGTCGTCGACCTGCGCCAGAACATAGGGCGACGACGCGGGGGCCGACCGATGCACTGGCGACCCGGCTGGTCGCCGAGGGCGACGTGTCGGGGAACAGGACCTCATCCGCCCTGGCGCCGACTCCCCGCACGGCTGGCCTGGCTGCCGGCCCGCGCCGGCACTGGTGGCGAGTGGCGTGTCGTCTGCGACGGCCAGCTGCTGACGACCGGCACCCCGCCCACGCCCGACCGGGTGGTCACGCGCGTCCGCCCCCACCCGGCCACCCGCCCCGCTGCCGCGGTCCTGGCCTCGGGATCCGCGCACCCCTGCCCGATCGTGCCTAGGGTCGGACGCGGTGGCAGGGATGAGCCATGCAGGTGGCGCTGACGCTCGCTGGGGCAATGGAGCTTCGCCGCGGGGAAACGCGGGTGGCCGACGCCGCGTTCGCAGGTCGCCAACTCCGTCTTGTCACGGCGATGTTGTTGCTGGAGCGTGACGCGCCGGTCCCCGTCGACCGGGTCGCCGAGGAGGTCTGGCCGACCGGACCACCACCTACGTGGCGATCTGCGCTGCGCACCCTCGTCAGCCGACTTCGGCGGTTGCTCATCGGCGTCGGACTGCCCGACGACGTCGTGGTCAACCGGGCCGGTCGCTTCCTCGTGGACCTGCCCGAGTTGCAGGTCGACATCGAGGAGGCCGTGGTCGACGCTCGACAGGCGGCACGGCACCTGCGTGCCGGGGAGGTCGACGCGGCCCGTGAGGTCGGCCGACGAGCCCTGGCGGTCCTGGCACTCCCGGTCCTGCCCGGGCTCGACGCCGCATGGGTGGACCGGGTCCGGGACCGGCTCCGGGACCAGCACGTGGACGTGGTCCTGGTCCTGTCGGAGGCGGAGCGACGCCACGGCCGGTGGTCAGCGTCCCGCCGGAACGCGATCCGGGCGCTCGACCTTGCACCGCTGCGGGAAGCCGCGTGGCGGGCACTGATGCGGGCCGAGGCCGGCGCCGGGAACACCGGTGCCGCCCTGTCGACCTACGACCAGTGCCGGGGACGCCTCGGCCGGGACCTGGGCACCGATCCCGACGCACGCACCCAGCGGCTGCATGCCAGCATCCTGCGCAATGCGCCCGCGTCGTCGGCCGTGCCCGTCACGACGTCGCGACCTGGCCTCGACTCGGCCCATGGCGACGCCGGGGCCGGACGGGGTGGTCTCCGGGACGCCTCGAGCGACACCGCCCTGGTGGGGCGCGACCGCCTCCTCCACGACGTCGTCGGGCTCCTGGATGACGGCGCGAGCCTCCTGGCTCGTGGTCCGGCCGGCATCGGCAAGACGAGGCTGGTGTTCGAGGCGCTCACCACTGCGACCCTGTCGAGCCGACTGGTCGACCGCCTGTTGGCAAGCAACGGGACCTCGGGCATGCACCTCGCCACGCTCGCCCCGATCGCCACCGGTGCACCGATGGACCGCGGGTCCCTGGCGGACGTGTACGGCTGGTTCCTGCGACGCTGGCGACACCGGGTCGATCGACGCGGCCCCGCCTTGGTCTGGCTGGACGACGCCCAGCATGCCGACGAGCTGTCCGCCGCGATCCTGCGACATGCCGTGACCGTTGGAGCGATCCAACTCGTGCTGACCCAGCGTCTGCCCGAGCCGCTGGGTGACGACCTCCAGGCACTGACCACGGAGGGGCTGCTGCGGCCGGGGGGGGGGGGGGCCCGGGGCGCCCGCGGCCCCCGCCCCGCGGCCCCACCCCGGCGGGCGCCAACTCGCCCGCCGCCGCCGGCGGCCCCCGCGGGGCGGGGTCCCCGCCGCCCCGGGGCCCGACGCCCCCCGGCCGCAGCAGCCCCTCCGTGGTCAGTGCCTGGAGGTCGTCACC
>JBBSMS010000014.1:0-37422 GCA_038233055.1 Nitriliruptorales bacterium
GGCCCCGGATTCGGGGCCGATGCGCACACTCGAATGCAGGTGGTGGTGGTGGTGGTGGTGGTGGGCGTGGCGAGGTGGCGGACAGGGAGGTGGTGACGGGCGAGGGGGGTTTGGTCAGGGTCACTGGCCGGTCGGACGGCCGTCGCGGTCGTGGACGATGATCGAGGCTTCACCGAGGGCGTCGGGGTCGATGCTGGACTCGTCGACGGTCCCGTCGGGTCCGGCGACGATGCGGCGGCGGATGCGACCGGACACGGCGTCGACGGCGATGGTCGCGACGATCACCACGACCAGGGCGATGCCGGCCCGGTCCCACACCTTGAAGGAGATGTACTGGCTCAGCAGCGTGCCGATCCCACCGGCGCCGACGACGCCCAGCACGGCCGAGGCGCGGATGTTGACCTCGAACCGGTACATCGCGAACGACGCCAGTTCAGGCATGACCTGGGGCAGCACGCCCCACCGCAGGCGCTGGATGCCCGTGGCACCGACGGCGTCGGTGGCCTCGATCGGCCCGCGGTCCAACCCCTCGATGATCTCGTAGCACAACTTGCCCAGCGTGCCCACCGACCCGACCGCGATGGCCATGACCCCGGTCCGCGCCGTCAGCCCGAACACCGGGATGAAGGCCACGGCGAGGATCAGTTCCGGGACCGCGCGCAGCACGTTGAACACCTGGCGGACCACGAAGACGATCGGTCGAGGGGCGAGGTTCTCGGCGGCAAGGAAGGCCATCGGGATGGAGACGGTGGTCGCCAACACGGTGCCGAGCCACGCGATCGCGATCGATTCCCACATCGCCGACACCAGGCCGGGCAACGCGGACCAGTCGGGGTCGCGGAACATCAGCCACAGGATCCGCCCGAATGCGGGGATGGCCCCCAGCAACCGGTTGAAGCGGATGTCGGCGGTCAGACCCCAGGCCAGCAGGACCACGACGACCACCGTCACGACCCAGCGGAAGATCTCCATGCCCCGCTCGGGTCGCACCACGGCGGCGGCGCGCTCCTGCCTCGACGGCTCGACGTCGGTGTCGGTGTCGGTGTCGGGGCGACTCACACCAACCTCCTGCGGAAGTACAGCGACAGCCGCTCGACCAGGAACGTGATGATGAAGAACAACACGATGAGGCCCCACACCTGGCGCCACGCCCGTGCGTTGCGGTAGAAGTCGATCAGTTGGCCGATGCCGCCGGCGCCCACCAGGCCCAGCACGGCTGACGCCCGCAGGTTCAGTTCGAAGTTGTAGAGCAGGAAGGAGATGTAGGACGGCAGGACCTGCGGCACGATGGCCGTGCGCAGCATCGCCGTGTGGCCCGCACCCGTGGCATGTGCGGCCTCGACCGGCCCCTGGTCGATGCCGTCCAGCACGTCACTGGTCAGCTTGGACGTGACGGCGATCGAGAAGAAGATCAGGGCCAGGATGCCGGGCAGCACGCCGATCCCCACCATGGCCACGAACAACAGCGCCCACAGGACGTCGGGGATGGCCCGCACGACGTTGTTGAAGGATTTGGCCGCCGCGTACACGGCGGCGTTGGGTGCCCCGACGCGGCTGTTCCACAGGGCCAGTGGCAGCGCCGCGAAGCCGCCGACGATGGTCCCGACGACGGCCATCTGGACGGTCTCGACGAAGGCACTCAGGGCGCGAGTGTTGGTGACCTGCGACCAGTCGAGGTGGAGCAACCCGGCGAACGACGAGTTCTGGCGCCCGAGGTCCTCCACGATCCCGGCCAGGGAGAAGTCGGTGGCCGACACCGTCACCGCCGTGAAGACCACGACGACCAGGCCCATGGCGATCGCGAAGGACGACACCGACGGCTTGTCCGGTCGCGGTCCGGCCGCGCCCGACGACCGGCGGGTGCCGGGAGTGGCGGTCGTGCTCACTCGGGTGCCCCGCCGTCGACCGGTGTGTGGCCGGCCGCGGCCTGCACGTCATCCTCGTCGGCGTCGCCCATCACGTCCTCGGCGGTCAGGCTGCGGCCGTAGATGTCGCGGAACACCCGGTCGTCGGCTGCCGAGCCCGGCCCGTCGAAGACCAACTCGCCCGATCGCAGGCCGATGATCCGGTCGGCGTAACGCGTGGCGAGGTCGAGGAAGTGCAGGTTGACGACCGTGGTGATGCCGAGTTCACGGTTGATCTGCTGGAGGTAGCGCATGACCGCGTGGGAGGTCGGCGGGTCCAGCGACGCCACCGGTTCGTCGGCGAGGATGATCGAGGGTTCCTGCGCCAGGGCGCGCGCGATCCCGACCCGCTGCTGCTGGCCGCCGGACAGGTTGGAGGCGCGCACGTAGGCCTTCTCGACGATCTCGACCCGTTCGAGCGCACGCATGGCGATCTCGACGTCGTCCTTGGGGTACCTCCCCACCAGCGTGCGCCAGGTCGGCACCCGGTGGAGGCGCCCCATCAGCACGTTGTTGAGGACGGTGGTGCGCTTGACCAGGTTGAAGCCCTGGAAGATCATCCCCACCTCGGCCCGCAGGTCGCGCAGGCCGGCCCCGGACAGTCCGACGACCTCGCGGCTGCGACGCCCGCCGTCGCCGTCCGCGGTGTCGACGGTCAGCGAACCGCTGGTGAGAGGGACCAGCCCGTTCACCGCCCGGATCAAGGTCGACTTGCCCGCGCCGGACAGCCCCACGATGACGACGAAGTCGCCCTGCTCGATGGTGAGGTCGAGGTCCTTCAGCGCCTGGACGCCGCCGGGATAGGTGACCGACGCCTTGGAGAACTGGATCATCCGGGGCCCTTCCGGGGGACGGGCGGGGCATGGACGGCTCGCGCGCCGCCGACATGCGTCGCCGAGTGCCCCCGGGTGGCTCACGGCCGGCGGCGGGGCCCACACTAGCGCCGAGGCCCGTCCCGCCCTTTCAGTCGTCGGTGAACCGGTCGACAACGAACCGGGCCCCCCCCGAGGTACGGAGGTGGCCCGGATCGTGGTGGACTCAGATGGTCAGTTCAGGCCGAGCTGGTCGGCCAACTGGTCCTGCAGGTCACGGATGACGTCGAACTCGCCGTCGTTGACCGGGGCGAGGCCGTCGATCTCGTACAGCTCGTCCATCACGGTGGCACCCTCCTCGGTCTCGGAGATGGCGACCAGCGCGTCACTGATGGACTGGCCACCGGCCTCGTCGATGTCCCCGGTCACGGCGAAGCCGTCGTTGGGGATCGCGGAGGACCAACCGAACACGACGACCTTCTCGCCCACGTCCGGGGTCTGTTCGACGAGCTGGCCACGGGCGTCGTTGAACGACACGCCGACACTGGCGTCGCCGTCGTAGACGGCCTGCACCGCGTTGTCGTGCGACCCGGCGAACACCGAGTCGATGCCGTTGATCGGGTCGACGCCGGCAGTCAGCAGCTGCAGCGACGGCACGGCGTAGCCGGAGGTCGAACCCTGGTCCACGAACGCGACGGTCTGGCCCTCGACCTTGGTGAGCATGTCCTGGCCGATCGGGCCGTCCGAGGCGTCGGCGGCCTCGCTCACGCCGTTGCAGAACAGGAAGGTCTCGCCGCCCTCCTGGTCGACGCCGACGGGCTCGTCCTCGCAGTAGGTGTCGGGGTCGTTGGTGAACCACTGGGTCACGTAGGAGAAGGACCCGAAGCGCTCGGCCTGCAGGATCAGGTCAGAACCGACCGCCTCGGCCTGGACCATCTGCAGCGGCCCGAGGCCACCGGCGACGTGCGCCTGGCCGGACTCCAGCGCGGCGATGACACCGGCGTAGTCGGTCGGGACCTGGGCTTCGACGGTCACGCCCAGTTGCTCACCGAGCATGTCGGCCAGCGGCTGCGCGGTCTCGATCAGGCCACCGGTCTCCTGCGACGGGGTCAGGGTCAGGATCAGCGGGTCCGGCAACTCGGGCATGGACTCGGTCATCGACTCGGACTCGGACATGGCCGGTTCGGACTCGGACATGGACTCGGACATGGACTCGGACATGGACTGGGACATGGACTCGGACATGGAGTCGGTCTCCGACATCGCGGGGTCGGAGGTGACCGCCTCGGTGCTGTCGTCGCCGCCACAGGCGGTCAGGACGAGGGCACCGGCGGTTGCCAGAGCAAGGAGTGCGCGACGCTTCATCAGTGGTTTCCTTGGATGGGGTGGACGTGGGGCCCGGAGTGCGAGGCACGGCGAGGTCCGGTCGGGCCCCCGCAGTCCCACGAGACGGGGGCCTGAGCGGCGCCCACGTCAACGATCGAGATCGTACCCAGCAGCCTCGGCCGTCCGGCCTCCGGGTGCGGCCACCGGACACCGACTGCCACCGGGCACGTGAGTGCGTCTCACGACCGATTCCGCGCCACACGGGGTCCACGACGTACCATCGTCAGACGATCCCGCTCGGGAGGTTCCCCGTGACGACCGCGCCCTCGACGCTCGAGCGCCCGATCGTGTCCGGCCACGGCACCGACGTCGAACGCGGCACCCTCCCGGACCTCGGCATCGCCCCCGACGGCGGCACCGTCCCCGAACGCGGGATGGTCGTGGGCGGGGATCATGGCCCCGGCTCCATCCTGCCCGACGATGGCGACGGCACCCGACCGACCTCCGGGACGACGCCACCACGGCGCCGCGGGCTGGTCGCAGCGCTGGTGGCCGCGGGGGTCGTCCTGACCGCCGGGCCCGACGAGGTCGAGGTGCTCGTCCCCGACCCGGACACCGCGGTCCTGGTGGGCAGCACGCCCGAGAACCTCGCCCTGTTGGCCGCGCCACCGACGGACACGCCGCCCATCGGTGACCTCGCCTTCACAGGCCGGTCCGTGGTCGTGGCGCTCGCCCCGGACGGCACCACCGCGTGGGAACTGCCCCTGGCGGGGTCACGCACCTCCGGACTGCTGGACACCGTCCGCGGACGGCTGGTCCTGCGCGACGAGGACGGGGTCCGCGAGGTCGACCCGCAGGACGGGTCGGTGACGGCCCGGATGCCGAACGTCGTCGACGAGAACGGGACCCGGACCGCCCGGCGAGGGCCCGGGGCATGGGTCGTGCCCACCGCGACCGGCTGGGAGGTCCGCCCCGACCGCGGCCCCGTGCTGACCGTGGACGGCCCCGTCGCGCCGGCCGTGACGCCCGACCTGGTGGTGACGACGGACGGGGTGGCGGTGCGCGCCCTGGCCCGCGACGACGGCCGACCGGCCTGGGAGACCGACCTCGAGGCCCCGATCGTGGCACTCGCGCCGGAGTCGGCCCCGGGCACCGACCTGGACATGCAGGGCGGGCCCTTCCCGCTGCCCACGGCCGCAGGGGGCGGGGTCGTGACCGTGACGACCGCTGACGGGGACGGCCCCACGACGACGCTGCTGTCGGCGACGGGACGGGTCGTTCCCACCTCCGGGGACCGCAAACCGGCGGGCGGCCACCTCAACGTCCGAATCGCCATCGGCGGGCGAAACTGGTCGCTGTGTGCCCGCTCGTCCTACATGTGGCCGCCCAGCCCGTGTCCGCACGACCTCGCCCTCGCCGACGACGGTGGGGGCGTCGTGGCCGGCGTCGACGACGTCACCGGGGTCGGCCGGGCATCCGGAACGTGGTCACAGGTCACCCGGGTCGGGCTGATCCTGCAGGACGGTGACACGGTGCAACTGCGGCGGTGGCCGGACCTGGCGTTGGGCTGGAGCGTCACGGACGGCGCCGTCGACAGCATCCCCAACCCCATCATGGTCGTCACCTCGACCCGCGGGGTCGGGATCGGCACCCACGCCGCGGTCACCGACTCCGTCACGTGGTACGGCTGACGGCCGCGGCGAGCGGCGTTGGCAGCGTGGCAGGGTGACGAGTCAGGCCAGGCGATCCACCAGGGTCGCGAAGCCGCCCCAGTCGTGGACGTCGCTGGCCCCCGGGAGGGACTCGTTCCAGGGCCTCACGAACCGGCACACGGTCGCGTCGGGTCGGTGCCGGAGCAGCGGCGGCAGGACCAACGGAGAGTCGTCGAGGTAGACGTCGCAGGCCACCGCCCACTTGTCGTCGCGCATGTGGACCTCGCGGGTCGGCAGGCCCTGGTCGGCGATCCAGTGGTAGGTGTCGTGGATCGCCCACCACGGCTTGGAGGTCAGGATCACGATGTCGTGGCCGTCCCGGGCCAGGCGGTGGAGGGTGTCCACGGCCTGGGGATAGGTGTCGAGGTGGCGGAAGATGCTCGGCCGATGGTCACCGCCGCGCGCCCACCACCAGAACTCTCCCATGGAGCCGAAGCCCCCCACCTCGTGGAGCCCGTCCCAACTGGTCACCAGGTCCGACGTCAGCGCCGACCCGTGCTCCCGGGCGTGGAGGTCCATCCAGCCCGCGTTGAAGTCGGCCACGACCCCGTCCAGGTCGATCCCCAACCGCATCGGTCCTCCGCTCATCGGCCGGACACGCTAGCCCGACGACCGCCGCCGCCGATCCCGCGGGCAGGCTCGCCCCACCGAGGGTGGTTCACTGGCGCCATGGACACCCCCCGCACGCCCCGCCCGCCCGAGCCCATCGCCCACACGCCCCGTCCGCCCGAGCCCGGCGTCGACACGCCCCGTCCGCCCGGCGTCGACGACACCGATGTCGGACCCGCCGGGTCGCTGCCGCTGACCGGGGAGCGCACCGTCCCCGGCATCCCCGACGAGAACTACTGGTTCCAACGCCATGTCGCGGCCTACGACCACGTGGCGGCCCGCGTCCACGGGACCGTGTTGGACGCCGGGTGCGGCGAGGGGTACGGCCTGGTGATCCTGCACGACGCCGGCGCCCGTGGGGTGATCGGGGTCGAACTGGATCCATTGGTGGCCGACCACGCCCGTCGGCGCCACGCCCACGACGGGATCCCCGACATCGACGTGGTCGAGGCCGACCTCGACGACCTGCCGCTGGTCGACGACACCCTGGACGCCGCGGTCTGCCTCCAGGTCGTCGAGCACCTGTCGGCACCGGGGGCCGCCGTGGCCGAACTGGCCCGGGTCGTGCACCCGGGGGGCGAGGTCGTCGTGTCCACCCCGAACCGGCTGACCTTCAGCCCGGACACGGACGTCCCGACCAACCCGTTCCACCACCGCGAGTACGCGGCCCGTGAACTGGCCGGGCTGCTGTCGTCGGCCGGGCTGGTCGTCGACGAGGTGCTGGGCGTCCACCACCGTCCCGACCTGGCCGGACGGCTGGCCGCCCTGGTCGGAGATGATCCCACAACGGTCCTGGCCGATGCCACGACCTGGGACGTCGACGTGCGTGCGCTGGTCCACGGCGTGACGGCGGCGGACTTCCGCGTGGTGGGCGACGACGAGGCACCGCTGGCAGGCTGCCTCGACCTCGTGGCGTGGGCCCGCGTGCCCCGCTGAGGGCGAAGCCCGATCGCCGGCCCTGCCCGGGTGGGCAGGCACCATCTCCTGCAGCGGGGAGTGGCGTCAGTTGCCCCGACGAGTGAACAGCCATACGAGCAGGGCGATCAGGCCGAGCCCGGCGGCGACCGGCACGACCCGCTTGGTGATCGACTCCCCGGCCACGTCCATGAGGTCCAGCGCCTCGACCTCCGGTTCGGTGTCGGCGACCCGGCGTGGCCCGGTCGACGGTGCCGCCGGAACGCTCGCGGCCGTGTCCTCGGCGGTCTGCACGCTGGCGGCCGCGGCCTGCGCCGGCGTGGCGGCGGCCGGGGCGTCGGCGGCGCTGCCCTCGGGCGTGACGCCGGTCTCGCCCCCATCCATCGTGTCGTCCATCGGCTGGTCGCCGGAGGCGTCGTTGGACGAGGCGTCCGAGGCCGCGGACGAGCCGTTGGAGGACGCGGCTCCCGCGGCGTCCGTCCCGCCGTCGTCGTCCTCGGACGGCTCCGGCTGGTCGAACTTGCGTGCAAGGCAGTCGGCGAACGTGTCGATGATCTTCTTCCCGACGTCGCCCATGACCCCGCGGCCGAACTGGGCCGGCTTGCCGGTGATGTCGATGGCCGTGGTCACCACGACCTCGGTGCCGTCCTCGACCTCGGTCAGCGCGGCCGTCACGTCGGCGTTGGCGGTCCCGCCGCCACGGGCTTCGCTGCCCCGCGCCTCGATCCGTGCGGTGTGGGCGTCGTCGTCCTTCTCGACCAGTTCCGCCTTGCCCTTGTAGGTCAGGCTCATCGGCCCGACCTTGACCTTGACGCGCCCGGTGTAGACATCGCCGTCGACGGTCTCGAGCTTGGCACCGGGCATGCAGGGAGCCACCTTCTCCAGGTCCGTCAGGGTGGCGAACGCCTCGTCGATCCCGACCGGGATCGTGAAGGTGTTGGTGAACTCCATGGTGTGCTCCTGTGCAGGGTCGGCCTGGTGACGAGGGTAGGCCGCACCCCGATGCGGCAACACCCCTCCGGCAGGTCAATCGTCCGATTCCAGCCGGAACCAACGGTGCGCGAACGGGGCGAGCGACACGTCGAGACGCCCGTCCACGACGGCCAGGTCATCGGCGCCCAACAGGTCGCGCGCCAGCCCGTCCGGCTGGTCGCCCAGGTCCACCACGACCTCCACGGCGTCGGACCCAAGGTGGTGCAGCGTGACGACGGTGCGGCCGGCGAGCGCGTACTGCAGGACCACCACCGACGGTGCGTCCACATCCACCACCTGCCAGGCGCCGCGCCCGATCTCGGGGACCTCGCGGCGCCGGCCGATGACGTGTTCGAACCAGCGCAGCAACGAGTCCGGGTCGCGGCGCTGGTCCCGGACGTTGACGTGGTCGGGGCTGGAGTCGCCGCCGGGTGGTGGCCGGCGCAGGTCGTCGACGGCGGCCCTCGAGAACCCCCCGGTGGGGCCGTCGGTCCACTGCATCGGCGTGCGCACGGACCGGCGGCCCTCGATGTCGAGGTTCTCGCCCATGCCGATCTCCTCGCCGTAGAACAGCGCGGGGGTCCCGGGCAACGCCAGCATGAGGCTGTAGACCAGCCGGATACGTCGTTCGTCGCGGTCCAGCATCGGGGGCAACCGGCGTCGCAGGCCACGGTCGTACAGCTGCATGTCGGGGTCGGGGCCAAAGGCGGCGAAGACCTCCTCGCGTTCGGCGTCGGTCAGCTTGTCCAGGGTCAACTCGTCATGGTTGCGCGCGAAGTTTGCCCACTGCGCGTCGGGGGGGATTTCGGGCAGCGACCGCAGGCCCTCGACCAGTGGGGTCGCGTCGCCACGAGCCAGGGCGAGGTACATCGCCTGCATGCCGATGAAGTTGAACAGCATCTGGAGTTCGTCGCCGTCCTCGTCGCCGAAGAACTCGCGCTGCTGTTCCGGTTCGAGGTTGACCTCCCCCAGCATGATCGCCTCGCCGTTGCGCCGGGTCAGGAAGGCGCACAGGTCCCGCAGGTAGTCGTGCGGGGCGACCTCCATCACCTCGTCGATGCCGGCAGTCTCGAGGAAGAACGGGACCGCGTCGACCCGGAAGCCCGACAGGCCCTGGGCCAGCCAGAACCCGATGACCTTGCGGACCTCGTCGCGCACGGCCTCGTTGGCGACGTTGAGGTCGGGCTGGTGGGCGTAGAAGCGGTGGTGGTAGTACTGGCCCGCCTCCTCGTCGAAGGTCCAGGCCGACTCCTGTTCACCGGGGAACACCACCCCGTGCGGGCCCTCCTCCGGGACCTCGTCGCGCCACACGTAGAAGTCGCGATACCGGGACTCGGGATCACGCCGGGCCTGCTGGAACCACGGGTGCTGGTCGGAGGTGTGGTTGACCACCAGGTCGGTGATGACGCGCAGGCCACGGTGGCGGGCGGCCCGGACGAACTCGGTGAAGTCCCCGAACGTGCCCAGGGCCGGGTCGATCGCGTAGTGGTCGGTCAGGTCGTAGCCGTCGTCGCGGTTGGGGGTCGGGTAGAACGGCATCAACCAGAGGCAGGTCACGCCCAGCCCGGCGAGGTGGTCGAGGCGCTGGGTCAGCCCGGCGAAGTCCCCGACGCCGTCACCGTTGCTGTCCTGGAACGTCTCGACGTCCAGGCAGTAGATGACGGCGTCCTTCCACCATCGGTCGGAGGTGTGGGCAGGCTGCATGGTTGGACGACTTTCGGCAGCGGCGGGTGGTCGCGACCGCGGGGCGGCCGCCCGGCCAGCCTAGGAACGAACCGCTCCGGATCGACCGGACGAACGACGCGATGCCCCACGACGCGACGACGGGCCCCTCGGGAACCCCTCGCGTGGTCGTGGTGGTGGTCAGTTGGCGACCGCGGCCTCCAGCGCCCGCCGGGTCAGGACCCGGGCGAGGTGGCGACGGAAGTCCGCGTCGGCGTTCAAGTCCGACGGCGGTTCGGTGCCGTCGGCCGCCGAGGCGGCCGCGTCTTCGATCGCCTGGGGGATGGCGTCGGTGGACGCCCCCGACAGTGCGGCCTCGGTGGCCGATGCACGTACCGGACCGACGCCCATGTGGGTCAGGCCGACCCGTGCCTCGCTGATCGAACCGTTGGAGTTGACCAGCGCGAGCGCGCCGACGATGGCCCATGCCTGCGCGACGCGACCAAACTTCTGGTAGTTCCACGACCACGAGCCGTCGAGCTTCGGGACCTTGATCGCGACCAGCAGTTCGTCGGCTCCGACAGCGGTCTCGAGGTAGTCGACGAAGAAGTCCGCCGCCGCCACCTCGCGCTCGCCGCCCGGTCCGTGGATCACCATGGTGGCGTCCAGCGCGACCGCCGTCGCGGGCAGGTCGCCGGCGCTGTCGCCGTGCGCCAGGCCGCCGCCGATGGTGCCGCGGTGACGGACCTGGGGGTCGCCGATGGTCTCGGCGACGTGGCTGAGCACGCCGCAGTGGGTGCGGACCAGGTCGTCGTGCACCACCTCGTCGTGGGTGGTTGCGGCGCCGATGACCAGGTGGTCACCGGCGTCGGTCACGCCGCGGAGGTCGGAGGCCGTCGACACGTCGACGAGCACCTCGGGCACCGCCAGGCGCAGCCGCATCATCGGGATCAGGCTGTGGCCACCGGCCAGCACCTTGGCGTCGTCGCCGTGCTCGCCCAGGGCGGCCACGGCGGCCTCGGCCGAGTCGGCCTTGATGTAGTCGAAGCTGGCCGGGATCATGCGGCACCTCCATTGTTCGTGCTGTCGGTGGAGTCGAGATCGCCGGCGGCATGCTGCGCCTGCCCGGCGTTGTCGGCCTGGGCCCCGTCGGCCCCGGCGTCGTCGGCGGTCGTGTCCGCGGCCTGGACGTCGCCGCTGCCGGCGCTGCCATTCGCGGCCGCGGTCTGCAGGGCGGTCCAGACGTTGCGTGGCGATGCCGGCATCAGCACCTCGTTGACACCACGTGGCCGCAGTGCGTCGATGACCGCGTTCATGACGGCCGGCGTCGAGGCGATCGTGCCGGCTTCGCCCACGCCCTTGACACCCAGCGGGTTGGTCGTGGCGGGGGTCTCGGTCCGGTCGGTCCGGAAGTTCGGCAGGTCCGGGGTCCCCGGGGTGTAGTAGTCCACCAGCGTGCCGGTCTGGAGGTTGCCGGCGTCGTCGTAGACCACGCCCTCGTAGAGCGCCTGGGCGATGCCCTGGGCGAGGCCACCGTGGACCTGTCCCTCCACGATCTGCGGGTTCACGACCTTTCCGATGTCGTCCACCGACACGTAGTCGAGCAATTCGACCTTGCCGGTCTCGGTGTCGACCTCCACCAGCGCGAGGTGCGTGCCGTGGGGGAAGGAGAAGTTCTCCGGGTCGATCGTGGCGTCGGAGTCCAGCGACGGCTCCATGCCCTCCGGGTAGTCGTGGGCGGCGAAGGTCGCCAACGCGATGTCCTGCATCGTCGTCGACTGCTCCGGTGCACCGGCGACCTGGAAGGTGCCGCCGCTGAACTCGATGTCGTCCTCGTCGGCTTCCAGCAGGTGCGCGGCGACCCACTTGGCCTTCTCGACGACCTTGTTGCAGGCCTCGACGACGGCGTAGCCACCGACCACCAGCGAGCGCGAGCCGTAGGTGTCCATGCCCTTGTGGGCCACCGAGGTGTCGCCGTGGCGCACCTCGATGTCCTCGAACGGGATGCCCAGGGCGTCCGACGCGATCTGGCTCCACGCGGTCACGTGGCCCTGTCCGTGTGGCGTGGTGCCGGTGATGACCTCGGCCTTGCCGGTCGGCAGCATCCGGATGGCGGCGTACTCCCACCCACCGGCGCCGTAGGACAGCGACCCCAGCACCCGTGACGGCGCGAGTCCGCACATCTCGGTGAAGGTCGAGATCCCGATCCCGAGTTCCTTGTGGTCGCCGGCGTCGCGACGTGCGGCCTGTTCGGCCCGACGTCCGTCGTAGTCGAACATCTCCATCGCCTTGGCGGTGGCGGCCTCGTAGTTGCCGGAGTCGTAGGTGAGCCCCGCGATCATCTCGTAGGGGAACTCCTCGTGCGTGATCCAGTTCCGCTTGCGGAACTCCATCGGGTCCATGCCGAGTTCGTGGGCGGCCTCGGTCACGATCCGCTCGATCGCGAAGGTGGCCTCCGGGCGGCCGGCGCCGCGATAGGCGTCGGTCGGCGTCTTGTTGGTGAACACCCCGCGACAGGTGAAGTCGTAGGCGTCCATCTTGTAGATCGCCGGATACATGAACGCGCCCAGCAACGGCACCCCGGGGGTGACGAGTTGGAGGTAGGCGCCCATGTTGGCCAAGAGGTCGACCTTGAGGCCGCGGATGCGGCCGTCGTCGTCCAGGGCCAGCGAGATGCGCTGGATCTGGTCGCGACCGTGGATCGTGGCCTGGAAGCCCTCGGACCGGGTCTCGGTCCACTTGATCGGCCGCCCCAGCTTCTGGGCCAGCACCAGCGCGAGGACCTCCTCGGCGTAGACGTTGAGCTTGGAGCCGAAGCCGCCACCGACGTCCGGGGCGATGACCCGCAACTGGGCCTCGTTGACCCCGGCGGTCAGGGCCAGCATCAGGCGCAGGATGTGCGGGACCTGGGTCGCCGACCAGATGGTCAGCTCGCCGGACACGCCCATCGGGGCCACGACGACCGAGCGCGGCTCCATCGCCATCGGGATCAGGCGCTGGTTGATGAACTCGCGTTCGACCACGTGGGCGGCGTTGTCGAAGGCGTCGTCGATGTCACCCATCGCGAACGGCCACACGAACGACGAGTTGGAGTCGAGGTCGCTGTGGGCGAGGTCGGCCCCGTCCTCGATCGCGGTCTTCATGTCGACGACCGCGGGGAGCTGGCCGTAGTCCACCAGCACGCGCTCGGCGGCGTCGACCGCCTGGGCCTGGGTGGTGGCGATGACCGCGGCCACGCCGTCACCGACGTAGGCGGCTTCGTCGACGGCCAGGACCTTGTGCTCGGGGGTGACCATGTCCTCGGTCACCGGCCATGCACACGGCAGGCCGCCGGCCATGTCGGCCACGTCCGCGCCGCTGTAGGCGGCGATGACGCCGGGCATCTCCAGGGCCCCGGACAGGTCGACGGAGTTGATCGTGGCGTGGGCCATCGGCGAGCGCACGAGCGCCATGTGGACCATGCCGGGGAGTCGGATGTCGTCGGTGAAGTTGGTCCGGCCCGTGACCAGGCGCGCATCCTCCTTGCGCAGCCGGGTGCGGCCGACGTTCAGCTCGCCTTGATCACTTGCTGCCTGCTGGGCGGGGGTGGGATTCTCGGTGGTCGTCATGCGGACACCTCCTCGGTGGCGGTGGCCGGGGCGGAGCCGTTGCCCCCACCATTCGAGCCGCCGGCCGCGGCGGCACTCTGGACGGCGCGCACGATGTTGACGTAGCCGGTGCAGCGGCACAGGTTGCCCTCGAGCCCGTCGCGGATCTCCTCTTCGGACGGGTCGGGGTTCTGGCCGAGCAGGTCGGCGGCCGCCATGATCATGCCGGGGGTGCAGTACCCGCACTGGAGACCGTGTTCCTCGTGGAAGGCCCGCTGCAGTGGGTGCCAGCCCTCCTCGGTGGTCTCGTCGGTGGCCAGGCCGTGGACGGTGGTCACCTCGCGACCGTCGGCCTGCACCGCCAGGACCGTGCAGCTCTTCACGCTGCGCCCGTCGAGGTGGACCGTGCAGGCCCCGCAGTTGGAAGTGTCACACCCCACGTTGACCCCGGTCATCCCCAGGGTCTCGCGGAGGTGGTGGACGAGTAGTTGTCGTGGCTCAGCCTCGTTGCTGTGTTCTGTGCCGTCGACGGTGACGTTGACCTGCATGACCGCTCCCTCGGTGCGCTGGAGCCGCACGATCGTGCGGCTCGGGGGCGGGAGGGGATCGAGGTTGCACCAGGCCCGGTCGTCCGGCGATCGGGGCGACTCGGGCCCCGGTGGGACGACGTCCCTGCCGACATCGATGCGTCTCGTTCTCGGGCACTGCTGCGCGTCGAACCCCGCCCGGCTCCGCGTGACCACGCTAACGAACGACCGGCGCGACGTCAGCCGTTCGACCGACCAATCCCGCTCGGTGGTACGCCGGATCGGGGTCGGACGCGGGGCCTGTCCGAACGGGCAGGTGGGTGGCTTGCCAACCTGTGGGGCCTGTCGGGGACCGGAGTCCGAGCGCCGTCCCGGCACTCGACGCAGGCGCGGCGTCAGCCGCCGATGTAGGACATCTCGACGCGGTCGACCCGGGCCGTGGCGGCGGTGCGCAGTTCCGAGTAGCGGTCCCCCCGGCGGATCCACACGTCGCGGATGATCGCCGCCAGCGCCTCGTCGTCGTGGCCGTCGCGCAACGGCCCCCGGAGGTCGGTTCCGGCGGTCCCGAACAGGCAGGTGTAGAGCTCGCCGATCGACGACAGCCGGGCGCGCGAACAGGTCTGGCAGAAGGGCCGCGTCACCGAGGCGATGACACCCACCTCGCCGGTGCCGTCGGACCAGCGCCAGCGCTCGGCGACCTGGCCCGACCCGGTCTGGGCCCCGACGACGGTGCCACCCGGGACCGGGTCGACCGGCTCGAGGTCTCCGACGGTGCGCAGGCGGGCGACGACATCCGCGGCCGGCACCACGTCGTCCAGGCGCCAGCCGTTGGTGGCCCCGACGTCCATGAACTCGATGAAGCGGACGGTGATGCCGGCCTCACGGCCCCAGGTCGCCATCTTCACGATCTGGTCGTCGTTGACGCCGCGCTTGACGACAGTGTTGACCTTGACCGGCAGGCCGACCGCACGGGCGGCGTCGATCCCGGCCAGGATCGCGGCCACCGGGACCTTGGTGTCCGAGATCGCCTTGTGGACCGCGTCGTCCAGGGCGTCCAGCGACACGGTGACCCGGCCCAGGCCGGCGGCCGCGAGGTCGTCGGCCTGGCGGGGCAGCAGGGTGCCGTTGGTCGTCAGCGCGAGGTCGTCGAGCACGTCGAGGTCGGTCAGCGACGCGACCAGCGACGACAGATCGGTCCGCAGCAGCGGTTCACCGCCGGTCAGGCGGATCTTGGTCACGCCGACGTCGGCGAACAGGCGGACCAGTCGGGTGATCTCCTCGAACGACAGCAGTTCGTCGCGTTCGAGGAAGGCGTGGTCGGGCCCGAAGATCTCCCGTGGCATGCAGTACCGGCAGCGAAAGTTGCACCGGTCGGTCACCGACACGCGCAGGTCGGTCAGTGGTCGCGACAGACGATCGACGAGCGGCAACGATTCCATGACGCCACGATATCCACGGGTCGACCCGACCGGGACGTTGGGCGGTTGGACGGGGATCCACGTGTTGACGTCGATCACCGTCATTTGTAGGTTCGACCGCATGAAGTCGTTGCTGCTCCGGGCCGGACTGGTCTACCTGGGATTCGCCGTCATGGGGCGATTCGTGGGGGGCATAGGTGCCGTGCGATGTGAGTGCGCGGAGACCTGCTGGTGCCACAAGCCGGTGTTGAGCACCTTCCGCTGGGTGTTCCCGCGAGGCCACACGCCGGTCGACTCCCACGCCTGACCTCGCCGCGCGCGTCCGTGGGCCCTCACACCTCGGATCCCGGGTCGAGTGATCGGTTCAGCCCTCAAGCGGATCGCCGGGGATGGGCAGACCGCGGGCAGCGAGCATGGCGGCCTCCTCGGGATCGGTGCCGGTCGCCAGTCGCGACCGGACCACCCGTGCAGGTGCCCCCACCGCGATCGAGAACGGGTCGAGGTGGCCACGCACCACCGACTGGGCACCGATGACGCTGCCACGGCCGACGTCACTGCCCCGGAGCACGGTGACCCGGTCGCCCAGCCAACAGTCGTCGCCGATCCGGACCGGCGCCATCACGATCCCCTGGTGCCGGATGGGCACGTCCAGCCGGGCGAAGCGGTGGTCGAAGTCGCAGACGTAGCCGTTGTCGGCCACCAGGACGCCGTCGCCGACCAGCACGTCGAGGTGCGCGTTGAGCTGGTTGCCGGTGCCGAGCACGACCTTGGCACCCAATCGCATGGTGCCGCCGTGGACGCGCAGCCGGTTGCCATCACCGATCCAGCACCACGGGCCGATCACCAGTCGGCCGTGGTCCGGGCGGGGACGCAGGTGGACGTCTCGCCCGGTGAAGACCATGCCCTGGAGATCGAGGTCGGCGCCGTGGGCGGCCGCACGGGCGCGCAACGCCACCCAGCGGGCCGCCGCGATGGCGTGCTGGCGGGTCAGCATGCGGTCGTCGACCGCGCGCCGGATGGCCTCGCGCCATCCGAAACGGGGGTAGTACAGGCGCGGCGGCGGCCGTCGGAACGCGGCGCCCAGGCCAGCATCGGCGGCCGCGTCGTGGGCCAGTCGGGCGGCCCGGCGGCTGCCTTCGCGACCGATCTCACGGGCCAGGGCGAGGTCGCGCCACGCGGCCAGGGCGGCGGCGACGTCCCCCGGGGCGGGCGGCATGGTCGACGCCTCGTCACCGCTCGGGTGCATCCCGGTCCTCCGACGCCGCCACCGGCCCACCATCCTACGATCGGTGGACACCGCCCACCGCCGACACCGTCCCCAGCTCCCCGAGGCCGCCACCATCCGCGGTCGCGACACGAGTCGGACCCGGCCGACCGAGGACTCTGCCCATGACACTGGACCCCGACATCCGGGACTTCTGCTCCGGGACCAACTTCGCCGTGTTGACCACGCTGTTCGACGACGGCCATCCCCAGACCCAGGTCATGTGGGTCGACGCCGACGACGACCACGTCCTGATCAACACCGAGGTCCACCGGGCCAAGTTCCGCAACGTGGAGGCCGATCCGCGCGTCACCGTCGCGGTCTGGGATCTCGACGACGCCTATTCCTACGTGGAGGTGCGCGGCGAGGTGGTGGAGGTCGTCCGCGGCCAACCGGCCCGCGACCACATCGATGCGTGCTCACAGCGCTACACCGGGCATGACTACGGGAGCACCATCCAGTCCGAGCGCGCGATCCTGCGCATCCGGCCCGACCGGATCGTCGACCACCGATGATCGCCACCCGCCGGGCCGTCACTGCGACCGTGCTGGTGGTCGGGTTCGCGCTGGTGGCCGGCGCCTGCACCTCCGACTCGACCGCCGGCGACGACTCGGCCACGCCGGCCGCCACGGCGCCGACATCGTCGCCGACCGGCACCTCGGACGGCCCGGCCCCGTCCGCCACCTCGTCACCGTCCGCCGACCCGACACCCTCGACCGCCCCGACCTCCGACGACACCTCCCCCGCCACGCCATCACCCGACGCGACCGCATCGGTGGAGTGCACCGAGGACGAACGGGCCGCCATGGAGGAGGTCGTCCGGGACCAGTTGGCGGCGTTCTCGGCGGGTGACTTCGCCGCAGCCCGGGACCTCGCCAGCGAGACCTTCCGTGCCGGGATCGACCTCGACGACTTCGAGGCCCTGATCACCGAGCAGTACCCGGTCGTCCTGGCCGACACCGATCCAGCATTCGGTCGCTGTGCCGCGACGGATCCGGGCGGCCTGCTGGAGGTGGCGGTGTCCGGTCCCGACGGGGTCGCCGAACTGGTGTACCTGCTGGTGCGCGAGGACGGGCGCTGGGCGATCGAGGCCGCCCAGTTCACCACCCCGCCCGGCGACGACGGCGTGGTCACCTGAAGCGACCTCGCGAGTGCCCCATCGCAGCCATCGCCGAGGTCAGCCTGGCTTGGTCGCCGACAGCGCCTCCCGGCCTCGCCGTCCCGATGATCACGCCACGTCGAACCTCACGTCCGGCCCGACAAACAGCGGCTTCCTGGCCGCCAGGACGAGGCCTCGCCCAGGTGCTGGCAGTCCCGACGGACACGCCACGTCGAACCTCACGGCCGGCCCGGCGACATCGGCTTCCTGGCCGCCAGGACGAGGTTGTAGAAAAACGGTCGTGGCACGAGCCGGCGCAGCACGGCCTCGTCCAGCCGGGTCAGGGCCTGATACCCGCGGAAGACGCCCATCGACCAGCCCGAGGTCACGGCGTCGGGCGCGAGCGACCCCTCGACGGTGCGTGCTGCCCACCCCCACCAGTTCGCGGTCAGCTCCTCGGTGCGGACCGCCACGTCGGTGAACCCCACCACGCTCGCCATCCGTTCCACCTCGTCGGGGTGGAAGGTGTGCAGGTCGACGTCGGCTTCCAGCGCCGCCAGGTCGCCGTCATCGCCGTGGTCGTGGTCCCGCCGCAGGTGGGCGAAGCGGGGCCGGCTGGTGACCTGGTCGAACACCGCCCACGTGGCGCGCTTGACGACCGTGGTGATCCGCTCGCCCCAGTACGACGGCTCACCCGCGACCAGCAGCCGCCCGCCGGGCCGCAGGACGCGATGGGCCTCGCGGATCGCGACGCCGGGGATCGGGAGGTGGTGCAGGAACGCGTGGCCGAGCACCAGGTCGAAGGTGGCGTCGTCGAACGGCAGCGACTCGGCGTCGGCCACCGCAGTGGCCACCTCCACCCCGTTGGCGGCGGCGTTGGCAGAGGCCACCTCCAACATGCGCGGGGACAGGTCGCTGAGCGTCAGCGACCCGGTCAGTCGGCCGGCCTTGGCGAGGTTGACGCCGAAGAACCCGGTTCCGCAGCCCAGTTCCAGGACGTCGCCGTCCACGTGGACGTCACCCAGTCCCCGGACCAGTCGACCGATCGCGTAGTCGGTGACGTGGTCGTCGAAGGTGATGCCGAACTTGTCGTCATAGGTCGGGGCCTCCCAGTCGTGGTAGGCCTCCTGGACCCCCTTCATGTCATCCACGGGCCACCCCCACCGCGGGCGACCCCGTCATCGGCCGGTGAAGGTGGCCTTGCCGGGGCCCTCGTCGAGGAAGGACTGCACGCCGATCGATTTGTCCTCGGTGCCGAACGCGGCGGCGAACAGGTCGCGCTCCAGTGCCATGGCCTGGTCCAGTGGCAGTTCGCTGCCCTCGTCGATGGCGCGCTTGGCCAACGCCAGCGACGCCGGCCCGGCCGCCAGCCTGGTGGCCCAGTCCGTCGCGCTGGCGAGGAGGTCGTCACCGTCGTCGAGCACGCGGTCCACGATGCCGAGCCGTGCGGCCTCGTCCATCTCGACCATGCGACCCGAGAAGACCAACTCCTTGGCGCGGGTCGGGCCGACGAGCCGGGCGATCCGTTGCGTGCCGCCGGCCCCCGGCAGCAGTCCGAGCAGGACCTCGGGAAAGCCGACCCTGGTGCCGGGCGTGGCGATCCGGAAGTCACACGCCAGCGCCAGTTCGAAGCCACCGCCCAGGGCGTACTTCGTGAGCGCGGCGATGCTGGGGAACGGCGCGTGCGCGATGGCGTCGTTGGCCCGGTGCAGCCGCACGGACGCAGCGAGCGCCTCTGCGGGCCCCCAGTCGGGGAACTCCTTGACGTCGGCTCCGGCCGCGAACATGTCCGTCCCGCCCCACACGACCAGCGCCCGGCAGGTCCCGTCGTCGACCAGACCCTCCACGAGGTCGGCGATGGTCTCGGTCACCGCGCTGGAGATGGGGTTCATGGGCGGGCGCTGGAGTTCCAGCACCGCCACCCCGGTCCCGTCGTTCAGGTCCAGCGTCACGAAGTCGTCGGCCATCGTCGGGTCCTCACGGTCGGGGCGTGACGCGAAGTCTAGGACCGGCCGGCCCGAGCCCGAGCGCGACCCGGTGGATCCGCCAGCAGCGTCCGCCGAGGAGCGCCGTTCAGGGGCCGGGGTCCTCATGCGGGAGCTCGGGTGTGTCGTGGCGTTCGGTGGCGCGGCGGTGGACGTAGCGCAGCATCCCAGTCTTGACGATCTCGGCATGGCGGGTGTCGTCCAGGAGTCGCTTGCCGAGGTCGCTGTTGTGCTCCATGGTGTCGAGCACGTTGGCCATGAACGCATCCTCGAAGGCGTACTTGAAGGTCTCGACGTCATGACCGCGGCCTACTGTTGGATCTTCGGGTCTGCCGAAATTCGCTCGCTGACGGCCTGGAGGAAGATCTTGTCGTCGTCGGTGACCTCCGACCCGAAACGCTCGTTGATCAGGTCGACGATCTGGGACAGGACCAGGGTCCCAGGCCGAGCAGTCAGGTCAGGCTCGGGAAGATCACGTCGACGGGATGTCGGACTGGGACTGGTCCCGTGTGGTGAACTGGCCGCCGGCAGGGCTTCCCGCGGGACGCCGCGATTGAGGGCTCGATGGCCCCAACGGCCCCGGCAATCCGGTGCCGTGTGTCGACGATCCGAGCCCCTCGGTCAGCACCTGGCGCGCCCGCTCGAACGAGTCCGCGAAGACGTTGAGTTCGCGCCCGGGAACGCCGTTGCCGGTTGCCACCACTCGCCACACCGAGGCCGCAAGCACCACCTCTCTCATGATCTGCTCGGCCTCGGGACGGCTCAGTCGACACCACGGGGCGAACGCCATCAGGCCCTCGAACTCGCCGTCGATGCCAGCAGCCCCGCTGATGGCCGTGACGCGAAGGCTTCCCGGATCCGGGTCCGGGTTGATGTCGAAGATCGGCGACGGAGACCAGCCGCCATCGCTGAACAGGAAGCCGTGATTGCGGAGGTGGTCATCGGTGTTGTGCAGGGCGACGCCCAGGGCAGTTCGGCGGAACACGTCGGCCAGCGACGCGTTCACGGCGCTGCCGTGCTCACCCACGTGCATGGCGATGTCCTCGTAGTCGAGGCCCTGACCGTCGTTGGCGCCCAGGAGCGTCATGGCACTGACGAACGGGATCCGGTCGCCTGCCGGATCCCGGTCGAACCGGTCCAGGATGAGGACGTGGTGACCGTCGACGGTCGTCAGTCGTCGACGCGGCGTGGCGATGCCGGCACGTTCCGCGAGGTCGAGCGCGGTGGCTTCCCACCCCATGACATCCCAGTCGTCGGCCTTGTGCGGGAACTTGGCCAGTGCCAGTCGGCCGTTGGTGTCCCGGACCGACGCCTTCGGTCGTGCACCACCGAGCGACCCCGAGCCCGCATCGAGAAGCTCGCGGATGGCACTCAGGTCGTCGTCTGCCCGGTCGGACGCATCGAGCAGCCGAGCGAGTTCGAGGAGCTTGGGCACTCGGTTGTCCGGATGGATGTGGGGCTCGTGACCGGGGTGGCGGAACCGAAGCGCTCCCTGCCTGGTCAGGTCACTGACCCCGACGAGGTAGTCCACGTCGGTGACGGTCCGCGGGGTCTCCCCCTTCGCTCGTGCGTCCGCGCGGATGCCCTTGTCCACCAGTCGTCGCCCCCACCGATCGGGCGAACAGTCCTGGAGCGCCCCGGGCAGCCCCGCGACCGTGAGCGCGCCATCGCGCAGCGTCGGGTCGATGGCGTCGAGCGGCACCCCGCCAGCGTCGAGGTCCCACGTCGTCGTGAGCTCACGGCGTCGGTAGTTGAAGTGGACCAGGGCGACGTTGACCGTCTGACGACGCCAGCTGATGTCGACTGCCAGCTGGTCGATCACGACGGACGTACCCGTTCAGGCAACTGTTCGGCGGCGCGGTGGCGACCGACGGGGGTGTCGAACGGATCGAGGCCATCGAGCAGGTAGTCGAGTGCCCCCAGACACCGCAGCACGTCGAGGAACGACTCCATCCCCACGGACGGGTCACCGTGCTCCAACTTTCGCAGCGTCATCCGACTGATCCCGGCGCGTTCGGCCACGATTGCCTGCGTCAGCCCCTGAAGCTTCCTCCAGGCCACGATGTGCTCGCCGAGATCACGCGCGGCCCGTGCAGTACGGGGGTTCGCCGGGTACTTCACGAGGTGCTCCTTGGCGGCCAGAATACTAGCCACTAAACGAGTTTGTAGCAACAACAATGGTCATTAGTTCCAGTCGATACCGGGTTGATGCGTTGCTTGGCCGAATCCACTTGACACTCCCCCGACGCATCTCGCGACCGACAGTCCAGGCCCTTCCACCCGGGCACCGGGTGGAAGGGCCGAACGGCACGACATCCCGCGACCGACCAGTCGAGGCCGTTCCACCCGGGCACCAGCCGGGCCGAACGGCACGACATCCCGCGACCGACCGGATCACCGACGGCGGTCAGCCTGCAAGGAGGCGGACGACGGCGACCAGGCCGACGACCACGATGACGACGCGGAGCACGGTCGGGGATAGCCGGCGGCCCACGCGCGAGCCGACCTGGCCGCCGATGGTCGAGCCGATGGCGACCAGCACGACCACGCGCCAGTCGGGCTCGGCCACGACCACGAACAGCAGCGCGGCGATCCCGTTGACCAGCGCGGCCACCAGGTTCTTGGTGCCGTTCAGGCGTTGGAGGTCCTCCGCGATCGCCATCCCGAGCAGCGCCAGCAGCAGCACGCCCTGGGCCGCGCCGAAGTAGCCGCCGTAGATCCCGGTCAGGTAGACGCCCAGCACCAGCCACCAGCGCGGCCGGTCGTCGGTGCTGGTGCGCGGACGGGTCGCCACCCGGGCGGCGACCCGTGGCTGGACCACCACCGCCACCAGCGCCAGCACGATCAGGGCCGGGACCACGGCGTCGAACGCGGCCGACGGCAGGGCCAGTAGCGCCACCGCGCCGGTCAGGCCGCCGGCCAGCCCGGCCGCGCCCAACCACCACAGCCGAGTGCCCTGGCCCCGCAGTTCGCGGCGGTACCCGATCGTGCCGCTGACGGCGCCGGGCACCAGTCCGATGGTGTTGGAGACGTTGGCCGTGAGCGGGGGCACCCCCAGCAGGACCAGCACCGGGAAGGTGATCAGGGTGCCGGACCCGACGATCGTGTTGATCGTCCCGGCACCGATGCCGGCCATCAGGACCAGCACCTGGTCCAGCACGCTCAGCGACGTGCTCACGGACCCGACCGGTCGGTCGGGTCGACGTCCGGCACCGGTTCGCCCCGGTCGTCGCCCCCGCCATCGACGGTGCCATCGACACCGCCCCCGACCTCAACGAGGTCGGCGAGGTCGGCGCGGGTGTCGACGTCGCGTGGGCGGTCGTGGTCGACGTGGACCAGCACGGGCCCGGCGTCAGCCAGCAACCCCCGGCCGCCGCCCTCTCGTTCCAGCACCAACAGGCGGTGGTGCAAGGCCGCGCCGAAGCCCACCGGGTGGCCACGCCCGCCGTCGCGGAACGCCACCTGGACCGCCTCGGCACCCGCGCCCAGGGCCGCGACGACCGTCTCCACGTCGGCGACCGGGACCCGCGGCTGGTCCGCGAGCAGGACCACGACGGGCCGGGCGCCGACCTCCTCCACGGCCGCGGACAAGGACGAGCCCATGCCTCGGGACGGGTCGGGATTCACCACGACGCACACATCCGGCGCGGCCGAGCGTGCGGCGTCCGCAACGGCCCCGTCGGCGCCGTGTGCTTCCGAGGCGTCGCCGGAGTCGGCGTCACGGCGGTCCCCGTCGCGGCCACCGGGTCCGACCACGACGACCACCGGCAGGCCGGCCGCGGCCAGGGTCGCGACCGCGTGGGCCACCAGCGCCCGCCCGTCGAGGAGCGCCAGTTGCTTGGCCCCGCCGAAGCGTCCGCCGCGCCCAGCCGCCAGCACCACGCCCACCGGGGCGCGCTTGTCCGACTCGCCGTGGCGTCCAGCCACGAAACCGGCCGCCGGGTCTGCCATCACGCGGGGTCGGGATCGTTGTGGATCGACCCGTCCTTGTCTCGCAGGAAGCCGGCACCGGTCCCTCGCGTGGCGGCCAGCACCTCGGCGACGATTGCGACCGCGATCTCGTCGGGGCCCTCGGCCGCCAGGTCGAGTCCGGCGGGCCCGTGCACGCGGCCCAGATGGGGCCGCACGTCGATCCCCTCGCGGTCGAGGTGGTCGACCAGTCGGTCCAGTCGCGTCCCGGGGCCGAGCATGCCGAGGTAGGCCAGTCCGACCGGGGCGAGCGAGGCGAGGTAGTCCGCATCCCGCATGAAGTTGTGGCTCATCACGACCGCCGCGGTGCGCTCGTCGGCGCCGGAGGCCGCCGCCACCTCGCCGGGCGGGGTGTGCACGAACGATGCGGCTTCCGGGAAGCGTTCGACATCGAGGAACACCTCGCGGTCGTCGACCACGACGACCTCCCAGCCCAGGGCCGCACCGCGGGCGACGACCGGGATCGCGTCGTGGCCGGCACCACACACCAGCAACCGCAGTGGCGGCGTGACGCGCTCCACGAAGACCGTGCGTTCCCCGACCTCGACCAGGCCCGAGCGGTCCTGCCCGCGGGCCGCGGCCACCACCTCCTCCTCGGAGTCGGCGGGCCCGGGTGCGGCGTCGTCGGCGAACCCCACCACGTCGCCATCGTCGGGCACCAGCGCCGTGGCCCCCAGGGCCGCGTCGTCCGGACCGCCGACGATCGTCACCAGCCGGAAGGGACGCCCCGACGCGCGGCCCTGCTGCAACAGGTCGAGGTGGCGCCGGGCCGAACCGGACGGAGCCACGAACACGTCCATCGCCCCGTTGCAGCCCAGGCCCCAGCCCCAGATCGCCTCCTCGTCGGCGGTGAGGTCGTAGAACTCGCGCCGCGGAACACCGTCGTCCATGGCCGCGCCACCGACCTCCAGCACCTCGCCCTCCAGGCACCCGCCGGACAGGTTGCCGACCCACGAGTTGTCGTCACGGACGACCAGGCGTGCGCCCGGGCGTCGGTAGGTCGACCCGGACACGTTCACGATCGTGGCCAGGGCCCACGGGCGACCGGCCGTGTCCTCCTCGGCGGCGGTCGCCATGACCTGCTGCAATTCGTCCATGGTGGGTGCTCCGGGGATGGTCGGGCGGTCGGTCGATGGGGGTGGGCAGGCGGCTCGGACGGGTCTGGGACGGGAGTCAGGGCGGGAGTCAGACGGCCGCGATCACGTCCGCGAGGGCGTCGAGGCTGGCGAGGTCGTGGCCGGGCAGGAAGTGGTCGATCGAGGGCATCACGGCGGCCATGCCCCGGGCCAGCGGTTCGTAGCGAGGATCGACCTTCAGCGGGTTGACCCACACGACCGCGTGCGCCTGGCGGTGGACCCGGTCCATCGAGCGCGCCAACAGGTCGACCTCGCCGCGTTCGAGTCCGTCCGACACCATCAGCACGACCGCGCCGCGCAGGATGCCGCGGCGACCCCAGGTGCGCAGGAGTTCGTCCAGGCTGGCACCGATGCGGGTCCCGGAATCCCAGTCCACGACCCGCCGGGCCGCCGCGGCCAGCGCACGGTCCGGGTCGGTCGCGTCCAGCACGTCGGTCAGCCGGGTCAGGCGGGTCCCGAAGGCGAACACCTCGACCTTCTCCGCTCGCACCCGGGCCGAGAACGCAAACTGCAACAGCGCGCGGCTGTGGTCCGACATCGACCCGGACACGTCCAGCACCAGCACCAGGGGTCGGCGGCGTTGGCGGTGGCGACGCCACACGCGTTCCAGGACCTCGCCGTCGGTACGGATCGCGCGCCGCAGCGAGCGCCCGACGTCCAGCCGGGCGCCCCGCCGGTGCGGGCGGGTGCGGCGCCAGCGCCGGTGCGGCAGGTCGATCACGATGCGCGACATCAGCCGCTGCATCGCTGCCAGTTCCTCGTCCGTGGCATGGTCGAACCGGCGGTGGCGGAGGTGCTCGCTGGCGCTGGCGATCGCACCGGGCTGGGGCTCGTCGTCGCCGGCTGCGCCGTCCTCGGGGTCCGCGGACGGGCGGTCCACCCACACCGACACCGGGTCGGGGGCGTCGGCCTCGATCGACCCCTGCGCCCACTCCCCCACGAAGTGGGTCCGAAACACCCGGTCGTAGGTGACGCGGTCGCGCGGGTGGGGCACCAACGTGGTGTGGCCGGCCCAGTAGGTGTCCAGCACGTCCGGCGGTTCCAGGGCCGCCAGCGCATCCATGAAGTCGATCGCCCGCGACGCCGGCACCGTCACGCCGGAATCACGCAGGGCCACCACCAGTCCCATCGCCTCGTCGCGCAGGTCGCGACCGCCGCCGGGTGGTCCCTCGGGCGTCCGGACCGGGACCGGTGGCCCGTCCTCGCCGCCGGTGACGACGTGTCCGGCGGCCATCGTCAGGGCCCACACCGGCTGGTTGCCGCCCCACGCCGCCCGGGCCTCGCCCGGCGCCGGCACGGGCGCGTCGTCGATCGCGACGTCGGGGACTCGGTCAGGCCGCCCGCGATCGTCCCGGCCGGTCACGCGACGAAGACCCGGTCGAGCTCGGCCCGGACCCGCTCGACGTCGTCGTGGTCCTTGACCAGCGTCGACAGCGTGTCCTCCAACATCTCGCGGTCCAGCGCGGTCACGTCCAGCAGGGTCAGGGCGCGGGCCCAGTCCAGGGTCTCGGCCACGCCCGGCGGCTTGAACAATTCGAGCTGTCGCAGCCGCACCACGACGTCGGCGACCGAGCGTGCCAGCGCGGCCGGGACCTCCGGCGCCCGCACGCGGATGATCTCGGCCTCGGTGGCGGCGTCCGGGTGGTCGATCCAGTGGTACAGCGCCCGACGACGCAGGGCCTCGTGGAGCTCACGCGTGCGGTTGGAGGTCAGGATCACGACCGGGGGCCGGCTCGTGGTGATGGTGCCGAGCTCGGGGATGGAGACCTGGAAGTCGGACAGGATCTCGAGCAGGAACGCCTCGAACTCGTCGTCGGCACGGTCGATCTCGTCGATCAGCAGCACGGCGTCGCCCTGGGACCGCAGCGCACGCAGCAACGGTCGTTCGAGCAGGAACCGTTCGGTGTAGAGGAGGTCCGCGACCTCGTCCAGCGACGACGCGCCGAGCGGGTGCGAGCCGTTGCCGGCATCCTCGCCCAGCGCCTCCATCGCCCGCAGGGCCAGCAGCTGGCGCGGGTAGTCCCAGTCGTAGAGCGCCTGCGAGGCATCGATGCCCTCGTGGCACTGCAACCGGATGAGCGGCACCTCGAGGATCGCCGACAGGACCTTGGCGACCTCGGTCTTGCCGACGCCGGCGTCGCCCTCCAGCAACAGGGGCCGTCCCAGCCGCAGCGCCAGCGAGACCGCCGTGGCCAGGCCGCGGTCGGCGAGGTAGGCCTGGCCGCGCATCGCGTCGGCCACCTCGCGCGGCCCGAGGCCGGCATGGGCCGGCGTGGCGGCCCCGTCGGTCGCACCGGCGGTGGGCTCGGCTGGTCGTGCGTCGTGCTCGGTCGACATCACATCCCCGTCGTCGACACCGGAGGGTCCGGGGTCGTTGCGTGGCCCGGGGTGTCCGTCCCGGATCCTCGGCGCGGCCCGGGGGTCCCGCCCGACCTGGTCCGGCGTGGCCCAAGGCCCCGCTCCGACGGACGTGTCGATCGCACCGGCAGGGGCCCGAACGGGCTCACGGGGCCGACGCGACGCGTCCTAGGCTCGACGCTACCGGCCCACGACCAAGGCAACCCCCATGTCGACCAACCCGTCCCTCCCTGCGGGCGACCACGGATCGACCGGCGCGACGCCGGAGGACGACCACGGGTCCGGGGTGGCGCCGCGGGCGGCGGTGGTCACGTCGTCCGACGGTGCCAGCCACGGTGCCCGCGAGGACCGGTCCGGCGACGCGCTGGCGACCCTGCTGGCCGGGCGGGGCTTCGACGTCGCCGAGCGGCGCGTCGTCCCGGACGAGCGCGACCTGCTCGTGGACACCATCGAGGACCTGCGCGCCCGCGGGGCGAGACTGGTGGTCGTCACCGGGGGTACCGGCCTGGGTCCGCGCGACGTCACCCCCGAGGCGGTCGCCGACCTGGGCGGACGGGTGCTGCCCGGGTTCGGGGAGGTCATGCGCTTGACCGGCCGCGCCTCGACCCCATTGGCCGACCTGTCTCGCTCCGTCGCGGTGGCCGTCGGCCAGACGGTGGTCTTGGCGGTGCCGGGCAATCCCAGCGGCGCGGTGGAATCCGTCGAGGCGGTGGCCGACCTGCTCCCCCACGCGCTCGACCTGCTGGTCGGGGACACCACCCACGCCGACACGCCCGACACCGACCACGGTCAGCAGCACGCGCACCACCGGGACGGGGACGACCACGACCACGGGACCCCGGCCCACGGCGAGGCCGGTCATGTCCATGACGACGCCTGCGCGACCGCACACGGTGGGTTCGAGGAGGACCCGGCCTCGGCCGGGACCCTGATGGCAGTCTTCGCCTCCCCGCTGGCCGCGCTGTTGCTGGCGTGGGGCCGCGAACTGGGGTGGGACACGGTGCTGGTCGACCCGCGCGTGGCCGCCGGCGCAGACCCGGTCGCGCGCCGCGAAGTCGACGGGATGGTCGTGGCCGCCTCGACCGCCGGTGCCGACGCCACCACCGAGATCGTGGTGACCGACCACCACCGCGATGAGTTGGTCGACCTCCTCGACACCGCCCTGGACACCGAGGCCCGCTTCATCGGGCTGATGGGTTCGGCCCGCCACGAAGGTCCGCACGTGGGCCCACTGCGCGACCGCGGCCGCTCGGACGACGACCTCGGCCGGATCGTGCGACCGATCGGGATCGACATCGGCTCCCGCACGCCCGCCGAGATCGCCGTCTCGACCCTGGCCGACCTGGTCGCACGCCGCAACGGTCGCCGCCAGTAGCGCCAGCGGTGGGCAGATACGACGACGGTGGTCTGCCGACGCCTGTGGGGATCAAGCAGGGGGGTGGCCCGTGCCGCCGTCACGGAGCCAACGTGTCAGTCCGCGGACGGCGCGCTCGCCGACGCCTTCGAAGCCACGCTGGACCAGGCCGTCGAGGAGGCGGCCGGGACCGCCGATGCGGAAGCGGGCGTCCCACGTGACGGTGGTGGTGTCGCCGTCCTCGACGATGCGGACATCGTCGGTGCCGACGGCCAGCAGCGATCGGGTCTCGTGCACGATCCGGCCCGGCCGCTCGTACCGGGTCGTCCGGTAGCCCAGCGCCAGTCCGACGGGACCCAGCACGGTCACGTCCAACGCGAAGCGCGCACCGCGCCCGACCCGCGGTCCCCCGGCCGGGCCCGACGACCGCACCCCGGGATCCCACTCCTGCGCGGCCGCGAAGTCGGCAATCGCGTCGAAGACCTCGACGGCCGGCCGATCCACGGTGAACGATCGCGTGATGCGGGCCATCGGCGACTCCTGGGCAGGTGGGGTGGAGGAGGTGGGTGGCGGCCACGGTAGGCGCGCCATCCGAGCCCGACGAGGCCTGGCCTCGTTCCTCCGCCAGGTTGCAGAACTCGCTCCGCGCCTGCGCTCGCTTCGCTCGGGCAGGTTGCAGAACTCGCTGCGCTCGTTCTGCCAGCGGTGGGCAGATACGACGACGGTGGTCTGCCGACGCCTGTGGGGATCAAGCAGGGGGGTGGCCCGTGCCGCCGTCACGCAGCCACTGTTCGAGGCCGCGGACGGCGCGCTCGCCGTCAGGCCCAAAGATCGCCGTCGACCAGGTCGTCGTGTTCGCCGAGTCGGGGCGGGGGTGTGACGATGCGCTCCGGACGGGTCGAGTAGCCGATCGGGGATCCCGGCAGTCGCAGGCGTCCGACCGTGGGGTGCTCGACCTCGTCGACCATGCCGAGGTGGTGGACCTGGGGCATGGCGTAGACCTGGTCCATCGTGTTGATCCGGCCGGCCGGGACGCCGGCCTCGTCCAGTCGTGCCATCCAGTCGTCGACCGACCCCGCCGCCAGGGCGACCTCGATCGCCTCGGCCAGGGCGTCCACGTGGGCGACGCGATCGGTGTTGCGGGCGAAGCGCTCGTCGTCGACGGCGATCCCGACGACCGGCGCGAACCTGGCCCACAGGCCCTCGGAGCCGACCGCGATGTTGATCCACCCGTCCGCGCACGCGAAGGCGCCGTACGGCGCGATCGACGGATGCCGATTGCCCTCCAGCCCGGGGACGTCGCCGCCCAGGGTCCAGCGCGTGCCCTGGTAGGCGTGGACTGCCACCGCCGACGCCAGCAACGACGTCGTGACCCGCTGGCCACGGCCGGTCCGTGCCCGCTCGTGCAGGGCGGAGACCACCCCGAACGCCCCGAACATGCCGGACAGGATGTCGCTGACCGGGACCCCGAACTTGGTCGGCTGGCCACCAGGGTGCCCGGTCATGGCCATCAGCCCGGCCTCGCCCTGCACGATCTGGTCGAAGCCCGACCGGTGGCCGTCGGGTCCGTCCTCGCCGAACCCGGTGATCGACAACGTCACCAGTCGCGGGTTGAGGTCCTCCAGCGCCGCGGCGTCGAGGCCCATCCGGGCCATCACGCCCGGGCGGAAGTTCTCGACCAACACGTCGGCCCCGGCCAGCAGGTCACGCAACGCCGCGAGGTCGCCGGGGTCCTTGAGGTCCAGCGTCACCGAGCGCTTGTTGCGGTTGACCGCCAGGAAGTACGACGACTCGCGCTCGTCGCCCTCGCCCAGGAACGGTGGCCCCCAGCCGCGGGTGTCGTCACCGCTGCCGGGACGCTCCACCTTCACGACGTCGGCGCCCGCGTCGGCCAGCATCAGGGTCGCGTAGGGCCCCGACAGGGCCCGGGTCAGGTCGACGACGCGGATGCCTGCCAGCGGGCCGGGTGTGCGTGGCATGGACGACCTCCGGACGTCGCGGGGACGCCACGATAGGGCGGGCACGACCGGCCGACGTCAGGATGGGGCGAGGCCCTCCACGACGGTCTCGGCCCGCGACCGCCGGGCGAGGTAGGCGTGCCACACCAGGCGGGCCGCGCTCGACCGGTCGGGCGCCCAGCGACGGCCGACTGCCACCAGGTCGTCGCGCACCAGCGGTTCGGGGTGGCCCACCACCTCGGCGCAGCCGACCTGCAGTGCCCGGTCACCGATCGGCCACTCGTCCGGCATGCCCCGGCACGCCAGCAGCCAGACGTCGGTGGTCCACGGGCCGATGCCGCGCACCGCCAACAGTGCCGCCCGCGCCCCGGCCGCCTCGCCCATGGTGATCGTGGCCCAGTCCACCGATCCGTCGAGGATTCCGGTGGCCAGGTCGGCGACGTACTCAGCCTTCTGGCGGGTGGTGCCAACGGCACGCAGGTCCTCGCGCGCCATCAACGCGATCGTGTCCGGGACGACCTCCCCGACGGCCGCACGCAGCCGATCGAACACCGCCTTGCCCGACGCCAACGAGACCTGCTGTTCGAGGATCAGGAGCACCAACGTCGCGAACGTCGCCGGTCGCGACCAGAAGGCGGGACGTCCGTGGTCGGCCACGACCCGCGCCAGGTCGGAGTCGGCGGCGACCAGGCGGTCCACGGCCGTGCCGAAGCCGACCGGGTCCAGCGCTTCCACCGACGTCACCAGTCCGGCAACTCGGGGAGGTCGGCTCCCTCTGGCGACACCACCAGCCGGGCCCGTTCGTCCGGCTCGGACCGGCCCAGCAGCCACACGAGCAGGTCGCCCGAGTCCCCGGTGACCTCGACCGTGCCGCCGGCCGGCTCCAGTTCGGAGATGCCGGACGACCCCAGCCGACGCACGGTCGGCGGGTCGTCCAGCCGCCCCGCCATCGTCGCCCACGCAGCCGGCAGTCCGGCCTCGACGTACGCCTCGAGCCAGTCCCCGGGCTCCAGGCCGACGCGCAGGTCGTGGTGGTGCACGACGACCTCCTGCAACCGCACGAATGGCAACCGCCGTGCCGGCACATTCGTCCCGGTCTCGGGGTCGGACCCCAGCCGCACCACACGCTCGGCGACCATGGGGTCGGTGGCGACGGCTCCCTCCAACTCCCCCAGCGCGCCCAGCGCGACCTGGTTCGTGGCGACGACGTCGTCGATGATGGCCGCCGCCGGCCGCTGCGCGCCCTCCTCGATGTCGGCATCGCGGCGTCCCGAGGCATACATGGCGACGACCTCGCCGTCCAGCGCCCACCGCACGAGGTTGGCCATCCCCTCGGCGTTGCGGGCGATGTGGCTGAGCACGTGGCCGCGCGTCCACCCGGGACAGCGCGTGTCGGCGCCCATGGCGTCGTCGCCGAGGTCGGCGATGGCCTCGACCAGGTGGTCCTGGGCCTGGGCCACCTCGCGGGTGGAGATCAGCATGGCACCTCCGACAGTGGCTAGCCGGGCGAGTATCGGGGTCCGCCGGCACGCGAACCTGCCCTGCATCCAACCACACGGCGTCGGCAGTCGCCGTGGCCCACCCCAGCCACACCCCGCGGCGACGAGATCTCCGGTGACGTGATCTTCAGCATGCAGGAGGGCGAACTGGCCGGCATCCGCGACCAGTCGCAGGGGACCATCAGCGCCACCTGGTGAGCGGCGAGTCCCCGCCCATCCGGGATCGGTCAGACGACGCAGCGCTGGACGTGCGTCCGGAACTGGCTGCCTCCGCAGATCACGATCTCTCCGGACGCACGTCGACATCGGCGTGCGTGGCACCGTCCGGGTGCAGGCGCGCGAACCCGGGGCCACGGTCGAAGAAGGCCGGTTCGACCCGTGTCGATCGCTGCTCGGCCCGCAGTGCCTCGGTCGCCGCCACGTCGACCTCGGGGGCGGACATCGCCTCGGGCCCGACGTCGGCGCCGTCGGCGAACACGATCCCGTAGTCGTCCCGCGCCGACGCCGCCGACACCTTCTCCCACCAGACGTCGCGCGCCACGGCGGCCGGATCACGGTCCAGGGGATCACCCCAGCCGCCCCCACCGGTGGTCTGGATCCGGATCACCTCGCCGGCCGCCACCTCGACGTCGTCGGCCAACGCGTCGACCTCGCGCTCGTCGGGTCCGCCCGGGTCGATCGTGACCCGGAACGGTTGGCCCGCGCGACCCCCACGCACGCCCCAGCAGGCCAGGATCGAGCGATCGGCGATCGACATGAAGTGGGCGTCGGAGAGCATCCGGATGTGCTTGTCGTAGCCCAGTCCCCCGCGGAACTGGCCCGGACCGCCACTGTCACGCGCCAGGCGCAACGCCTCGACCCGGAACGGGAACCGCGACTCGGTGAACTCGGTGGGGAGGTTGCGCGAGTCCGGGACCACGTGGATCGTGTCCTCGCCGTCGCCGTGCGGCCGCCCACCGGACCCGCCGCCCAGGACCTCCCGCATCAGGTAGGAGGTGCCGTCGGGGCGGGTGCCGTAGACACCCGTGTAACGGATCGTCTCCTGGTCGGCGGGCATCTGGCCGTCGACTGCCTTTGCCAGCACGCCCGCCAGCACCCCCAACAGCCGCAGGATCACGAACGTGCGCGCGTTGGTCGGCGCCGGGAACCGTGGCGTGAGCAGGGTGCCCGGCGGGGGGAACCGCATCTCGATGAGCTCGACGATGCCCTCGTTGACGTCCAGTTCGGCCATGCGTTCGGGGGTCTCGGCCAGGTTGCGCAGGATCGGGGCCAGCCACTTCTTCAGGAAGTTGCCGTCGGCCGCGTCGCCGGCGTGGTTGATCGGGCCGCGGGCCTGGGGCGAGGTACCGGTGAAGTCGATCACCAACTTCCCACCGTCCTCGGAGGTCTTGGTGAGGGTGATGCGCTGGGCGTGCAGGCGCGGCGGGTCGACCCCGTCGTGCTCGGCGTAGTCCTCCCAGGTCCAGGTCCCGTCCGGGATCCGCGACAGGATCTCGCGTCGGTAGGTCTCGGTGCAGGTCGACACGATGGCGTCGAAGGCGCGCTCGACGACGTCGCGGCCGTAGCGCGCGAACACCTCGCCGACCCGGCGGGCGCCCATCAGGCAGGCGGACGCCTCGGCCTGGAGGTCACCGGCCAGCGAGTCCGGCATGCGCGAGTTGCGGGTCATGATGGTCAGCACGCCGCGGTTGGGGACGCCGGCGTCCCACAACTTGATCGGCGGGACCATCAGCCCCTCCTGGAAGGCCGAGGTCGCGTGGCTGGGCATGGACCCGGGCACCGCCCCGCCGATGTCGTCGTGATGGCCGAACGCCTGCACGAACGCGACGACCTCGGGCGCGGCGTCGGCGTCGCCCGACTCGGCGTCCCCCGCCGCCGCGGCCACGAACACCGGGACGGTGATGCACAGGTCGGGGAGGTGGCCGATGCCGCCCTCGGAGCGGTAGACGTCGTTGTGGAAGAACACGTCACCCGGGACCATCTCCTCGATCGGGAAGTCGCGCACGATCGGGTGCACCAGCGCGGAGTAGGACCGTCCCGTCAGCTTGCGCAGGTGGCGGTCGTGGATCCCGGCGCGGTAGTCGTGGGCGTCGCGGATCATCGGGGAGCGCGACGTACGCCCGATCGCGTCCTCGACCTCCTTCTCGATCGAGGCGAGCGTGCCCTGGACGATCTCCAGCACGATCGGATCGACCGGGGTCGGGTCGTCGGGGCGCAGCGGACCACCGGCCAGGTCGGCCGACACGTCGGGCGCGGCATCGGACGCGTGCTCGCTCATGACAGTGCCTCCATCCCGGCGAGCACCGCGGCATCGTCGGCATGGGCGGTGGAGGTGGTCTCGCCGGGGGGGTCGTTGCCATCGCGGGTGATCACCACGTTGGCCACGGTGTCCACGGTCGCGCGGAAACCCGGGTGGACCGGGATGGTCGACCCGAACTCCTCGATGACGGCCGGCCCCACCACCACGTCGCCGGCCCGCAGGTCCGGTCGCCACAGGATCGGCGTCTCGTCGTGCCACCGGTCGAAGTGGACCGCCCGCGTGCCGGTCACGGCATCGTCGACGGAGCCGGACTCGCGCGCGGCCAGGGACGGCAAGGACGGGCGGGTGATCGGACCGATGCCGGTGACCCGCAGGTTGACCCACTCGACCGGATGGCGCGGGTCGTCGCGGTAGGCGTAGTCGTACAACTGCTCGTGGGCGGTGTGGAAGCCGGCGACGACGGCCTCGCGGACGGCGTCGTCGACCGCGCCGGACGGGGCGTCCACCCGCACCTCGAAGGCCTGGCCGTCGTAGCGCAGGTCGGCGCTGCGCTGGAACACGTGGTCGGCCGGGTCGAAGCCCTCGCGCTCCAGGGCGTCCGCCGCCCGTTCCTGCAACGTGTCCCAGACCCCCGCGATGCGGTCGAGGTCGACGTCGGTGTCGCGTACCACCGCGGTCTGCACGTAGTCGTTGCGGACGTCCACGGTCAGCAGCCCGAAGGCGGACAGGTTTCCCGGGTCGGCCGGGACCACCACGGCCGGCAACCCCAGCACGTCCGCCAGGCGACACACCAGCAGCGGGCCGGAGCCCCCGAAGGCCGCCAGCGCGAACGTGCGCACGTCCAGGCCGCGGGCGACCGTGACCTGGCGGATGGCGTTGGCCTGGTTGAAGGCCGAGATCTCGAGGATGCCGGTAGCGCAGTCCTCGGGCGTCATCCCGAGGTCGTCCGCCAGGGCCTCGATCCCGGCCCGGGCGGCCGCGGCGTCCAGTTCGATCTCCCCGCCCAACAGTCGGGGCGGTACCCGTCCCAGCAGCACGTGGGCGTCGGTGATGGTCGGCGCGGTGCCGCCCTGGCCGTAGCACATGGGCCCGGGGTCGGCCCCGGCGGACGTCGGCCCCACCTTCAGGGTCCCCTCGGGCGAGATCCACGCGATCGAGCCGCCCCCGGCCCCGACGGTCACGATGTCGATCATCGGGATCTTGGAGGGGTAGCGACCGACCGAGCCCTCGGTCGTCAGTGCCGGGCGGCCGTCCAGCACGACCGACAGGTCGGTCGATGTCCCCCCGCCATCGCAGGTCAGGAGTCGGTCCCACCCGGCCTCGCGGGCGACCATGGCCGCACCCAGCGCCCCCGCGGCCGGCCCCGACAGGACCGTCGTGATGGGCTGGTGCACCACCTCCTCGGCGCTGATCACCCCGCCGTTGGACTTCATGATCCAGAACGGCACGGAGGTTGTCGCGCGTCCTTCGGACACGATGGAGTTGCTCGCTCCGCGCGCAACGTCCAGCTCAACTCCTCCGTCGTCGGCGTTGTCGCCGTCGGGGTCCGATCCGGGTGCACCGTGCTGGTGGATGCTGGTGAAGTGGTCGAGGCGGGTGCGGATGGCGTTGACGTAGGCAGCCACGCGTGGCTTCACGGAGGCGTCGACCAGCGTCGTCACGGTCCGTTCGTACTCGCGGTACTCGCGCAGCACGTCGGACGAGATCGAGATGGTGGCGTCGGGATGCTGGCCCAGGATCGCGTCGCGCACGCGCTCTTCGTGGTCGCCGTCGGCGTAGGCATGCAGGAGGCAGACGCCGATGGTGTCCACACCGCGGTCCCGGAACCAGCGCCCGATCCGGGCCGCCGTGTCGACGTCCAGTGGTTCGACCTCGTTGCCCTCGACGTCCAGGCGCCCGGGTACTTCCCGGACCCGGTCGACCGGCACGATCCGTGCGGGCTTGACCCAGAACCACGAGTTCCCGTACCCGTCCGGCACGCTCTGGCGCGCGATCTCGAGGATGTGGCGATACCCCGTGGTGGTCACCAGCCCCATGTGGGCGACCTTGTCCTCCAACAGGTCGTTGGTGGCCACCGTCGTGCCGTGGCTGACGGCCGCGACCTGCTCGCCGCCCAATCCCAGTTCAGCCAGGATCTTGTCCATCCCCGCCAGGAAGCCCCGGGCCGGGTCATCGGGCGTCGAGGGGGTCTTGGTGGTGGTCAGCGCGCCGGTGCGCTCGTCCAGCGCGACCACGTCGGTGAAGGTCCCGCCCGTGTCGATGCCGATGCGCACGTGCCGCCCGGCGGACGAATCGTCGGGACGGGCGTTGGCGAGGTCGGACACGCGGGGCCCCTCCACTGGACGATCGGGCCCTGCGAACCTAGTCGTCGAGGCCCCCGCGCCGGGGCCTACCCCGATGGCCCCGGCACGTCGGCAGTCCGTCGCCGGCCGGGCCGGGGCGCCGGCCAGTCGGGTCCCCGACCAACGTCAGGCCTCGTCCGGCATGGTCATCCACAACACGATGTAGACGACGATGTTGGGACCCGGTACGAACAGGAACAGGACCCTCGCCAGCCAGATGGGGATGCCGAAGCGCTGGGCGAGGCCGGCACAGACCCCTGCGACGAGGCGGTGGTCACGGGGCCGGACGAGGCCGGGGTTTGCGGGACTGGTGCTCATGGTGAGGTCCTTGGGATCGATCGGGATGGGGACGGGATGGGAACGGCCGCGGCGGCGGCCGGGTCCATGGTGGCCGATCGCGACGGTGCCGACGTCCGGGGTGACCCCGGACCGACCACCACGGCCACGGCGGACGTGTCGGGGTGCCCCCACCGGCGAGCGGTGGGGCACCCGGTGGGCGTCAGGCGGCGCTCCAGGCGCGGTCGACGGCGGCCCGGACCGCGCCCTCGACCCCGCTGTTGACCACGGTGACGTCGGCGTCGGACTGGAGGTCGTCCATCGTGGCCAGCGCCAGCACCTCGTTGGCGCGCTGCAGGCAGGCCGCGTAGTCCCGCAGCGCCAGTTCCGCGACGCGCGCGGTCGCGACGTCGCCGGTCGCCAGTGCCGACGTCAGGAGCATCCCGTAGCCCACGTTGATGCTGGACAGGGCCACGTA
>JBBSMS010000015.1:0-35523 GCA_038233055.1 Nitriliruptorales bacterium
GACGACCACCCCGACGCCAACTTCCTGGTCGACGTGGCGACGTATTCGCTGGCTGACCCGCTCGCGACCCTGACGAGGTTGTCCGGATCGGTCGGCGTGCCGGTGGGGGCCCTGGCGCGCTACGTGCTGGCGAAGTGGGTGACGGCCGGCAGCGACAGCCTGCTCGAGGCCGGTCCGACCGCCCTGGACCGGATGCGGACGCTGATCACGGATGCCGAGGAGGCCGGCACGGACGCCGCACGCCTGGACGCATGGGACGGGTTGGTCGAGCAGGTGGCGTGGCTCGCCCACGGCGTGGACGATCCCGTCGGCACCTATCCCGAGGGTGGCGGCAATCCACTCGTCAGTGGCGACAGCCCACACTGAGGCTCACCCTGGCGGCGACGGTGGCTCGTCGGCCCGAATCGAGATCGGTGGTGCGTCAGCTCGCGGCGATGTCCGTGATGGTGACGTCGAAGGTGGCCTGGGGGGCCTCGACCGTGACGGTGTCCCCGATCACGTGGTCGAGGATTGCCTGGCCGATGGGGGACTCGCTGGACAGCACCGGGTGCTCGTCGTGGGTGTCCTCGCGCGAGCCCAGCAGCCACGTCTCGGTCTCGCCGTCCACCTCGAAGGTGATGAGCAGGCCCGGAAGGACCGTGTCGGTCGACTCCGGCTTGCCGATGCGCGCGTCCCGCAGCAGTTGTTCGAGCTGGCGGATCCGGGCCTCCATCTTGCCCTGTTCGTCCTTGGCGGCGTGGTACTCGGCGTTCTCGCGCAGGTCGCCGTGCGCTCGCGCGTCCTCGATCTCGGAGGAGATCTGGTCGCGACCCTCGCCCTTGAGCTGTTCGAGTTCGGCGAGCAGGCGGTCGTGGGCCTCTTGGCTGAGCCAGGTTTCGGCCATGGTGGTGCTCCTTGCGATCTGCGTGGTCATTGCCCCACGGCCGGCAGTACCGGGCCGATCGGGACGAGTCGCGCCGACCGGTGGGTGACGCGAGGGAGGTGGGCGGGTCGGAGGCGCGTGGTGCGCCCAGGACGGCCCGGGAAATGACGAGGTCCGGCCCGCGGCCGGACATCGTGGCTCACGACTGTACCGAACCGCTCGGCCACCGCAATGGTCGACAGGTCCGGCCCAGGGGCGTTCAGGCGGGATCGCGCCGGGCGTCCTCGGGCAGCCGGCCACTGACCCGCTGGGCCATGTGCGCGGCCTGGCGGTTGGCCAGCATGCGCGCAACCCCGACGATGGCTCCGGTCAGGAGGCCCCAGGCCAACGCCTGACGCCACGGCACCTCTGGGTCCGCCGGGTTGTCCGGTGGCTCCGTGCCGGTGGTGGCCTCCCACCCGGAGGTGAGTGCCTTGCGGGCAGCCATCGCGGCCGCGACGGCCGCGCCGTTGCCGACGATCTTCCAGACGGTGTCGGACATGGGTGAGGACCTTTTGACGTGGACCCGCACTGTGCCCGATCGTGGGCGTGGTTGCAGGGGCCGGTCGTCCGATCCCGGCACCGGACGCCTCCATCGTCGGCGCCGGGGCCGGTCTCGGGGCGTTGGCTGCCATCATGAGTGTGCCCATGAGTCTCCTAGACTCGTGGCTCGTCCGCCCCAGGAGGTCGCGGTGTCCAGCCAGCCCCCGACGCCGGTCGGTGCACGGGCGCTGCGTCCACCGCTGCGCGCCGTCGTCGTCGACGACCACGCGGTCGTCCGGGCCGGGCTTCGTGCAGGGCTGGCGCCGCACCGAGTGGAAGTCGTGGGCGAGGCCGAGGACGTCGAGTCGGCGGTCGAGGTCGTGCGTGCGCTGGCGCCGGCGGTGATGGTGCTGGACGTCCGCCTGCCCGGCGGGGGTGGCCCGGCCGTGCTGACGGCCCTTGGCGACCAGGCCCCGCCGACCCTGGCGGTCTCGGCGTCCGACGAGCGTGACGACGTCGTCGCCACGGTCCGCGCGGGGCCGACCGGCTACCTGCTCAAGACCACCTCCATGGCCGACATCGCCGCCGCGATCCACGCCGTCCACGGTGGCGAACCGGTGTTCTCGCCGGAACTGGCCGGTCACCTGCTCGATCTCGACGGCGAGTTGGGCGCGGACCTGTCGTCCGGGATCGACGATGCCCACTGGGAATCGCTGACCGACCGCGAGCGCGAGGTGCTGCGCCACCTCGCCAGAGGCCATCCCTACAAGCGAATCGCCGCCGACCTGCACGTCGCGGCCAAGACCGTGGAGACCCACGTCCGCAACATCCTGCGCAAGTTGCAGGTCACCAACCGGCACGAGGCCACGATCTGGGCCATCGACCGCGGGTTCGACGTCGACGAGTGACGTGGCCCACCCGGCCACGGGCCGGCCCGTGGCCTCGGGGTCATCCCTGACTCCGCCACGACGGCCGGTCGCCACGCTGGGGGCACCGACGAAACGAGCCCCTCATGAGCACCCAGGCCGCCTCCACCGACCCGATGGCCACCCCGCCGCCCGCGCCGCGCGTGCACCCGTCCGGACCCGGCACCGGGGTCCGACCCGGTGGCACCGGGTCGTTTGATCCCCCCACGCCGGGACCGACCCCACGCCCGTCCCGCCGGAGCCTGGTGCAACTGCGGGCCGTCCTGGCCGACCGCCTGCCGGAACTGCTGGCGACCGCCGGTGTGGCGCTGCTGGTGGCCGCCGTGGCGGGCTTCGTGGTGTCCCAGTGGACCGCGTTGGACAACCTCGGCCAGGCTGGCCTGCTGGTGGCGGGATCGGTCGTCCTCACGGTCCAGGGCACGTGGTCCGCGCGTCGGCCCGGCAGGCTCCTGCACCGCCTGGTGCCGCTGTCGTGGGGCGCGGCGGCCGGACTCACCCTGGTGGCCACCCAACTCCTGCTCGAACTGGGCCTGCCCTCGTCGTCGCGGCTGGCGATCGCCGGCGCGGGAATGGTCGCGGCGGCGCACGCGGCCTGGCTGTGGACCCGCCGGCCCGACTCGGTCGTGCTCCAGGTCGCCGCGGTGGCCTCGGCGATCTACGCCGCCGGCCCGATCGGGATCTCGCTCGCCGATGCGTGGGACTCCGCCGACGTGCTCACGTGGTCGACGGTGCCGTTCCTGGCCATCTTCGGCCTCGATGCCGGGCGCACGGACGCCTTCGCCGTGGTCGCGGCCGGACACCTGCTGGTCGCCGTCGCCTGGGTCGCGGTCGGCCTGCGGTTGGACCACCCGGTGGCGTCGCGCACGGGCCGCATCGGTGGCGCGCTCTTGCTGGCGTGGTCGGCACTGGAACTGAACGCGGTGGCGTCGCCGGTCGGTACCAGCCTCGCCCTGCTGGTCGTGCTCGGGTTCCTGGTCGTCGGCGTCGCCCTTGAGGACGGCCTGCTGATCGGCTTCGGTGCGATGGCTGGCCTGGTGACCGGCCTGCGCACCATCTGGTCGTTGTTCAACGGCGAGACCGCCGTCACGCTGACGGTCGCGGTCGCTGGGGTCGCGCTGGTGCTGGCCGCCCTGCGACTGGGGCGTGCGCGCGACAACGAGGCCGGCGCCCCCGCACCCGACGCGCCCGCACCCGGCGCCACTGGGAGTGCCGCCGAGGCCGGCACCGCTGAGCCGGACGCCCCAGGGACCGCGGACCAGGACTCGTCGGTCCGCGCGGAGGCGCGTGGCTGACGGCGTGCTCGTCGGCTGCGACACTCGCCCCATGACCACCTCCCGCCCCGCCGGACCCGACGCCACCGACACCGGTGGCGCCGGAGGTCGCATCGGGGGTCCGGCGCCGGCCACGATGCCGTCGCAGGACTCGACCGGGCCCGTCGCGAACGCGAGTTCCGCGCCGCCCGGTGGGTCGCCACCCGAACTCGGCTCGCTGATGGGTCGGTCCGCCAGCCGCCTCCGCGTGGAGGCGATGCGGTTCCTGCGCCGCTTCGGTCTGTTGTCGGCGACGTGGTCGTTCCTGTTGGGGCTGGCGGCCCCTCGCGTGGACCATCCCGGCTACCTGTGGGCTGCGATCGGCGTGCATGCCGCCTGGGCGCTGGGATCCGTGCTGGTCCGCAACGACCGGGCATGGTGGACCGGGTGGTTCGTGCTCGCACTGGGGCTGGAGGCCGTCGTCCCGGTGGTCGGCACGCACGGCTGGTCGATCACGGGTGGCTCCGTGATCCTGGTGTTGGCCGGGGTCGCCCTGTCGGGGCGGCGACGCTGGGTGGTGGGCACCGTCACGGCGCTGGCCGCGGTCGTCGCCGTCCGGGCCGTGGTGGCGGCCGAGTGGCCGGTGGCGAACGGCATCGCCACGATCCTGGTGTTCGCCTTTGGTGCGTTGGCCCTGACCTGGATGGTGCAGCGCATCGCCGCCGTGGTCACCGAGCGCGACCGACTCCAGGCGCAACTCGTCGAGGTCGAGACGACTGCGGCGCGCGCGACCGAGCGGGCCGAGGCGGGTGCGCGCCTGCACGACACGGTGCTGCAGCACCTCACCGCGGTCAGCCATGCCGACGACGTCGACACCGCGCGGCGGCATGCCGGCCGGGCATCGAACGAACTCCGCCAGTTCCTGCGCCTGGACGCCGACCCGACCGACTCGTTGCGTGCGCTGCTGCGATCGGAGGTCACGCGGGCGGCCGACGGGATGGCCGTGTCGGTGTCGGTGGTGGGGGATCGGCCGGTCGGGGACCGCGAGCGGTTGCTGGTCGGTGCGACCCTGGAGGCCGTGCGCAATGCCGTCCGCCACGGGGCCCCGCCCATCCGGGTCCACGCCGAGGTGGCCCGCGATGGCGACGCCGTCGTGTGGGTCGGGGACCACGGACCCGGCTTCGACCCGGCCGAGGTCGACCCCGATCGGTTGGGCGTGCGCCAGTCCATCCGGGGCCGCATGCAACGAGCCGGTGGGGCTGCCGACCTGGCCACTGACGACGGGGCCGAGTGGGAACTGCGGCTGCCCGGGCGGTGACCGACCACGACCGACGGCACCCCTGCGACGCCTGCCCCGCCCCGAGCACCGCGGCTCCTACCCTCGGCGTGCATGGCCCTCCGTGATCCCCTCTACCGCCTCTACGAGCGACGCCTGGAGCGTGAGTTCGCCGGCGGGACGCTGCCCCGGCACGTCGGGGTGATCCTCGACGGCAACCGGCGGTACGCCAGGGCACGTGGGCTCGCCTCGGTCAGTGACGGGCATCGGGCCGGGGCCGAGGTCATCCCGCAGTTCCTCGACTGGTGCTTCGAACTGGACATCCCGTACGTGACCCTGTGGCTGTTGTCGACCGACAACCTCACCCGCGACGACGACGAGCTGACCCACCTGCTGGACATCATCGTCGCCACCGTTCGCGGCATCGCGCAGGCCCCGTCGACAGCCACGCGTCGGCTGCGGGTGACCGCCGTGGGCGTGCTGGACGCGTTGCCGGAGGACGTCCGGGTCGCGCTCCGGGACGCCTGCGACGCCACCGCCGACAACGACGGCTTCCACGTCCAGATCGCGGTCGGCTACGGCGGTCGCAAGGAGATCACCGACGCGCTGCGAAGCTGGATGCGCCACCAGGCCGCGGACGGGGCGACCCTTGCCGATGCCGCCGAGGCGTTGGACCCGGCCGACATCGGCGACCACCTCTACACCACCGGGTTCCCCGACCCGGACCTGATCATCCGCACGTCCGGCGAACTGCGCCTGTCGGGGTTCCTGTTGTGGCAGTCGGCCCACAGCGAGTTCTACTTCTGCGACCCGTACTGGCCCGACTTCCGCCGTGTCGACTTCCTCCGGGCCCTGCGTGACTACTCCCGCCGCGCCCGTCGCTTCGGGAAATAGCAGTGGCGGGACCTCGGCCCCGGGGTGCGGCGGTTGCGTGGATGGCGCGACCGTGCTGGCTACGTTCCCCGATGTCGCGGCAACCATGAGGTGACAATGCCCCAACCCCGCAGGACCACGGCCCCATCGTGGCCACCTGATCGGGGGCACCAGCCCATCCCGGCACCGACTGCCGGTGCTGCGACCTTCTTCCTCACGCCGTCCCGAGTGGGCGGCGTTCGTGCATCCCGGGACCGTCGTGAACGGGTGGTGGCCATCGGGCCACGTGCCACGGAGTTCACGCCGTGCCTGCCGATCGATCGAAGGCCCACACCGTGACCGATGCCCTGTCCGCCGCCCCCGCCGTCACCACGCCCGCGACCTACGTCCTCGACACCTGTGTCCTGCTGGCCGACCCCAACGCAATCATGCGCTTCGACGAACACGAGGTGGTGCTGCCGCTGGTCGTGATCGAGGAACTGGACCGCAAGAAGGCCCTGCTGGACGACGTCGGTCGCAACGCCCGCATCGCGTTGCGCACCATCGAGGACCTGCGTGCCGACGGCGGCCGGTTCGCGGACGGCATCACGCTCGACCACGGAGGCACCTTCCGGATCGAGTCCAACCACGTCGACGAGCCGTTGCCGCCCTACCTCGATCCGCACAAGCCCGACCATCGCATCCTGGGGGTCGCCAAGGGCCTGGGCGGGACCCTGGTGACCAAGGACGCCGCGCTGCGCATCAAGGCGTCGCAACTGGACGTCGACGCCCAGGACTACCGCGGTGACACCGCCCGCGACGCCGAGCACTGGGACGGCGTGCGCAACGTCGATGTCGACGGGACCACGATCGACCTGCTCCATCGTGACGGCAAGGTCGTGCTGCGCGACGGGTCCGAGGACGGCCTGCTGGTCAACGAGTGCCTGGTCCTGCACGCCGGCCCGTCGGCCTCGGCGCTGGGCCGGGTCATCGACACCGGTGACGGGTCGGCGACCGTGCACCGGGTGATGGGGCAACGCGACGTGTTCGGGATGTCGCCCCGGGACGTGCGCCAGACCTTCGCGATCGACCTCCTGCTCGACCCCGATGTCCCGTGCGTGTCGATGATGGGGATGGCGGGCACCGGCAAGACCTTTCTGGCGCTGGCCGCCGGACTGGAACAGGTGCTGCAGGCCACCGCCTATCGGCGCCTGTCGGTCTACCGTCCGCTGGTCGCCGTCGGTCGCCAGGACATCGGCTACCTCCCGGGCGACCTGGACGAGAAACTGGCGCCGTGGATGGCGGCCGTGCACGACAACCTCTACGCGCTGATGCGACGCGGGGACTCGCGCTCGACCCGCGACCACCGCCAGGTCCAGTCCAACATCGAGTCACTGGTCGACCGGGGACAACTGGAGTTGGCCGCGATCACCTACCTGCGTGGGCGCTCGATCACCGACGAGTTCGTGGTGGTGGACGAGGCTCAGAACATCGAACTGTCGGCGCTCAAGGTCGTGCTGACCCGGATGGGGACCGGTTCCAAGGTCGTGTTCTGCGGTGACCTCGGACAGGTCGACAACCCCTACATCTCCCCGTACGGCGGCATGGCCGCCCTGATCGAGAAGATGAAGGGCAGCCCCCTGTTCGGCCACGTCACCCTCTCCAAGGGTGTGCGCTCGCCCCTGGCCGAACAGGCCGCCACGATCTTCTGACCCCCGACTGCTCCGGCCGTGTGCGATGCGTCCGGGACACCGCCCGCCCATCACCGAGCCGGAGGGGTTCGACGCCGGGGATCTTGGGTGGCCGGGGTCGACACCGTCGGCGGGGTTCAACGGCTGGGGGAGGGGAGACACGCTCGCTGTAGGCTCGACAGTCGCATCGATCGCCCGCCCACCACCTGTCGCCGTCCCCGAGGTCCTGCCATGCCCACCCGGATGTCCACGTTGTTCCTGCGCACGCTGCGCGAGGACCCGGCGGACGCCGAGGTGCCGTCGCACCGCCTGCTGGTCCGTGGGGGCTACGTGCGGCGGGTCGCACCGGGGATCTTCACGTGGCTGCCACTGGGCTGGCGCGCCTATCGCAACGTCGAGCGGATCGTGCGCGAGGAGATGGATGCAGCCGGCTTCCAGGAACTGCACTTCCCGGCGCTGTTGCCGGCCGAGCCCTACCAGGCCACGAACCGCTGGACCGAGTACGGCGACGGCGTGTTCCGCCTCAAGGACCGGCGGGACAACGACTACATGCTGGGCCCGACCCACGAGGAGTTCTTCACCCTGCAGGTGAAGGACCTGGTCGACTCCTACCGCAGCCTGCCGTTGTCGATCTACCAGATCCAGACCAAGTATCGCGACGAGGCGCGTCCACGTGCCGGGATCCTGCGCGGACGCGAGTTCGTGATGAAGGACTCGTACTCGTTCGACCTCGACGACGACGGCCTGGACGTCTCCTACGAGCGTCACCGTGCCGCCTACGAGGCCACCTTCGACCGGCTCGGGCTGGACTACGTGACCGTGTACGCGATGTCGGGCGCGATGGGCGGGTCGGCCTCGGAGGAATTCCTCGCGCCGTGCGAGTCCGGCGAGGACACCTACGTCGCCTGCACCTCGTGTGACTACGCCGCCAACGCCGAGGCGGTTCGTTTTCCGGTCGCTGCGGCCATCGACGCCGACGACGCGCCGGCCGCCCACGTCGAGGACACGCCCGACACCCCGACCATCCAGACCCTGGTCGACGTGTCCAACGAGCGCGACGACCTGCGTCGGTCGGACCGTGACTGGTCCGCTGGGGACACCCTCAAGAACGTCGTCGTCACGATCGTCCAGTCGGACGGCAGCCGTGGGGCACTGGCCATCGGGGTCCCGGGAGACCGCGACGTCGACATGAAGCGCCTCGAGGCCGTCATGGAGCCCGCGCTGGTCGAGGTGTTCACGCCCGAGGACTTCGCACGCCACGCCGACCTGGTCAAGGGCTACATCGGTCCTGGTGCCCTGCAGGGCGGGGGCCCCGGCCCTGACGGCCCGCTCGGTGGCGACGGCGTCACGTACCTGCTCGATCCCCGGGTCGCCGACGGATCGCGCTGGATCACCGGCGCCAACGACCATGGCCACCACGTCTACGACCTGGTCGCCGGCCGTGACTTCGCGATCGAGGGTCGCATCGACGTTGCCGACATCCGCGACGGCGATCCGTGCCCCAACTGCGACGGCGACCTGGCGCTGGCCCGCGGCATCGAGATCGGCCACATCTTCAAGCTCGGCCGCCGCTACGCCGATGCGCTGGACCTCACCGTCCAGGACGAGTCCGGCCGCAACGTGGTGCCCACGATGGGGTCCTACGGCATCGGCGTGTCACGCGCCGTGGCCGCGATCGTTGAGCAGTCCCACGACGACGCCGGGATGGTGTGGCCGCGAACGGTCGCCCCCTTCGACGTCCACCTGTTGACCGCCGGGAAGTCCGACGCCCACGCCGAGGCGGCCGAGTCGCTGGCCGACGAGTTCGAGGCCGCCGGGTTGTCGGTGCTCTACGACGACCGCAACGCCAGCGCCGGGGTCAAGTTCAACGACGCCGACCTGCTGGGGATGCCGACGATCGTGGTCGTCGGTCGTGGCCTGAAGAACGCTGAGGTCGAGGTCAAGGACCGCGCCACCGGCGACCGCGGCGACGTCCCCCTGGACACCGTCGTGACCCACGTGCAGGCCCTGGCCGCAGCCACCCCCGCCTGACCCCGTCTCGCCCGGTCGGGTCAGCCGCGGGAGTCGTCGGGTTCGTCGAAGGTGATCTCGACGTCGTGGAAGCCGGTGGCGGTGAGGAACTGGGTCAGGGCGTCCTCGGTGGTCTTCTCGGCGTCATCCAGCAGGCCGTTCTCCAGCGCGGCGCCGACCATCAGCTCCTCGGCGGCCAGGCGAGCCGACCGTTCGAGGTCGGCGTTGCCCTGCGTGAACAGTCCGGTGTCGCGGTCGTAGACCCGGGTCTGTTCGTTGTCCACCTCGATGGACGTGATGCTCGGTGCGGGGAGGCGCAGTTCGATGGCGTTGGCCTCCTGGTCGATGGTGACGTCGCCCTCCTGGACATCGGACAGGTCGACGCCGGCGCTGATGCCGGCCACGGCGAACAAAAAGACCCGGTCACCGGCGGCCCAGTCCAGCCACCCGCGGTCCTCGCCCTTCTCGACCGTGGTGGACTGGATCACCTCGACCGTCGACAGTTCGGACAGCGAGCGCACCGACTCGACGATCACCGCGCCGCTGCGATCGATCTCGCTGGACGGCGCGATCAGTTCGGGCAGGCCCTGCTCGGTCGCGGTCGTCAGCGTGTCGCGGATGCCGTTGAGCGCCACGAGGACGAGCGCGAGCAGCACCGCCAGCACGACGACGGGGATCCATGCGACCCGGCGCGACTGCTCGGCCATGGCGCCTCCTGACGGGACGGGACCCCGCGCCCCGGGACCGGTCGACGAACGGCCGAGGGGCGGTGTGTGGGTCGCCACCACGGTACTGGCGACGGGAACGCCGGACGCGGCCTCGGGCTCACCGACCTCCAAGGAGCCCTTCCACCCGGACACCACCCAGTCCGAACGGTTCCGGCTCCGCAGTCCGGTGCATCGAGGCCCCTTCCACCCGGACACCATCCAGGCAGAACGGCTTCCGGTCCGCAGGTGGCTGGCGCCGCGGCCGTTCCACCCGGACCAGGCGCGGGCCGAACGGCGTCGACTCGGTTGGACGCGCGTGCAACCGGCGGGGCCTGGTCGGCGTCCGACGGTCGACCGCCGTCGCCAGGATCGCCATGGACCGCGTGCCCCGCCCGCTCGTTGCTGCACTCCCGGTCGCGCTGTCGGCCGCCTTGCTGACCGGCTGCACGTTGGCCGGCGCCGACACTCGTCCGGCGATGACTGCCACACCGCAGGTCACGTTCGATCCGTCCCCAACGGGCGCCGGTCCGGGACGGACAGGGCCGGAGGAAGTGCCGGGGCGGATCGACTGGGACCCGGTCGGACCGGTGGCTGCCCAGCCGATCGCGGCCGGGTTGGCGCCGTTCGACTCCTGCGACGCGCTGCTGGACTACTACGTCGACCAGGCCGACGACCTGGTGGGCCCGTGGGGGCTGGGCGGTGGGCCCATGTATCTCGACGACACCGTCGGCGGCGCCATGGAGATGGCCGCTGGAGCGGACGAGGCGACGCGTGTTGCCGAGCCGGTGTCCGCCGGCGACGGCGCAGTGTCCGGGACCAACGTGCAGGAGGAGGGCGTCGGCGAGCCGGACATCGTCAAGACCGACGGCGAGGTGATCGTCACCGTGGCCGGAGGCGCACTGCGCGTAGTCGATGTCGCGTCCGCGCAGGTGGTCGGTCGGCTCCCCCTGCCCAAGGACGCGAGGGGCAGCGAGTTGCTGCTCGCCGGCGACGACCTGCTGGTCCTGTCCACGGGCCAGTCCATGTCACCCGACCGCGGTCCGGCCGTGCACGGGCTGCTCCCGTACGGGGCGACCCGCACCACCCTGACCCGGGTCGACCTGTCCGACCCGTCGAGACCAACGGTCACCGGCTCGGTCCGGATGGAGGGTGCCTACCGGTCGGCCCGCATGGTCGACGCAACCGTGCGGTTGGTCGTGGTGTCCGATCCGGTCGGGCTGCCGTTCGTACAGCCCATGGACGCGGGACTGGAGGCCGAGCAGGAGGCCGAGGAGACGAATCGCAAGATCCTGGCGGAATCCGAACTCGACGACTGGATCCCGCACCTGCAGGTCCTGGATGCCGACGGGCAGCCGGAGGGGGAGGTCCAGCGGCTGCTGGACTGTGACGACATCGCCCACCCGGCCGAACCGTCCGGCTTGTCGACGCTGTCGGTCGTGACGCTCTCGATCGACGGTGACGAGGTGCCCCCGATCTCCGGTGCCGGCCTGGTGGCCGCGGGCGACACCGTTTACGCCTCGACCGACCGCCTCCTCGTGACGACGTCGCCCTGGGGTCGGTGGATCGAGCCCTTCGTGGGCCGGTTCGACCGGCCGCGGGTGGAGGACGTCCGCACCGACATCCACAGCTTCGACATCGGGGATCCGTCCACCACCGCCTACGTCGGCTCGGGTTCGGTCGACGGGACCCTGATCGGCCAGTTCGCGTTGTCGGAGGCCGACGGCGTGGTCCGGGTGGCCACGACCACCGAGCCGACGTGGTGGGGTGACGCCGGCGACGAGGCGTCCGAGTCGGCGTTGGTCGTGCTCGCCGAGCGGAACGGGGAACTGGTCGAGACCGGTCGCGTCGACGGACTGGGCGTGACCGAGCGCATCTACGCCGCGCGTTACCTGGGACCGGACCTGGCCGCGATCGTGACCTTCCGCCAGACCGACCCGCTGTACCTGGTCGACACCAGCGACCCGACCGCGCCCGTCGTCACGGGCGAGTTGAAGATCCCCGGGTTCTCGTCCTACCTCCATCCGCTGGGGGACGGACTCCTGCTCGGCATCGGCCAGGACGCCGACGAGCGCGACGGGCGTGCGCTGGGGCTGCAGGCCTCCTTGTTCGACATCAGCGACCTGTCGGACCCGCGACGGATCGACCAGGTTGCGTTCGGCTCCGGGGGGTCGGCGGTCGAGTACGACCACCGGGCGTTCCTGTACTGGGCACCCACGGGCCAGGTCGTCCTTCCCGCCGAGTTGTGGGTCGAGGCCGAGGCGGAGCCGGTCCAGTGCGTCACGACGCCGTGCCCCGGTCCGACGAAGCCGTTCCTGGGTGCCCTGGTCCTGGAGGTGGATGGCTCGACCGTGGTCGAGCAGGGACGCGTGACGCCCCGCGACGACGACAGCCACGACTGGCGGGGCCAGGTCAGCCGCTCGATGGTGATCGGCGACACCCTGTGGGTGCTGTCCGAGGACCGCCTCACCCGTGTCACCCTCGGCGGCCTCGACGACCGCACCGTGGTCCCGCTTCGTTGAGGCGGGCAGCCGCCGTGGAACCGGTCGTCAGGTGACCAGGACCCGGCTTCGCCACCGTTCGTCGGGCAGGTCAGTGGCAAGGTGGTGGATCCGGTCGAGCCGCGATGGGCCGGCGAGGGCGGATGACCAGGTTCTCTGTTGAGTGTCGTCGGTTCAGACGGGCGCGTACCGGGCGTGAATGCGGCGGACCAACCACACGACGCCCCAGATGGCGGCCAACAACAGCGCGACGGCGCCCACCGTGGCACCGATGCCGACCCAGATGGGCGCCCCGCCCGTGCAGACCTCGGGCGTGCTCGAGATCAGGTTGCCGGCCTCGTCGAACGACTGCGAACCGCTGCACGACTGGCTGGCGAGGCTGCCCAGGCCCAGGAACAGCCACGGGACGGCAAAGCCGAACGGCAGGAGCAGGGCCACCAGGTTCTCGACCCCCTCCCACCGGTCCTTCGTGATCAGCAGGACCACGGCGACGACCCAGGCCACCACCGCCAATGGCCACAGCACGAGCAGCAGGCCGGACGCGACGAACAGCACCAGCGTGACGATCTCGGCCGTGCTGACATGGTCCGGTTCGGCAACCACTGTGGGGGCCATCAGCGGGGGACTGGGCGGCAGGTCGTCACGGGCGGCCGCGACGATGTCGGCCGGGTCGCCCATGCGGGCCAGGACAGCCTCGATCTCGGCCGGGGAGGGGTCGGAACCCAAGGCCTGTTCGAGGTGGTCACCCAGGTCGGCGAGCAGTTCGTGGTGGCGTTCCACGGGCATGCCGGTGGCGAGGCGGTCCACCCGGTCGAGCCAGGCGGCGGCCAGGGGGTGGGTGGTGGTCATCATGGTTCCTCCGTGCCGAGGACGGCGTCGGTGGCGTGGCGGAACGCCACCCAGTCGGTGCGGAAGGCCGCCAGACGCTGGCGACCCAGGGGTGTCAGTTCGTAGTACCGACGAGGAGGTCCGGCGTCGGAGCCCTGCAGGAACGTGGTCACCAGTCCGTCCCGGCGGAGTCGGGACAGCAGGGGGTAGATCGTCCCTTCGCTGGTGACCAGCGGTGGGTGTGCGCCCAACGCGGTCACGAGGTCGTACGAGTACTGCGCCTCGACCGCCAGCAGCGCCAGGACGCAGTGCTGCACCACGCCGCGGCGGAGTTGGGTGAGGTCGGTGGCGGTCGCTTCCATGCGACGCAAGGTAGCAGTTCCTTGTCACGCAAGGCAAGCCCGCCCCTTCGAGTCGGATCACGCGAACTGTTGCGGCCGGACGGTCGGCCGGACGGGGGTGCCAGCCGTCGGCCTGGTGCCGCACGAGCGATGGACGCACGCGAGTTGTGGACCCTCACGCAACGTGAGGGCGTAGGGTCCTCCCGTGCCGGATTGCCCGGCACCGACCACGACCGACGAGCACCACGATGGCCACGGACACGATCGACGCGGCGACCCGCGACCCGACCACGACCTGGACGGTCGGGGAGGTGGCGCGGCTGGCCGGGACCTCGGTGCGGACCCTGCACCACTACGACGAGATCGGGCTGGTCCGACCGTCGCAGCGCTCCGCCGCGGGGTACCGCCAGTACCTCGCCGCCGACCTCGAACGGCTCCGCGCCGTGCTGACCTGGCGCGAACTGGACTTTTCGCTGGAGGAGATCGCCGCGCTGGTCGACCACGCCAGCCGCAGCGACACGCGCGAGGCCCTGCTCGACCAGCGTGGGCACCTGTCCACGCGCATCGACCGCCTGCGCCGCATCGTGGCGGCCATCGACCACCAACTGGAGGCAACCACCATGAGCATCAACCTGACCCCGGAGGAGAAACTGGAGGTCTTCGGCGACTGGCTCCCCGAGGAGTACGAGCAGGAGGCCGAGGAGCGCTGGGGCGACACCGACGCATGGGAGCAGTCCCGCCGCCGCACCAGTTCCTACACCAAGGACGACTGGCTGCGGATCCAGGCCGAGGCGCAGGCGATCGAGGACGACTTCATCGGCCTGCTGGACGCCGGCGCGTCGGCAGAGTCCGCCGAGGCGATGGACGTGGCCCAGCGCCATCGTCGCCACATCCATGACCGCTACTACGACTGCAGCGTGGAGATGCACGAGAACCTGGGCCAGATGTACGTCCAGGACCCGCGCTTCGCGGCCCACTACGACGACCAGCGGACCGGGCTGGCCGCGTTCGTCAGCGAGGCGATCACGGCGAACGCGGTGCGCCACCTCGTCTGAGCTGAGCCAGCCACCTGCCCTGCCACGTGCCGTGCGCCCTGCCCCGATCGCAGCAGGGCGCACGGTCGTTTGGGTGTCGTGGCGGCGTCGGATCACCGGCGGACGGCAGTCGGCGACGGGTCGGTCGGGAACGGAGTTACCGTGGCCGAGGCCGTGGTCGTCCCGTCCGACCGCGAGGAGTCCTGCATGGCGCCCACCCTCGAACCGATCACGGACACGCCACCGGTCCGGGTCGAGCGTCCCGTGATGCTCATGGACTGGCGGGTCCTGTCGGCGCTGCACTGGCGGGTCGACCCGACGGAGGTGGCCGCGAACCTGCCACGCGGGCTCGAACCCGACGTGCACGACGGGTCGGCCTGGGTCGGCCTGATCCCGTTCGACATGCGCGACATCCGACCGCCCGGGATGCCACGCGGGATCCCCTGGATCGGGAGTTTCCCCGAGACCAACATCCGCACCTACGTGCGCGGTCGGGACGGTGGTCGGGGGATCTGGTTCGACTCGCTGGACATCACCCGCTCCGGGGCGGTCGCGGTGGCCCGCCTGGGCTACCAGTTGCCGTACCAGTGGGGCCGGATGTCGATCACGCGCGACGGCCGCCGGTTCACCTACGACGCCGCCAGGCGGTGGGAAGGCACGCCGACCAGTCGGGTCGTGGTGGCGGTGGGGCGGCCGCTGGCACCCGAGCACCGGACGCCGCTGGACGACTTCCTCGCCAACCGCTGGTCGCTGTACGCCCACGGGCCGGCAGGGCTGGTACGCGCCAACGTCGACCACGGTCCCTGGCCGCTGTTCCACGCCAGTGTGCGGGAACTCGACGACCAGTTCGTGAGCGCGGCCGGCTACGACCTGGGCGGGCCGCCCGACCACGTCCGCTTCTCGCCCGGCGTGGACGTGCGCATCGGATTGCCGCGGCGGCTCCACGTCCCCCGACGCCAGGAGGTCGCGTGACCCGCATCGTGTCCCTGCTCCCGTCCGCCACCGAGATCCTGTTCGCGATCGGGGCCGGTCCGGAGGTGGTCGGCGTCACCCACGAGTGCGACCACCCGTCCGCCGCCGCGGATCGACCGGCCGTCACCCGTGACCTGCTGCCGCCGGGTCTGTCCGCGGCCGAGATCGACGCCGCGGTGTCCACCGGCATCCGCGACGACCACACCATCTACGCCCTCGACACCGACGCCCTGGGGGCGGCCGCGCCCGACGTGGTCGTGGCCCAGCAACTCTGTGACGTGTGTGCCGTCCCGGTCGACCTCGTCGACGACGCCCTGTGCACGGTCGCACCGGCCGCGCGGGTGGTCGCGGCCGACCCGCACCGGCTCGCCGACCTCGCCGACACGATCCGGGCCGTCGGTGCCGCGGTTGGGGCCGAGGACGGCGCGGCCGACGTGGTCGCTGACCTGCAGGCGCGACTGGACGCGGTCGCCGATGCGGTCCGCGCGCGGCACCGACCGGACGTGGCCGTGCTGGAGTGGCCGGACCCGCCATGGCTCCCGGGCCACTGGGTCCCGGACATGGTCGAGGCGGCCGGTGGCACATCGCTGCTGGGCAGCGCCGGCGAGCCCTCGCGCCGGGCCGACTGGGATGACCTCGCGGCGCTGGCGCCGGACGTCGTCGTGGCGGCCTTCTGCGGCTTCGACCTGGCGACGACGACGGCGATGGTCGACGACCTGGCGGACCACGACGGGTGGGTCCGACTGGTGGACGGGGCCCGGGTGGTCGCGGTGGACGGCTCGGCCCTGTTCAGCCGGCCCGGCCCGCGGTTGGTGGACGGCGTTGAGGTGCTGGCGCACGCGCTCCACGGCGTCGGACCCGCCCCGTCGGCGGGGGCGGCTGCCGAGTGGCGCGACGCGCACTGGGTCCCCCTGGGGTGACCACCGCGCCACGGACCCGTTAGGGTGCGGGGCCGTCGCCGTGCCGTTCGGAGCCGACCATGACCGATGCCTTCGCGATCAGCGATGCCTATGTCGACGAGGTGCTGGCGCGCAGTCCGCTGGCCGCGACCTCGTTCGGCGTCTCCGGCAGTGACCACCTGTGGGACGACTTCTCGCCGGCCGCGCATGCTGCCTGGGCGGACCTGTGGCAGTCGACCCGGCGGGCCCTCGCCCCCCATCTCGACGAGGTCGACCCCCACCAGGCGCACGCGGCCAGGGTGCTGGCGGCCAACCTCGACGAGCACCTGGCCAGCCACGCGGCGGGCGACCACCTGCGTGACCTGAACCACCTCGCCTGCCCGTTCACCGAGATCCGCGACATCTTCGACCTGATGGATCGGTCCACGCCGACGGCCTGGCAGGCGATCACGGCGCGTCTGGCCACGATCGACCAGCCGCTGGCCGGCTACCGGGCGACCCTGGAACGAGGATGCGAGGCGGGCCTGGTGGCGGCCGTGCGCCAAGTTCGCTCGGTGGTCGAGCAGGCGCGGGTGCTGGCCGGTCCGTCCTCGTCGTGGCACGCCTACCCGGCCGCGGCGCGCGAGGCCGAGGTCGACGAGGCCGCCGTCACCACCCTGACGGCCGCGATCGTGACCGCCACCGCCGCGGTGGCGCGCTTCGCCGACTGGCTGGAGGCAGACCTGCTGCCGGTCGCGCCGACCGTTGACGCGGTCGGGCCCGATCGCTACGCCCGCGCGGCGGATCGCTACATCGGCGACGACCTCGACCTCGCCGAGACCTACGACTGGGGCTGGCGCGAACTCGCGCGCATCCGGGCCGAGATGGAGGCGGTGGCCCTGCGGATCGACCCCGACGCGGACATGGCAGGGGTGGTCGCGCGCCTGGAGACGGATTCGGCCGAGGCGGCTCCGTCGCCGGCCGCCTTCGCGGCCTTCGTGCAGCAGCGCCTGGACGAGGCGGTCGACCAACTCGACGGGGTGCATTTCGACCTGCCCGACAAGATGAAGGCGGTGACGGTCAACCTGGCCCCGGCCGGTGGTGCCCTGGGGGCGTGGTACATCAACCCGTCCGAGGACTTCGTGCGTCCGGGATCGGTCTGGTATTCGCTGGGGGACAAGCAGGCGGTCCCGTTGTGGCAGGAGGTCTCGACCGCCTACCACGAGGGCTTCCCCGGCCACCACCTGCAGGTGGCGACCGTCATGGACCGCGCCGAGGTGCTGTCGCGCGCCCACCGGATGCTGGTGTGGTATCCGGGCTATGGCGAGGGCTGGGCGCTGTACGCCGAGCGCCTGATGGACGAACTGGGCTTCTTCGAACGCCCGGCCTACCGGTTCGGCATGCTCGCCAGTCACGCCTTCCGTGCGGCCCGCGTGGTCGTCGACCTGGGCCTGCACCTCGGCCTGCCGATCCCCGACGACGCGCCGTTGCACCCGGGTGGGACGTGGGACTTCGACGTGGCCGTGGACTACATGCACCGGGTCGGGCTACAGCCCCGGGACGTCGCGACCTCCGAGATCAAGCGCTACCTCGGGTGGCCGGCGCAGGCGATCAGCTACAAGGTGGGGGAGCGGGCGATCCTGGCCATCCGGGACGAACTGCGCGACCGGGCTCGCCGGGACGGGGTGGACTTCGACCTCGAACAGTTCCACCGCGACGTGCTGGACGGCGGAGCCCTGCGGATCGACCACCTGCGCGAACGACTGCTCGGACCCTGACCTCGTTCTTCGAGCGGCCGGGATGGTGACCACCCCCACAGCGGAGGGACGACGACGTGAAGCAACTGCTGGTCATGCGCCACGGCAAGTCGGACTGGACCGCCGGCACCAGCGACCACGCTCGCCCGCTCAATTCGCGGGGCGCGGCTGCCGCGGGCACCGTCGGCCGGGTGCTGAACGCCATGGGCCTGGTCCCCGACGCGGTCGTGACCTCGACCGCCACCCGGGCCGCCACCACCGCCGAACTTGTCGTGGAGTCCGGCAGCTGGGACGTCGAGGTGGTCGCGACGGACACGTTCTACGAGGCCTCGGTCGACGGGGTCCTGGCCCACCTCGCCCGGATCGACGACGACGTCGACCGGCTGCTGGTCACCGGCCACATGCCGACCTGGGGTGGGTTGGTGTGGCGGCTGACCGGCGCGTCGGTCGCGATGCGCACCGCGACCGTCGCCGTGATCGACCTCCACCTGGGCCGCTCGTGGGCCCACGATGGCGACCTGGCCGGCGAACTGGTCGCCCTGTTCCAACCCCGCCACCTCGCCCGCCTAGACCCCGGCTGACCCCTAATTCAACTTGGCGCGGGCACGGATGGCGCGGGCGCGGATGTCCTCGGCATCACCGAAGTCGTCACCACCGAGGTCGAGGTAGGCCTCGAACTCGTCGGCGGCCTCGCCGTAGCGCCCGATGTGCGTCAACAACTCGCCGCGGGCCTTGTGGTCGTCGGGGATGGTGTTGGGCAGCAGCAACTTGAGTTCCACGGTCCACAGGGCGGCCGGTACCTGTCCCTGCGCGGTGTAGTCGCGGGTGAGGTTGTTGAGGATGCGGCGCACGACCATGGTGGGCGAGGTGGGGCGCAGGTGGGAGCGCGTGAACGGGACTCGGCCGGCGGTGGCGACCCGAAGGCGTTCGGCCAGTTCTTCGGTGGGGACGCTGGCGCCGTGGTCGAACGGGTCGAGCACGGCGGGGCGTTCCGGGTCGCCGACCCCGAGGTAGAAGTGTCCGGGCTGGGAGATGCCCCAGGCAGGCAGTCCGGCCCGACGGGCGATGGCGACGTACAGGACGGTCAGCACGATCGGCAGGCCGTGCCGACGGTCCATCACCTCGACGAGCAGCGCGTTGTCGGGGTCGTGGTAGTCGTCGCCGGCCCCGCCGAAGCCGTGCTGGCGACCGAGGAAGCCCCGCAGGGCGGCGCCGGCCTCGAGGTCGTCGTGGTCGTCCCACCACAGTCCGAAGGCGTCGGCCAGCGCGTCGATCCGCAGCAGCGCCGCGTCGACGTCGAGGTCGGGGCGCGCCTCGGCGTTGACCAGCAGGGCGGCCTCGGCGAGGTCGGCGTCGGCCCGCCGAACCAGCCGGGCGAGGCGCCGTCGCGTGTCGGTCGTCGGGGGTCCCATGTCCCGACAGGCTAGCGTCCGGGCCCTGGCCATCGCGGGACGCAACCGCCCGTGGGAAGCCCGTTCGCTGCCCCCGCGCACCGGATGGCGGCCTGCCGACGAGTACGACGCCGCCGCCCGGTCACGATCCGGCCCACCACCGCCTGCACCGTCCGCGGGTCCGACCACATCGAGCACGCGATGCCCATGCCGGACCCGGACCCGCCGCTGCAGGTGTCCCGGCGTGTGACCGACGCGGGACCGGTCGCGGTCGTGACGATGGACCGTCCGGCGGCCCGCAACGCGATGTCGACGGCGATGCTGGTGGCGTGGCTGGACGCGCTCGACGACCTGGAGGGTGACGCCGAGGTGGTCGGCATGGTGGTGGCCGGGGCCGGGCCGGCCTTCTCGGCTGGTGCGGACGTGCGCGAGGACCTGGCCGACGGTGGTCGGCGCCGGATGGAACTGTTCACCCTGCTGTACGAGCGGCTCGCCCTGACCCACCTGCCGACCGTGGCGGTGCTGGCGGGCGCGGCGGTCGGCGGCGGCGTCGAGGTGGCGGCGGCGTGTGACCTGCGGGTGGCCGAGCCGGGGGCGTGGGTGCGGTTCCCCGGCGTCCGCCTGGGCTGGCCGGTCGGGACCGCGCGCACGATCGGTCTGGTGGGGCTGGGCACCGCCCGGGACTGGGTCCTGTCGTCGCGCGACGTCGGGTTGGACGAGCTGGTGACGAGCGGGTTCGTGCAACGCTCGGTGGTCGAGGGTGCGGGACTGGACGAGGCCGTTGCCTGGCTGGCGCTGGTCGGGTCGCGCGACCGCGACACGGTGGCCCTGCTCAAGCGCCTGTTCAACGATTCGTCCGGACTCCGCGACCGGGTGATGTTCGAAAACGATGCCCTCCGTGCCACCGCGGAGTCGGGACCCCTGCCGCCGGGACTGGACGTCGACGTCCCGCGGACGATCCGGCCGCGCCGTCGCTGACGGCGGCGCCGAGGATGACGGCCCATGGACGGCACGTCGGACGCTGCCCACCGGCGGCATCCGGCCGCGTCCACGGCGGCGTCAGGCCCTGTCGGAGGGTGGCCGGTCTACCCTCGGCCGTGCTGGTCGAAGCCCGGTCCTCGACGCTGACAACGGAGTCGCTCGTGCCTGATCCCTCCCGTCCCGATCGCAACCTTGCACTGGAGATCGTGCGGGTGACCGAGGCTGCCGCGCTGGCGTCGGCGCGCTGGCAGGGTCGTGGCGAGAAGGAGGCGGGCGACCAGGCCGCGGTCGACGCGATGCGCAAGATGCTGTCCAGCATCGAGATGGACGGCACGGTGATCATCGGCGAGGGCGAGAAGGACGAAGCCCCGATGCTGTTCAACGGCGAGCGGGTGGGGACGGGCTCGGCCCCGAAGGTGGACATCGCCGTGGACCCGGTGGACGGGACCCGGTTGCTGGCGGAGGGTCGGCCGGGGGCCATCGCCGTGTTGGCGGCCGCGCCCTCGGGAACCATGTTCGACCCGGGCCCGGCGGTCTACATGCACAAGTTGGTGGTCAGTGCCGAGGCGGCCCACGTGGTCGACCTCGACATGCCGATCCCCGACCTGCTCAAGGCGGTCGCCCGGGCCCGCGGCAAGCGCGTCGGGGACCTCACGGTGATGATGCTGGACCGACCGCGTCACGAGGAGTTCAAGGAGCAGGTGCGCCACACCGGCGCCCGGTTGAACCTCATCATGGACGGTGACGTCGCCGGCGGGGTGTCGGCCGCGTGGTCGTCGCGCCCCTCCATCGACCTGCTGTACGGGATCGGCGGCACCCCCGAAGGCGTCACGACCGCTTGTGGCGTCCACGCGCTGGGCGGGCGGATCCTGGGGCGGATGTGGGCGCGCGACGACAAGGATCGGTCGAACCTGGTCAACGCGGGCTACGACCTGGACCAGATCCTCGACACCCACGACCTGGTGTCGTCGCAGGACTGCTTCCTGGCCTGCACCGGGATCACCCCCAGCGAACTGCTCCGCGGCGTCGCCTTCGACGGCAACGGCGCGGTGACGGAGTCCCTGATGATGCGGGGCAAGTCGGGCACGGTGCGTCGGGTCCGTGCCCAGCACCGGTTGGACAAGGTCGAGGCCTACGGCGGCTGATCCGGGCCGGGCCCTCGACGCGACAGGGCCCGCCACTGCCCGTCACGACCATGCTCCTCCCACACGCGCCACTTTGCCCGGTCGGGTCGTTCACCTGCCGTTCACCATGGCGAAAGTGGGTGGCGAGGTGTGCTCCGTACGGTGCGCCACATCGACCGGGGGTCCGCCCCTGACGCGGCCCTCCATTCCCACCCAGGAGAAGACCAACCATGCGTCTACCCATCCGTTCACGTGCCCTCGTGGGGGTCACGCTGTCACTCGCCCTGCTGGCCTCGGCCTGTGGCGGTGACGACACCTCCGCCGACGGCTCGGAGAACACCGCGGCCGCGACCGACGACACCGCGACCGACGACGGCGCCATGTCCGAGGGTTCCGAGATGGCGTCGGAAGGTTCCGAGGGCGCCATGGCCTCGGGCACGCTCGACGGCGCCGGAGCCAGCTCACAGGCAGCCGCCATGGAAGGCTGGATCGCCGGCTTCCAGGAGGGCAATCCCGACGTGACCGTCAATTACGACCCGGTCGGTTCGGGTGGTGGCCGCGAGACCTTCCTGAGCGGCGGCGTCACCTTCGCCGGATCCGACGCCTACCTCGACGAGGACGAACTGGCGATGGCCGCGGACCGCTGCGCCGGCGACGCCGGCGCCGTCGACCTGCCCCACTACGTCTCGCCGATCGCGGTGGCCTACAACCTGCCGTCGGTCGAGTCCCTGCAACTCGACGCCGCCACCATCGCAGGCATCTTCGCCGGCGACATCACCACCTGGAACGACGACGCGATCGCCGCCACCAACGACGGCGTCGAGCTCCCGGACCTGCCGATCAACCCGGTCCACCGCTCCGACGACTCCGGGACCACCGAGAACTTCACCGACTACCTGACCCAGACGGCCGGCGACGCGTGGCCCTACGACGTCATCGAGACCTGGCCGACCGAGGCCGGCGGGGAGGCCGCCCCCCAGACCTCGGGCGTCGTGCAGGCCGTGACCGCCGGCGAGGGCTCGATCGGCTACGCCGACGCCTCCCAGGTCGGTGACCTCGGCACCGTGGCCGTGCAGGTCGGCGAGGAATTCGTTGAGTACTCGCCGGAAGCGGCCGCGAAGATCCTCGAGGTCTCCGAGCCCGCCCCGGACCGCCCGGAGGGCGACTTCGCCTACGACCTGACCCGTGACACCGAGGAAGCCGGCGTCTACCCGATCGTGCTGGTTTCCTACCACATCATGTGCAACCAGTACGAGACCCAGGAGGAGGTCGACCTCGTGAAGGCCTTCATGACCTACGTGCAGTCCGAGGAGGGCCAGGCGGCCGCCGCCGAGGCGGCCGGGTCGGCCCCGATCTCCCAGTCCCTTCGTGACCAGGTCGGGCCGGTCGTCGAGGCGATCTCCGTGGCCGGCTGACCGACCCCGACCCGGTCGGCGCGGGGGGTGCGGGTCCGCGGACCCGGCCCCTCGCACCGGCGTGCCACCGCACCACCGCCGGACCAGCGAAGGGACCACAGCCGATGTCGATGACCGAGACGCCCCCCGTGGCGACCCCCGACGCCGACGACGGGACCTTCCTGTCGCAGGAGCGTCCCACCGCCGGGCAGGATCGCCTGTTCGAAGGCATCACGACCGGCGCCGGGATCCTGATCCTGCTGACCCTGGCGGGGGTGGCGTTCTTCCTGGCGCAGAAGTCGTTGCCGGCCCTGGACCTGCCGGCCAGCAGCCTCCCCAATGCCGAGTCACTCAGCGGCTACATCCTCCCACTGCTGTTCGGGACGATCTGGGCGTCGATCATCGCGCTGCTGTTGGCCATGCCGCTGGCCGTCGCCGTCGCGCTGTTCATGACCCACTACGCCCCACCCGCACTGGCTCGGGCGCTGGGTTGGGTGATCGACCTGCTGGCCGCGGTGCCCAGCGTGGTGTACGGGCTCTGGGGAATCTTCGTGCTGGCGCCGTTCTTCGTGCCGGTGTACCGCTTCCTGGCGGACACCGTTGGTTGGTTCCCACTGTTCCAGCCGACCGTGACGCCGTCGGGTCGCAACATGGCCTCGGCGGCGCTGGTACTGGCCGTGATGATCCTGCCGATCATCGCCTCGGTCTCCAAGGAGGTCTTCCTCCAGACCCCGCGGCTACACGAGGAAGCCGCCATGGCGTTGGGCGCAACCCGCTGGGAGGTCATCAAGACAGCGGTGTTGCCGCACGGGCGTTCGGGCGTCATCGGTGGCGCGATGCTGGGCCTGGGCCGGGCGCTGGGGGAGACCATGGCGATCGCGCTGGTGCTGTCCCCGGCGCCGGGGTTGATCGGCTTCGCCCTGTTCACCTCCCAGAACCCGTCCACCATCGCCGCCAACATCGCGTTGTCGTTCCCCAACTTCGGGGGCCAGGAACGATCGGCGCTGTTCGCCACTGGCCTGGTGCTGTTCATCTGCACGTTCCTGGTCAACTACATCGCCCGCCGCATCGCGGGCGAAACCGCGGGGTTCTGAGATGGCCACCATGCAGAAGACAACCCCCGGCGACTCCCTGGAGACCTCCAAGTTGTCACCGACGATGCTGGTTGGCATCGTCGCCGTGGCCTTCGTGATCGCGTTCGTGGCCGCCCTGCCGGTTGGCGGGGCGAACGTGACCATGATCCTCCTGCTCACCGGCATCCTGGCGGTCGTGGCGACCTACGTGATCTCTCGCCGGGTCGAGGGACACCGTTACGCCCTCGACCGCATCATCACCGGGCTCGTCGCGGCCTCGTTCGTCGTCGCCACGATCCCGCTCCTGAGCCTGGTGTGGACCACCGTCCGCCGCGGGCTGGCCGGACTCGACCTGGCGTTCCTGACCGGCAACATGCGCAACGTCGTCGGCGAGGGTGGCGGGATCTCCCAGGCGATCATCGGGACCCTCATCATCACCGGCATCGCCGCCGTCATCTCGGTCCCGATCGGGATCCTGGTCGCGATCTACCTCGTCGAGTACGGGCAGGGCCAGCGCCTCGCGAAGGGCATCAGTTGGTTGGTCGACGTGATGACCGGCATCCCCTCGATCGTCACCGGCCTGTTCGCGCTGGGGCTCTTCACCGTGTTCTTCGGCCCCGGGTACCGCTCCGGTTTCGCCGGGTCGATCGCGCTGTCCGTTCTGATGATCCCCGTGGTGGTGCGTACCGTCGAGGAGATGCTGCGGCTGGTGCCGATGAGGTTGCGCGAGGCCAGCTACGGACTGGGGGTGCCACGGTGGCGGACGATCGTGAAGATCGTGTTGCCGACGGCCCTGCCCGGGATGGTCACCGGAGTCATCCTGGCCGTGGCCCGGGTCGTCGGCGAGACTGCGCCGCTGTTGCTGGCGACCGGGCTCTCCGACGAGGTGAACCTCAACCCGTTCGACGGGCGCATGGCCTCGCTGCCCCTGTTCATCTACAACAGCTACATCACACCGGGCATCCAGGTGCAGGCGGCCTATGATCGGGGCTGGTCCGCGGCCCTTGTCCTCCTGGTCCTGGTCGGCCTGCTGTTCGGCCTCGCCCGCGTCCTGTCTGCTGCCTTGACCCCGAAGGGCCTCAAATGAGCTCCACCGACTCCCACCTGCACCTTGCCGCGACGGAGACTGCCCCGATGGATGCCGATCGCAACGTGGACGCCGCCAACCCGGAACTGGCCCGCATGGCTGCCAGGACCGGCAGCGTCGATCGCTCCGGCGACGACACCAACCGCATAGAGGTCGCCGACCTCGACCTCTACTACGGGGACTTCAAGGCGGTCGAGGGGGTCACGATGTCGATCGACCCCCGGTCGGTCACCGCCCTGATCGGTCCGTCCGGGTGCGGCAAGTCCACCTTCCTGCGTGCCCTGAACCGGCTCCACGAGGTCATCCCCGGCGCCTACGCCACCGGGTCGGTGATGCTCAACGGCCACGACCTGTACGGCGGCAAGGTCGACCCGGTGCTGGTGCGCCGCAAGGTCGGCATGGTGTTCCAGCAGCCGAATCCGTTCCCGACGATGTCGGTGGCCGAGAACGTCCTGGCCGGGCTGCGGCTCAACGCCAAGAAGATCCCGAACGCGGACGAACTGGTCGAGAAGTCGCTCCGCGGTGCCAACCTGTGGGACGAGGTCAAGGATCGCCTCGACCGGCCCGGATCGGGGTTGTCGGGCGGCCAGCAGCAACGCCTCTGCATCGCCCGGGCGATCGCCGTGGAACCCGACGTCCTGCTGATGGACGAGCCGTGCTCGGCGTTGGATCCGATCTCCACGCTGGCGATCGAGGACCTGATCACCGAACTCAAGCAGGACTTCACGATCATCATCGTGACCCACAACATGCAGCAGGCGGCCCGGGTCAGCGACCGGACCGGGTTCTTCAACATCGAGGGCACCGGCAGGCCCGGCCACCTGGTGGAGTACGACCAGACCGAGACCATCTTCACCCAGCCCGCCGAGGAGGCGACCCTGAACTACATCTCGGGTCGCTTCGGTTGATCGGCGCGTGCGGATGACCGACAGCCGTGACCTTCCCCTCGACCCCCAGCGGACCCCGTGGTCCGCCGGTGGTGGCCGCGTGCGTGCCGGGTACCGGGAACAGTTGCGGGTGCTGGATGCGGACCTGGTGGGGTTGGCCCGTGGCGTGATCAACATCGGCGCGCCCATCGTGGCCACGGACACGGCGCTCGCGTCGACCGCGCTGGCGGACGCCGAGGCCCAGTCCGACCAGGTGCAGATCGTGGCGACCCGGTTGGAGGACGCCGCATTCACGCTGGTGGCGCTGGAGTCCCCCGTGGCCGAGGACCTGCGCGAGATGATCGCCCTCATCCGGGCCCTCCACGACCTCGAACGCACCGCCCGGCTGATGGCCCACGTCATCGAGCACCTGCTCACGCTTCAGGCCTGTGGCCAGCATGCGATCGGTGAGGACGACTTGGGTTGCACCCGCGTCCTGGCCGTGGACCTGTTCTCGAACGCGGTCGATGCATGGGCGGACCGCGACGCGCTGGCCGTGAACGACCTGGCACTGCGCGACGCCGAGGTGGACCGGCGCTGCGACGCCATGCTCGACCAGGGCGTCCGCTGCGGTCGCGCGGGCTGCGCCGCCGCGCTGGCGCTGGTGGCGCGCTTCCTCGAACGGATCGCCGACCACGGGGTCGCCCTGGGCGTCCACCTCAGCTGGGCGATCACCGGTGACCGGGTGCTGCCGGAGCTGGCCGGGCGTCGGTGACGGCCGGTCCCCATCACGACCCGGGTGGCCGTCGGGCGGCTCGGGTGCCCTCTGTACAGTCGAGGACAGCGACCGAGGACGGCTGCCATGGCTGAGGGGGGGCGCGACCTGCGCACGGCCTTCCATGCCGCGTTGGACGACCTCGACGACCGGTTCGTCGCGGCCGGACTGCGCGTGGCCGAGTCCCTCCCGCGCCTGTCCGAGGCCTTCCTGCTCGGTGATGTCAGCATCATCGAGCAGTCGGAGTTCATGGCCTGGGAGGTCGCCTCGGAGTGCGAGCAGATCGAGGACGACGGGTTCGTCCTGTTGGCGCGCGAGGCCCCGGTGGCCAGCGACCTGCGCCGCCTGGTCGCCCTGCTGCGCATGACTGTCGACGTCTCCCGCTCGGCCAGCCTGCTGCGCCACGCCTGCCTGACCCTGCGCCAGTTTGACCCTCGCTTCCTCGACCCGCCACTGCGGGCACAGCTCGAGGAGTTGTCGCGCGTGTCCACGGAGGTGTTCGTGGCCGGCCTGGACGCCTGGCGCCGTCGCGATGCGTTGGCCGTCAACGAGGTCGACCGGGCTGACGATGCCGTGGACGAACTCCAGCGCCTGCTGCTCGGACAGGCCTCCAACGTCGAGGACCCCGGCACCGAACTGGTCGTCCTGGGCCTGTTGGCCCGCTACTACGAACGCATCGCCGACCACGGCGTCGAGGTGGCCCGGGACGCCACCTTCGTCGCCACCGGGCAGCGCGTCCTGGTCGGTCGGACCCGGCTGCCCCCGTTCACGCGCCAGGACGACGACGAGGACGTCGACACCGGGAACGACGTCGACACCGGGGACGACGGCACCGACGACGACGAGGGTGACACCCACGACTCGACCGATCCCCACGGTGCCGCCTGATGCCGCGGCTGCTGCTCGTCGAGGACGAGCCGGCGATCGCCGAGGGCCTGACCATCAGCCTGGAGGCGGACGGCTACGAGGTCCACTGGGTCCAGGACGGCACCTCGGCCATCGGGGCCTGGGAACGCCTGCGCCCCGACCTGATCCTGCTCGACCTGATGCTCCCGGGGATGTCGGGGACCGAGGTGTGCCGCACCATCCGGACGCGTTCGGACGTGCCCATCATCATGGTCACCGCCCGCGACCAGGAGGTGGACCGGGTCGTGGGCCTCGAACTTGGTGCCGACGACTACCTCACCAAGCCCTTCTCCAGCCGTGAACTGGTGGCCCGCATCAAGGCTGTCCTGCGGCGCGCCCCGATCGTCGACGTCATGGACCTCGATGCCCCGGCCGAGGCGTTGGGCGTGCGCGTCGACCGCGCCCGCCACGAGGTCCACCTCCGCGGCGAGCCGATCGAACTGCCCCCCAAGGAGTTCAGCCTGCTGGCCGAACTGGTCGAGTACGCGGGGCGCGTCCTGTCCCGCCAACACCTCATCAACGAGATCTGGGGCATGGACTACGTGGGTGACACCAAGACCTTGGACGTCCACATCCGCCGGCTCCGGACGCGGATCGAGGACGACCCGCAGGACCCGCAGAGGATCCAGACCGTGCGCGGCATCGGCTACCGCTTCGCCGACCAGTGAGGTCCGCCACCCTGGGGTTCGCGGTGGCTGCCGCCGTCGTGGCGGTGGTCGCCACCTCGCTGGTGAACGCGGGCGTCGGCGTGCTGCTGGGCGTCGCGGTCGCCGTGGTCGGGGCGGTCGTGGACCGTCGGGCCACGGCTCGGGAGACCGCGGCACTGGCCGAGCGGGTGCGGGCGTGGGAGTCCGGCACCGTCCAGCCCGTGCCCGTGCCGGACGACCCGGCGCTGGCTGAACTGGTGGTCGCCGTGAACGCTGCCGGGTCCGCCTTCACCCGTCGGCTCGCCACCATCGTCGAGGAGTTGCCGTGGCGGCGACAACTGGTGGAGTCACTGCCGACCGCGACGATCCTGTTCGACGCCGAGGGCTATGTGGCCGCGGCCAATCGGGCCGCCCGGGAACTCTTGGGCATCCCCAGCGACGGTGAGCCGACGACGATCCTGGCGGCCTTGGGCAGCGCCCGGCTGGCGGCGGCCGTCCGCGACATGCGCGGGGGCAATGACCCCGTGGAGGTCGATGCGCTGGTGTCGGGACGGTCCGTGCGGGCCCTGGTCACAGTGATCGACGACCAGCGCCTGGTCTTGGTCACCGACCGGACGCGGGAACTGCGCCTGGAGAACCTGCGGCGCAACTTCGTGGTCAATGCCTCGCACGAGCTCAAGACCCCGGCCACGTCGATCCAGGCACTCGCCGAGGCACTGTTGATCACGATTGAGCGCGACCCGGGGCGCATGCCGGACCTGCTGGGCCGCCTGGAGCAGGAGGCCGGGCGGCTGGTCCGGCTGGTCCACGACCTGCTCGACCTGCGCCGGTTGGAGGAACGCGGCGAGGTGGCACCCACGGCCGTGGACCTGGTGCCGGTCGTGACGGACGCGCTGGCCGAACTGGGCGACGGCGGGCCGTCGATCACCGTCACCTTCGACCCACCGGAACGGGCGATGGTGCTGTGCGACCCCGACGACCTGCGCATCATCGTCCGCAACCTGGTCAACAACGGGGTGCAGTACAACCGCGACGGTGGGTCGCTGGAGCTGCGCATCGCGTCACGCGGGTCCTCGGTCGACCTGGCGGTCGCCGACAGCGGCATCGGCATCCCCAAGGGTGATCTGGAACGGATCTTCGAACGCTTCTACCGGGTCGACGTCGCCCGGTCGCGCAAGACCGGCGGCACCGGACTGGGCCTGTCGTTGGTGCGCCACGCGATCGGCCGCAATCACGGCGTGCTGGACGTGGAGTCGCTGCTGGGGTCCGGGTCGACCTTCACGGTGTCGCTCCCGGCGGCGGCACCGGTGACGCCGCCGGCACCTCACCCCGTCGCCCCGGCGGCCGATCCGGTGCCCGACTCCGTGCCCGACCCGGTCGCGGACGCCGCGCGGGGTGGCGAGTGATCGCGCCCGACGACGCACCCGCGCCCGACGACGTACGGGCGCCAGGGCCGACCGAACTCCCGGAGGGCGTCACCGCCGCCAGTGGCAAGACCCGCCGCGCGCCGTGGATCCTGGACGAACTGTCGCGGACCCACCCGGACGCCGAGATCGCGCTGGACTTCACCACGCCGTTTCAACTGCTCGTGGCCACCGTGCTGTCGGCCCAGTCGACCGACGTGATGGTCAACCAGGTCACGCCGGCGCTGTTCTCGCGGTTCCCTGACGCCGAGGCGATGGCGTCGGGCACGCAGGAGGAACTGGAGGCACTGGTCGGCCGGCTCGGACTGTTCCGCCAGAAGTCGAAGAACCTGCTGGCGTCGGCTCGGCTGCTGCTCACCGAGTTCGGCGGCGAGGTGCCCTCGACGATGGACGAGCTGACCTCGTTGCCCGGTGTCGCGCGCAAGACCGCCAACGTCGTGATCTCCAACACCGCGACCGGGCCGGACGACCACGTGGGCGTGGTCGTCGACACCCACGTGACCCGCCTGGCCCGGCGCCTGCGCTTCACGACGCAGACCACGGCGCCGAAGATCGAGCGCGACCTGGCGCGATTGTTCCCGCGTGACCGTTGGCTGGACGTGTCCGACCTGTTGATCTTCCACGGGCGCCGGGTCTGCACGGCCCGGTCGCGCGACTGCGGTGGGTGTTCGATCGCGACCCTGTGCCCGTCGGACCACACCCGCAACTTCACGGACAAGGCATGAGACGTGCAACCTCCACGACCCGCCTGTGACGAGGACCGCACGTGAATGACACCCCCACCGTCCTGTTCCTGTGCGTCCACAACGCCGGGCGTTCCCAGATGGCCATGGGCTGGATGCAGGCGCTGGCTGGCGATCGCATCGACGTCCTGTCGGCCGGATCCGAGCCCGGCGATGCCGTCAACCCGTCAGCGGTCACGGCGATGGAGGAGGTCGGCATCGACATCGCGAGTGCCCGACCCACGCACTTCGACGACGCCACGATCGACGCCGCCGACGTGGTCGTGACCATGGGTTGCGGCGACACCTGCCCCGTCCTCCCCGGGACGCGCTACCTGGACTGGGAACTCGACGACCCCGCCGGCAAGGGTGTGGAGGAGGTTTGGCCCGTCCGTGACGAGATCGAGCAGCGCGTCCGCGGCCTGATGGCCGAACTGGGAGTGGACCCCGCCGGGTGAGGTCGCCGGACCGTGTCCGGCCCCGGAGCGGGCGATCCCCACCGATACGCTGGGGCCATGACTTCCTCCATCCCACACACCCTCCTTCTGGCCGCCCCACGCGGGTTCTGCGCCGGTGTCGACCGGGCCGTCCTGATCGTCGAGAAGGCGCTGGAGGCCTACGGTGCGCCCGTCTACGTGCGCCACGAGATCGTCCACAACACCCACGTGGTGAACTCGTTGGCCAACCGTGGTGCGGTCTTCGTGGAGGACGAGACCGAGGCCCCCGAGGGTGCCGTCATCGTCTTCTCCGCCCACGGCTCGCCACCCGAGGCGTTCGCCAACGCCAAGGCTCGTGACCAGGTCCTGATCGACGCGACCTGCCCGCTGGTCACCAAGGTCCACCACGAAGCCCGGCGCTACGCCACGGCCGGCAAGGACATCGTCCTGGTCGGCCACGAGGGCCACCAGGAGGTGCTCGGCACCATGGGCCAGGCCCCACGGTCGATCTCGCTGGTCGAGACTCCCGACGACGTGGACGACCTGGAGGACCTGGATCCCGCCAACGTCGCCTACCTGACCCAGACCACGCTGTCGATGGACGACACGGCGGCGGTGGTCGACCGGTTGCGGCAGCGCTTCCCGTTGCTGCACCAGCCCAAGAAGGCCGACATCTGCTACGCCACCACCAACCGCCAGGACGCCGTCAAGGTGCTGACCGAGCGCTGCGACCTGGTGCTGGTGGTGGGGTCCGAGACCTCGTCCAACTCCAAGCGGTTGGTCGAGGTGTCCCGTGACCGCGACACGCCGGCCCACCTGGTCGACGACGTCTCGGAAATCGACGAGGCCTGGCTGGATGGGATCGGCGTCGTCGGCCTGACGTCCGGGGCCTCCGCACCCGAGGTGCTCGTCGACGAGGTCATCGCGTGGTTCACCGAGCGCGGGCTGGAGACGGTCGACACCGTCATGGTGGTCGACGAGGACGTCGAGTTCGCCATGCCCGGCAACCTCACCCGCAAACTCGCCGAGATCGCCTGACACTCGCTGCGCTCGGTCAGGTTGGAGTTGTTCGCTGCGCTCACAACGTCCAGCCTTCGGCGGGGGGATGGCTCGCCTGACACTCGCTGCGCTCGGGCGCGTTGGAGTTGCTCGCTGCGCTCGCAACGTCCGCGCGCACACACGTGGGATCACTCGACGCTGGTGTAGGCGTCCCACAGCACGTCGGCCAGCAGGTCGCACTGCCACGGGCGCAGGTCGAGGTTGGCGACCAGTTCGGCCTGGTCGGTCGGGTCGGCAGCGATCGGCCCCCACAGGGCCCGACCGGGACACAGGAAGCCGGCGTCGAGTCCCATCTCGTCGGCCAGTGCACTGCGGGCGTTGCGCATCGCGGCGTGGCAGTCGCGGTCGGCGCGGTCGAACCGGCGCGACGCGCCAGTGCGGGTCTCGGGTTCGGCGGCCAGCCCCTCCGCCTGGGCTGCCAGCAGTTCGGCGGCGTGGCCCCGTGTGGGCTGATTGCGGCGCTTGTTGCGGCGTGAAAGGGCGTCGACGTCGTCGGCTGGCGACCCGGCGAGGTCGATCAGCGTCTCGTCGCGCAGCACCCGCTGCGGTGCGAGGTCGTCGCGCTGGGCGAGGTGTTCGCGCTGGGTCCACAACGCCCGCAGGACGGCTCGTTGGGCATCGTCGAGTCGGCCGGCACCTCGGATGTCCTCCCACGATCGGGTCGCCACCCGGGTGCTGTCGATCATGTGATCGCGTTCCTGGCGGTACCACTCGAGCCGGCCGAGGTCGGCGAGTCGGGCCCGCAGGTCCATGATCAGTCCAGGGAGGTGCTCGACGTCCCCGGCCGCGTAGGCCGCCATGTCGTCGGGCAGCGGTCGACGTTCCCAGTCGGCCCGCTGGAAGCGGTCCTTGTCGGGCGACAACGCGACCCCGAGCAGTTCCTGCAGCAGGTTGTCCAGGCCCAGCGGCAGGCCGAGGACGGCAGCGGCCACGGCGGTGTCCTCGAAGGTGTCGAGGTCGACATCGGCCACGTCCAGCGACGGGATGTCGTTCGTGCCGGCGTGCAGCACGACCACGCGGTCGGCCAGGAAGTCGCCGAGGACGGGAACGTGACCACCGAGCAGGTGGGTGTCGACCAGCAGCACGACATCGGCGGTGCCGACCTGCACCAGCGCCGCGGGGTTGTCGTAGCGCGGCTTCGTGGACCGTTCGACGTCGAGCCCGACGATGTCGGCGTCGATGTCGGGGAGGGCGGCGACGAGGTCGTCGTGGTCATCGATGAGGCGGTGGCGGACGGCGGAACTCCTGGTGCGGCGGCTCGAGGGACGTGTACGGTTCGTGCCCGCCCGCAGGCGATCCTAACCTGCGCAGGAACCGGGCTCGGCGACTCGACCGCCCGTCTTGGCCGCACCATGCCCGAGACGCGACGGGCCGGGTCCGGACCTGCCGCCCGACCACCGCCACCAGGAGCCACGATGGCACCCGAGGTCGCCTGCCTGCTCGCCGTCCATCCCCACCCCGACGACGAGTCCATCGCCATGGGCGGGACCCTGCTGTCCTACGCCGATCGGGGCGTGGCGACCCACGTCGTCACGTGCACGGGCGGCGAGGAGGGCGAGAACCTGGCCGGCATCGACCTGGGGGGGCGGGTCCTGCCCGACCTCCGGCGCGAGGAGATGGACGCCGCCGCCGCGATCCTCGGGCTCACGTCGCACACGTGGCTCGGGTATCGCGACTCCGGGATGGTCGACACCGCGACGAACGACCACCCGGAGGCCTTCACCAACGTCGACGTCGCCGTGGCGGGCGCCCGGTTGGCGGCCCACGTGCGGCGGCTGCGCCCACAGGTGGTCGCGTCTGACGGGGCCAACGGCACCTACGGCCATCCCGACCACGTGATGTCGCACCGGGTGACCGTGGCCGCGATCGAACTGGCGGCAGCCCCCGATGCCGACGTCGAGGGCGAACCCCACCAGGTCCGGCTGCACGTCGCCCACGCCGTGCCGCGCGAACGCGTGCGCCGGATGCACGAGGAACTGGTGGCGCGCGGTCTGCTGTCGCCGTTCGACGACGAGTCCGTGGGCGACTTCGGCGTTCCGGAGGCAGAGATCACGACGGTGCTGGACGTGCGCGAATACCTCGACCGCAAGCAGGAGGCCATGCTGGCCCACCGCAGCCAGATCTCCCGCGACTCGGCGTTCTTCAACATCCCGGAGGAACTCGCGCCGGACCTGTTCGGTCGCGAGGCCTATGCCGTCGTGTCGACCCCGAGCCCGCTGGACGAGGTTGGTCGCGCGGCGTTGGCGCACGACCTGTTCGCCGGCCGCGTGGCATGACCGACCTCCCCGACGAGTCCGGCACCGCGGAGCCCGACGACACCCTGGACAGCCGGGTGTTCCGCGACGTCATGTCCCGGTTCGGGACCGGTGTGACCGTCATGACCGCCATGGACGCCCACGGCGAGGTGACCGGCATGACCGCCAATGCGGTCGCGTCGCTGTCCCTGGATCCCTTGCTGGTGCTGGTGTGCGTGGAGTCGTCGACCGACATGGCGGCCAAGGTCCAGTCGGGCCAGCGCTTCGGGTTGTCGATCCTGGCCGCGGACCAGCAGGCTCGCTCCGACCACTTCGCCGACCCCACCCGGTCGCGCGGGTGGGAGGGGTTCGCCGACGTCCCGGTGACCACCTCGGCCACGGGTGTGCCGTTGCTGGCGGACGCACTGGGCTGGTTCGACTGCACGGTCCACGCGATCCACCCCGGCGGCGACCACCTCATCGTCGTGGGCGCGGTCGTGGCCGCTGCCGTCGGCGATCCCGGTCCCGCGCTCGGCTGGTACCACCACGGCTACGTCGAGATCCCCCGCGCCTGAGTCGCCCGTCGCCACGCGTGGTCATGTCGGAGCGGGCTGGTGACGCCCGGTCCACCCACGCCGCCGGCGGGTGCCCGGCCGCACGGCATGCTGGTGGTCCGGATCGTGTCGAGGGGGAGGGGCGACCGCTGTTTGGTCGGCGCTGCCCATGCCGTGCGGGAGGTGCCGTGCTGGCGGAGCGGGCCGCTGTCGTCCGGTTCACCCACGCCGGGGACGGGTGCCCCGCCGCACGGCGTGCAAACCTCAGTCCTCCACCAGTTCCACGAGGACACCGTCGGTGCCTTTCGGGTGGACGAAGGCGACGGTGTGGCCGGAGCCGCCGGGGCGGGGTTCGTCGTCGATCAGTCGCACGTCTTCGTCGCGCAGGTGGTCCAGGGCGTCGCCGACCGACGTGACGCCCAGGCCGAGGTGGTGCAGGCCGGGA
>JBBSMS010000016.1:0-35315 GCA_038233055.1 Nitriliruptorales bacterium
ACGTCCACGCGGCACTGGCGCGGGGCCGGCGACTTCGTGCTCGTCGACGTGCGTGGCCGTGGTGGCTGGGGACGTCGGGCACGTCGACGGCGCGATCCACGTGCCGCACGCCGACCTCACCGAGGACCACCTCGACGACCTCGGCATCGACCGGGACCGACTGGTGGTCGTCTACTGCGCGGGGCCGCACTGCAACGGCGCCGACCGGGCGGCGCTGCGGTTGGCCGGGCTGGGACGCCCGGTCAAGAAGATGATCGGCGGGGTCACGGGATGGCTCGACGAGGGCTTCGATCTCGTCGCGTCCGCCGTACCCCCCGCTGCCGAGGAGCGTCCGGCATGATCCCCACCACCCCCCAAACCCCACCCGCCGTGCCGACGATCGATGACGGGGGATCGCCCGGCGAGCACGCCCGCACCTCGGCCAACACGCCCACCCGCGGACGCGACCGTGCGACCTGGGACCGCGAGGTGGTCGCCGGGATCCTCGACACGACCCCGGTCTGCCACCTGTCCTACGTTGACGACCGCGCGCCTGGACCGATCACCATCCCGACAAGTTTCGCCCGGGTCGACGACGACCTCGTGTTCCACTCGTCGTCCGGGGCGCACGTGGCGACCCTTGCCCGCGACCCGGCCCGCGACGGCGGTCCCGGCCGGGTCGCGGTCTGCATCGCCGTCACGATCGTGGACGGCTGGGTGCTGGCGCGGTCGGGCATGCACCACTCGATGAACTACCGAGCCGTGGTCGTGCGTGGCACCGCCCAATTGGTGGCCGACGAGGCCGAGCGACGGGCCGGCCTGGCCGCGGTGCTGGACGCGGTGTGGCCGGGACGGTCCGACCACTGCCGCCCGCCCGACGCCCGCGAACTGGCGGCCACCTCGGTATTCCGGCTGCCGCTGGAGGTCGTGTCGGCCAAGGTGCGGGCCGAGGGGGCAGTGGACGATCCCGCGGACCTCGACGGGCCGTGGTGGGCCGGGGTCGTGCCAGTGCGCACTGTCGTCGACAACCCGGTGCCCAACGCCGACCTCGCGCCGGGGATCGGCCTGCCTGGAACGCGCTGACGTCGGCGGCCACCGACGTCACGCTCGCCGGGTCCGCCCTTGCCCTCGACGTCACCCAGTTCTATGGTCGACGAGTCGAGGGAGGGTCGCCGACATGCTGTGCCCACGCAGACTCGACGCAGGAGCGCCACGTGCCCGAGACCACGATCCCCGGGACGGCCACCGCGCCGATGCTCGACGGCTACGTCACGACTCCGCCGGTCGGTGACGGCCCGTGGCCCGGCGTCGTGGTCATCCACGACGCGATGGGCCTGGCGGACGACACCCGCCAGCACGCCGACCGCTTCGCCGCGGCGGGCTATGTCGCGGTCGCCCCCGACCTCTACACCGACGGCGGGGCCATCCGGTGCCTCCGGGCGACCTTCACCGACCTCGCCCACGGGACCGGCCCGGCCTTCGACGACATCGCCGCCGCCCGCCGGTGGCTGGCGGACCGGCCCGACTGCACCGGGCGGATCGGGATCATCGGGTTCTGCATGGGCGGCGGGTTCGCGCTGCTGGGCGCCACGCAGGAGTTCGACGCCTCCGCCCCGAACTACGGGATGGTCCCCGACAACCTCGCTGAGATCTTGGCCGACGCCTGCCCGGTGGTGGCCAGTTACGGCGCGAGGGACCCGGGCCTGTCCGGCGCGGCCGACCGCCTGGAACACGCCCTGACCACCCACGGCGTCCCCCACGACGTCAAGGAGTACCCGGACGCTGGCCACTCGTTCATGGACCGCCACGACCTCCCCCTGGCCGTCCTGGACCTGGTCCCTGGCCTGCGCTACCACCACCCGTCGGCCGAGGACGCCTGGCGACGGATCCTGGCCTTCTTCGCCACCCACCTGGCCGAGCCGGCGGCCAACCCCGATGACGGGCAGGGCTGACCCGAGGCGGCCCCAGCGCCCCGCCCCCGAACGACGGCCTAGGCTGCGGCGGCAGGCCGGCGCGAGCCCGTCGCGACCCCGTCGGACCCGGGATCGCCACCTCGGCACGGCCGCCACCCCCACCAACCCACCGCCTCCCCGTCCCACCTCCCCCGCCACTTCCACGTCCAAGGACCTCGACCCATGGCCACCATCTACTACGACGACGACGCCGACCTGTCCCTGATCCAGGGGAAGAAGGTCGCGGTGCTGGGGTACGGCTCGCAGGGCCACGCCCACGCGCTCAACCTGCGCGACTCGGGTGTCGACGTGCGGGTCGGACTGCGACCCGGATCGACCTCGCGCCAACGGGCCGAGGAACAGGGCCTGGTCGTCAAGGACACCAACGAGGCCGCCGCCGAGGCCGACGTGATCGTGTTGCTGCTGCCCGACACCCACCAGAAGGCGGCGTGGGAGGGGGGACTGGCCGATGCGGTCGAGGCCGGCAACGCGCTGGTGTTCGGGCACGGCTTCAACATCCTCTACGAGTTCGTCGACCCGCCCACCGACGTCGACGTCTTCCTGGTCGCACCGAAGTCGCCTGGCCACATCGTGCGGCGCCTGTACGAACAGGGCCAGGGCACGCCCGGGCTGTTGGCCGTCCACCAGGACGCCACCGGCACCGCGTGGGACCTCGGCAAGAGCTACGCCGCCGGGCTCGGCCTGACCCGCACGGGCCTGCTGGAGACCACGTTCAAGGAGGAGACCGAGACCGACCTGTTCGGCGAGCAGGCGGTGCTGTGCGGCGGCGTGTCGCACCTGGTCCGGGACGGCTTCGAGACCCTGGTCGAGGCCGGCTACCAGCCCGAGGCGGCCTACTTCGAGTGCCTCCACGAACTCAAGTTGATCGTCGACATGATGTACGAGGGTGGCATCTCGTGGATGCGCCACTCGGTGTCCACGACGGCCGAGTGGGGCGACTATGTCTCCGGCCCGCGGGTGATCAACGACTCCTCGCGTGAGGCGATGGGCCAGATCCTGGCCGAGATCCAGGATGGGTCGTTCGCCCGGGGCTTCATGGAGGAGTGGGAGGCCGGCGCGGAGAACTTCACCGGGTACCGCAAGGCCGGACGTGAGCACCAGATCGAGCAGGTCGGCAAGCAGGTGCGAAAGATGATGCCGTGGCTGGACGAGCCCACCGAGGAACTGGAAGCCTGACCACGCCGCCCGAACCCATGACCTCGCGATCAACGGACCCCGCGGCCGTCGACCTGGTGGCGCTGGAGGCATGGGCGCGGGACCAGGGGGCGCCCGCAGCGTTCCTGCAGGTCGACCTCGCCAACGACCCCGTCCGCCGCCTGGACGAGCGGGCGGGTTTCGTCGAGCACCACACCTACGAGTGCCTGGCCGGCCCGACCGACCCGGTGTCACCATGACCGCGCACGACCCTGCGGAGGTCGTGATCGGGCTGGACGTGGGCACCACTGCCACCAAGGCCGTGGCGTTCGGACCGCGCGGATGGCACCGAGCGGCCCGTCGGTCCTATCCCCTGCGTCCGGGCCCCGACGGTCGCCAGGAACAGGACCCGGCAGCCGTCGCCGAGGCGGTCGTGGCCGCACTGGCCGACTGCGTCGACGCGGTGCAGGGGCGTGCGGTCACCGGCATCGCGGTGTCCACGGCGATGCACGCGCTGCTGGGCCTGGACGAGCGACTGACGCCGCGCACGCCACTGGTGACCTGGGCGGACGGCCGAGCGGCGCCGCAGGCCAGCATGCTGGCCGATGGGCCGTTGGACCTCCACCGGGTGACCGGCACGCCCATGCACCCGATGGCGCCGGTGGCCAAACTGGCATGGTTCGCGGCCGAGCAGCCGGACCTGGCGGCGACCGTGCGGTGGTGGGTGGACCTGAAGGCGTGGGTGCTGGTCGGCCTGACCGGCACGCTGGCCACCGACACCTCGTCGGCGTCCGGATCGGGCTTGGTGGCGCTCGCGACCGGGGACTACCACCCGGCGGCGGTCGACGCCGCCGGGACCAGCCGGGACCACCTGCCCGACCTGGTCGCGCCCACCACCCGACTGGCGCTGGACCCCGGCGTCGCCCGACGCGTCGGGCTGCCGACGGACACCCCCGTCGTCGCGGGGGCCGCCGACGGGCCGCTGGCCAACCTCGGCGCCGGCGCGATCGAACCCGGCGTCGTCGGGCTCTCCCTGGGGACCAGCGCCGCCGTCCGCACCGCCGTGACGACTCCGCCGGACCCACTCGACCCGGCCCTGTTCTGCTACCACCTGGCCGGTGACCGATGGATCGTCGGCGGCGCGCTGAGCACCGGCGGACTGGCCGCCGCATGGGCCGCCGACGCGCTCGCCCCCGACCTCGCCCCCGACGTCGCCCAAGACCTCGGCCCGGAGCCCGGCCCCGGGCCTGGCCACGACGGGCCGCGCGACGCGGGTGGGTCGAGATCGCACATCGGGCGGGTGCTCGACCTCGCCGCGACCGCGCCGCCCGGGTGTGATGGGCTGGTGATGGTGCCCGCGCTGCTGCCGCCGCGGGCCCCGACGTGGGACCCCACCGGTGAGGGGGCCTGGCTGGGGCTGGGTCGGCGCCACACCCGCGCGCACCTGGTCCGGTCGGCCGTCGAGGGAGTGGCCCGCGACCTCGCCGACGTCACCGCCCACCTCGACGCGCTGCACCCGGTCCTGGAGGTGCGCGCGACCGGCGGTGCGTTTGCCTCGCCGCTGTGGCAACAGGTCGTGGCCGCCACGCTGGATCGACCGGTCACGCTCGTCGGCGGCGTCGCCGGCACCGCGTTGGGGGCGGCCGCCCTGGGCTGGTGGGCGCTGGGCCGGGCCGACGACCCGGCCGCGGCGCGCGCCCACCTGGCCGCCCAGGACCCGGTACTGATCACGCCCGACCCGGCGCTGGTCGCGGCCGCCCGGCAGGCCCGGGACCGGCTCGCACGGTTGCGCTCCCGACTCCGCGACTGACAGCCCGTGGGGTGCCCGGTCCCGGACGGGCGTTGCGCTCCCGCCGGGCTGGCACCCCGGTCACCGATGGATGGTCGGGCGGGCCGTCCGACCCCCTCGATAGGGTGCATCGGCGAGCCCGCCGGTCGACGGTCGGGCGCCCATTCCCTCGATCCGGAGGTCCCCGTGCGACTCGGAGCCCACGTCCCCGCAGCCGACCCGCTGGCCGAGGCCGACGCGCGCAGCGCCGAGGTCGTCCAGGTGTTCCTGTCGCCGCCGCAGTCGTGGAAGAAGCCGCAGGAACGCGACGACGCCGACGCGTTGCGAGCCAGCGAGGTCGCCGTGTACGTCCACGCGCCCTACATCATCAACGTGGCGTCGCCGACGGCCCGCATCCGCCACCCCAGCCGCGCCAACCTCGAACAGGCCGTGCGTGGCGCCGAGGCCATCGACGCCGCCGGGGTCGTCGTCCACGGCGGCCACGTCACCGACGACGACGATCCCGCGGTCGGGTTCGCCAACTGGCGCGCGACCCTGGACCGGCTGGAATCCACGGTCCCGATCCTGGTCGAGAACACCGCCGGCGGCGACAACGCCATGGCTCGGGAGGTGGAGGTCATGCTTCGGTTGTTCGCGGCCCTCGACGGCACCGAGACCCCGTTCGGGTTCTGCCTGGACACCTGCCACCTCCACGCCGGAGGCGCGGAACTGGTCGCCGGCACGCAGCGACTCCTGGAGGAACTGGACCGCATCGACCTGGTGCACCTCAACGACTCGAAGGACGAGCGCGGATCGGGCCGCGACCGGCACCAGAACCTCGGCGCCGGCCAGGTGGACGCCGACGCGTTGGTGGAGGTGGTCCGCCTGGCGGATGCGGACACCCTGTTGGAGACCCCCGGCGACGCCGCCGACCACGTCGCCGACCTGGACTGGCTCCGCGAACGCCTCTGACGCGGCCCTGACACCCCTGTCGGCCCGTCGGACGGCGGTGGACGGCCGCCCACGGTCGCTTCCAGCCAGTCGTAGAGTGGCCGGGGAGCCACCCCGTCGCCGACCCAGGACCGCCGCAACCATGAGCCCCACCCCACCGTTCCGCGCCGACCACGTGGGCAGTTTCCTCCGACCTGTCGCGGTCATGGAGGCCCGCCAACGACGCGGAGACGACGAGATCAGCGCCGAGGATCTCCGGGAGGTGGAGGACGAGGCGATCGCCGACGTCGTCCGGCGACAGGAGGACGTCGGGCTGCACGGCATCACCGACGGCGAGTTCCGCCGGTTCATGTTCCACCTCGACTTCCTCGAACAGCTCGACGGCGTGACCGTCAGCGAGGGCGACTTCCTCGCTCGCTTCCGACGCGACGACGGCACCGAGGTCGAGTTCTCGCCGCCGAAGATGTCGGTGACCGGCACGATCGGCCATGCCGAATCCATCCAGGGCGACGACTATGACTTCCTCGCCTCGCAGGTCGACGACGACGCCCCCACCACGGCGAAGGTGTCGATCCCGGCCCCGTCCATGCTCCACTTCCGTGGTGGGCGCAAGGGCATCGACGCCGACGCCTATCCCGACCTCGACGTCTTCTTCGACGACCTCACCGCGGCCTACCGCGCCGAGATCGCCGACCTCGCCGATCGCGGGCTGCGCTACATCCAGCTCGACGACACCAACCTCGCCTACCTGTGCGACCCGGAGGTGCGCCAGCAGACCGCCGACCGTGGTGACGATCCGGACGAGCTCACCCACCTCTACTGCCGCCTGGTCAACGACGCCATCCGGGACCGGCCCGAGGACATGACCGCGACCGTGCACCTGTGCCGCGGGAACTTCCAGAGCGCGTGGGTGTCCCAGGGTGGCTACGAGCCGGTCGCCGAGATCTTGCTCAACGAGATGATGGTGGACGCCTTCTTCCTGGAGTACGACGACGAGCGCTCGGGCGACTTCGCCCCACTCCGCTTCCTCCCCGAGGGAAAGCAGGTCGTGCTCGGCCTGATGAGTTCCAAGCACGCCCGGGTCGAGGACGCCGACGAGGTCAAGGCGCGCATCGCCGAGGCGGCGGAGTTCGCCCCGCTCGCGCAACTGGCCCTGAGCCACCAGTGCGGCTTCTCGTCGACCGCGCATGGCAACACGATCGAGCCCCAGGACCAGTGGCGCAAGCTCGAACAGGCGGTCGCCATCGCGACCGACGTCTGGGGTTGACCGGGCACATCGGCGTGGAGGTGGTGGCGTGACACGGCTGGAGGCCGTGCGCGGCGACATCACCCGCGAGACGACGGACGCGATCGTCAATGCCGCCAACTCGTCCCTGCTCGGCGGGGGCGGCGTCGACGGCGCCATCCACCGAGCCGCCGGCCCGGACCTGCTGGCGGCCTGTCGCGAGTTGGGTGGCTGCGACGTCGGGGCCGCGAAGACGACCCCGGGGTTCGACCTGCCCGCGCGGTGGGTCATCCACACCGTCGGGCCGATGTGGCACGGTGGAGCGGAGGGAGAGCGCGACCTCCTGGCCTCGTGCTACCGCCGCTCGTTGGATGAGGCTGACCGGGTCGGCGCGAGGTCCTTGGCGTTCCCGTCCATTTCCACCGGGGTCTACGGCTACCCGATCGAGCGGGCCGCAGCGGTCGCGGTCGCGGCAGTTCGCAGCGCGTCGACCGACGTGGAGGTGGTGCGGTTCGTCTGCTTCAGCGCCGACGACCTGGCCATCGTCGAGGACGTCCTGGGGTCGGCAGGGAGCCCATCGGGACCGTAACCGGGACAGGGCCGCGAGCCCTGGTGTTGGTCGGGGGCCAAGCCGGACCACGCACGGTGTCGAACCACCGCGTGCAACTCGCCTCCCGATTGGAAACCCCCATGGCCTCGCGACTTCGACCCGCCCTGATCGCGGTGACCATGCTCGCGGCCTCCGCCTGCGGTGGTGCGGCGACCGATCCGACCCCGACGGCCGCGCCCACGACGACGGCAGCCAGCCCGACTCCGCCGCCCACGCCGACTCCGCCGCCCACGCCGACCCCGTCACCCACGCCGATCCCGTCACCCACGCCGATCCCGTCACCCACGCCGACCCCGAGCCCCACCCCGTCGCCGACACCCAGCCCCACCCTGAGCCCCTCCCCGTCGCCGACGCCCTCGCCGACACCGGTCGCGCCCGAGCCGGCGGACCCGGAGCCGGAGCCGGCCCCCGCGCCCGCGACCCCGATCATCACCATCGACGACTTCGCCTTCGACGTGCCGGACACGGTCGCACCCGGTGCCGAGATCGAGGTCCGCAACGACGACGACCTGTTGCACACCATCACGGCCAAGGACGGCTTCTTCGACGAACAGGCCCCGCGCGGTGCCACGCTCACCATCGCCGCCCCTTCCACGCCGGGCCAGTACGACTTCTTCTGCCAGTTGCACGCGGGGATGTCGGCGGTCCTGACGGTCGGTTGAGCGACGGCCACCGGAGCGGGCACCCGTGTCACCGGGTCTCGAACGCCGGTCTCTTGATCACGACGGGCATAGACTCGGCCGCCTCGTGGGAGGTGGAGGTCACGTCGTCCTCCGGACCGCCTGTGAACGCACGCATGCACGCCCACTCTGGCACCCGCCCGCCCGCCCGAGGCGCCAGCCCCGACGATCGCCCGACCATGCCCCGCCTGCGCCGCCTGCACCTCGACGCCGACCTCGACGACGTGGTGCACCACACCATCCAGATGGCAGTGCTGGGGTTGGTGCGGGGCGACAGCCCGAGCCTGGCCGCCGTCGAGGATCTCCGGTTGGCACTCGACGAGGTCCTGTTGCAGCAGGCGATCCTCGATCGTCCTCGGGTCGAGGTCGACGTGGCGACGTCCCGGGAGGGCTGCCGGCTGGACGTCACGGTCTGGGTCGCCGACCTGGCCGTGGACGCCGGCCTGCTCTCCGGGCTGCTCGACGAGGTCGACGTGACGCACCCAGCCGGGACGACGGTGGTGACCCTGGTACGACACTGGTCCGGCGACGTGCCGAGGGCGTGACCGCCGGACCGCGAGCGGTCAGGCGCCGGCCGGCCCGACGGGTGCCAGTTCGGCACCCACGTGGGACAGGGCACCCCGTTCAATGCGCGACACCTGCGCCTGCGACAGCCCGACCTCGTCGGCGACCTCCTGCTGGGTCGCGCCCTCCCAGTACCGGCGGTGCAGCACCAGCCGCGACCGCGCCGGCAGGGTCGCCACGGCCCGCGCCACGTCGAGGTCCGCGACTCGGTCGCCCCGGGCCTCGCCCACGACCCGGGTGAGCATCGCCGTCCGGGCGCGGTCCGCGCTCCCGACCGCCAGTGCCTCCACGACCTCGTCCTCGTGGATCCCGAGGTGCCGGGCCACGTCGGTGACCGTCGGTGGTCGGCCGAGGCTGGCCGTGAGGTCGCCCTCGGCACGGCGCACCTGCATGAAGCGTTCGTGCAGGGTCCGCGGCACGTGCACGGCGTAGCGCGTGTCCCGCAACCACCGCAACATCTCGCCGTGCACCTTGGCCTGGGCGTAGGCCGCGAAGGGCACGCCGCGGTCGAGGTCGAAGTCCCGCACGGCCTTGAGCATGCCCTCGTACCCCGTGGACACGAGGTCGTCGCGTGACCGCAGGCCACGGCGCGCGAAGCGACGTGCCAGCGAGAGCACCAGCGGGCGGTAGCGGTCCAGCACTTCCCGACGGGCGGCAACGGCGTCGGGGGTCACCGTGCGCGCCGTCGCGACCAATGCCTCGTCGCTCGCCCGGACGCCGGGCACGTTGCGGTCCAGGGTTGCCGGACGGGAGACCGGGGGCATGTGGGACCTCTCGGAGGACGTGCCCGGGACCGTACGGCCGGGTCCCGGTGGATCCGACGGCCACGCGGTCGGTGGTCGAACGGCCGTCTCGCGGGGGCGCTCGCGACGTATGGACCGCGCCCGACCGTGGTAGGTGCAGGGGTGACTCCTGCACCCGATCGGGCGGCCGACCATGCCCACCTCGCCCTCGCTGCGGTCCGCCGATCGCGTCGCCGACGACCTCGACGAGCGCCCACGACGTCGTGTACGGCGCCCGAGCCCTGGCGGCGCTGGAGGTCTGGTCACCGGCCACGTCGTGGAATCGTGGGTGCACGAGCGCAACTCGTTGCGCGGACCGCTGTCGGTGGGTCCGGCACCGGGGCTGCTGGAACGGCGGGCGCCGGGCGACGACCCCCGTCGCGTGGGATGAACCGCCCTCAGGCGTCGTCGACCCCGTCCTCCAGCGACTCCGCGAACTTGTCCAACTCGGGCTGGTACTCGTCGACGATCCGCCGCAGGGCGCGTCGCTGGTCCGACAGGGACCGCTCGAACCGTTCCAGCACGGACTGCAGCCGCCGGTGCAGGTCCGCGGCCATGGGCTCGTCGGGTGACATCAGGCTCAGGGACCGTCGCACCCGCTCGATCCGACGCTCGACCGCGTCGCTGACCAGGGCGACCGCGGTGGCGAGGTCGTCCCCGTCCTGCAGGTCACGCTTGAGGTTCGCGATCAACTCGTCGTCGTCGACCATGCCGGCTCCTCGGGGAACGCAGGCCCGGGTGGACCGCGAAGGCGAGGGTAGTGACGACTTCCGAATGTTCGATTGGCGGCGGCGGTCCGGTCGGCCACACTCCGGACCGTGCACCACCCGGTCGGGAGGTCGCGCCCGAGGTCGCGCTCGGGGTCACGTCCCGGCAGGCCGGCCGTGACCACGGTGGTCACGCTGGTCCGCGACCGCACCGACCACCTGCGCAACCTCGTCGTCGGCCTGGACGCGACCACGGGAACCGAGGTGCCGCTGGTGGTCGTGCAGATGGGCGGGGCCGACCCCGCGGACGCGTGGACCTCGACACGGCGTTCGGTCCGCCACCTGCACCAGCCCGGCACGGACCTCCCCCTGGCAGCCGCGCGCACCCGCGGGGCCGAGGCGGCCGACGACGGGGCGATCGTGTTCTTGGACGTTGACTGCATCCCGGGTCCCGCGCTGGTGGCCACCTGCGCGGCGGCGCTGGAGACCGTCGACGCGGTCGTGATGGGGGGCGTGGCCTACTTGCCCCCGGGACCCGTCGACGCCACGGACGCGGCGGGCCTGGCGGCGCGGTCGCGTCCCCACCCGGCCCGACCGCTGCCCGCACCTGGCTTGCGGCCGTGTCGGCGACCGGAACTGTTCTGGTCACTGTCGTTCGCGCTGCGACGGACGACCTTTCTGGACCGGATCGGTGGGTTCGACCCCGCCTACACCGGCTACGGCGGCGAGGACACGGACTTCGCGTTGACGGCCGTGGCCCGCGGCGTACCGCTGGCGTGGCTGGGCGGGGCCGTGGCCCACCACCAGCACCACGACACCTGGGACCCGCCGCTGCCGCACGCCGCGTCGATCGTGGCGAACGCCCGCACCTTCCGGGACAAGTGGGGAACGTGGCCGATGGCAGGGTGGTTGCAGGCCTTCGCGGACCGCGGACTGGTGCGGTGGGACCCCGACGGCGAGCTACTGGAACTGGTCCGGCGCCCGAGCGCCCTGGAGGTGGTGGCCGCGCACGTGGTCGAGCCCGTCGGGGCGTGACACGGGAGCCGTCGGCCGTCGTCGATGGGCGGTCAGCGTGTCCGCGAGCCCATCGACGACGGCGGCAGCGCGGACCGCCCCGTCGGTGGCGAGCAGGGCCGTCGGGCGACGCGGGTCGTCCAGCGCGGTCGCCAGGAGCCGGCCGACCTCGCGCGCTGGCGGCCACGACCACCACACGTGGGCCAGGCGATGGCGGTCCAGCAGGGTCGCCTTGTGGACCTGCTCGTCGAACGGGCGTGATTGGGGGACGGTGACCAACACCGTCCCGGCCGCTGCGACGTCCATCACCGCGTTGTGGCCGGTGGAGGCCACCACGACGTCGGCGGCGACCAGGTGCGGGAACGGATCGGCCACCCAGCCGGGCGTCGAGACGCCGGCCCCGACCGGTGCCGTGGCCCCCAACACGGTCCACTGCCACGGCGGAGTCGCGCGGGCGGCGGCGCCCAACGCGGCCGGGTCGAGGTCGTGCCCACCGCCCCCCAGCAGCACCACCACGTGGCGCGCGGCGGGCTCCCACCCCAGGTCGTGGCGTGCCCGGGCGCGTGCGAGCCGCCGGTGCTGGAACCGCGAGAACCCTCCGACGTGCACCTGGCGCGGCACGGCGGCGGCCACGGGGTCCCCGTCGTCCAGCCACGCCGGCCACGGGGCCAGGACCAGGTTTGCCGACGCGTAGGCCGCCCGGTGGGCCGAGTCGCGACGGTTGCCGTGCTGGCGCACCCACGCCACGGGCACCCCGGCCAGGCGGGCCTGCAACGCCACCTCGACGGACACGTCGACCACGACCAGTGCAGGGGCGACCCGCTCCAGGAAGCCCGTGAGCTGGTGCGTCCGGGTCCGCAGCGACGGCAGGTCGGCGGGGGCCCAGTGCAGGACCGGCGAGGTCGGCAGGCGGGGACCGCCACCGGCCGTGACCGGGCCGTCCGCGACGTCCGGTGCCAGCCGCACCAGAGGGCCGGCCCAGTCGTCGGCACCGACCACGGCGGATGTCAGGAGGTGGACCGGTGCCGCCAGGTGCGTCGCCACCTGGGCCGCTCGCAGCACGTGGCCGCGACCGTGGTGGTGGGCGTACCACCCGATCGGGACCGTCACGCCACGAGCTGGTCGTAGATGCGCTCGTAGCCGTCGACCATGGAGGTGATGGAGGCGTGCTCCTCGGCCCACGCGCGTGCAGCCGAGCGGTCGAGCCTGGCGGCCGCCGCGATCGCCGCGGCGAGGTCCGCGGGGTCCTCCGACGTGGCCACGACCCCGGTCGTCGGCGTCAGCAACTCGGGGATGGCCCCGCGCCCCAGCGCGGCCACGGGGGTGCCGGTCGCCAGGGCCTCGGCCACCACCAGGCCGTAAGGCTCGTCCCACCGCGGGGTTGCCACCAGCACGCGGCTGTCACCCACCAGGCGCGCCAGTTCCGGGTTGGCGAGGTGGCCCACGTAGGTGATGCCTCCACCCAGTCGTGGCCGGACCACCTCGCGCCAGTGTCCGACGTCGGACACGGGACCGGCCAGCACCAGCTCCATCCCCAGCGCCCGGCAGGCGTCGATCGCCAGCTCGGGGCCCTTCTCGGGGACCAGCCGACCCATCCACACCGCCCGGTCGTACCGGGGCGAGGCGACGAAGGGCCACTCGTCCAGCGGCACGCCGTTGGGCACCACGTCGATGCTCGTGGGGAGATCCCAGGCCGCGGCGTTGGTCGCCGACACCGAGACGACCCGCACCATGTCCGGGTCCGGGAGGGTCGCGAAGGCGCTCTCCAACCACGGCGTGGGTGGCGTGTGCAGGGTCGTGAGCACCGGGGACGGCAGGTCGGGCGCCATCGCGATCGGCAGGTAGTGCAGGGACTCGTTGTGGACCACGTCGACGTCGTCGCGGCGGGCCAGCGATCGCATCAGCGACAGGTAGGCGTGGTGTTCGGCCATGAAGGCCAGCGACATCGCGGACACGTCGGCCATGGCCGGCGAGGAGAAGCCGAACCGGGCCGCAGCCGCCAGCACGGGATCGAGGTCGAACTCCGTGTCGTCGCCGCCGCCGGCGAACACCGTGACCCGGTGGCCGCGCTCGCGCAGGGCCCGGGCGTGGTGGAACGTGTGGCTCTCGAGCCCGCCCATGAACGGACGTCGGATCGGGTGGCGCGCCGAGGCGATCATGGCGATGTGCATGTGGGCTCCTGTGCAGGCGGGCCGGACGGCCATCGCCCCCACGGGTGGCCGTCCGTCCCTTCGACACCTGCCCCGTCGTGCCGGTGGGCATGCACGCTGCGGAGCCGCCCGATCGAGCCACACGTCGGTCAGGCGTCGCCGTAGCCGAAACGCGCGGCCACGTCGGCGGTGCGGGACCGCACCAGCGCAACCACGTCGGGGCTGGGGTCGATTGCAGGCTCGGCGATGCCGCGCACGACGTGATCCAGCGGCGCTGCGGTCACGGTCAGGCCCACGTGGCCGGCCAGGTCGTCCAGCACGGTGCCCGCGACGACGTCCTCGTGGCGCACCAGCAGGCACTCGGGTCGCGTCCCCAGGGAGTGGAACCCGCCGGCCTGTCGGGCCCACAGGTCCGCGAAGTGGGTGGGGTCGTGCACCCGCTCGCGCGGCCACCGCCACCACCAGCCCGGATTGGCGGCGAAGGACGACCACGCGGCGACCGGGTCGCGCACCAGCAGGACGATTCGGGCCTGCGGGAACAGCTCGAGCAACCAGTCCACCTGCGGGGCGCCAAGTCGCACCTCCTTGCACCCCCAGCGCAGACTCGGATGTGGTGGTCGCAGCAGTTCGCGCACGAAGGCCCGGTGGGCGGCGAGCAACTGTGCTCGGCTCGGGCTCATCAGCGCGATCCACGTGCTCCCCGGGTCCTCGGGATCGACCTCGTGATCGACGGTGGGCCAGTCATCGCCGAAGGGCGCCAGTTGCTCGTGAAGCGACAGCAGCGGGGCAGCCCGGTCGAACGGCTCGCCCCAGAGCCAAGCCTCCCCCGAGGCCGTCAGCAGTCGTTGCATCAGCGTCGACCCGCACCGCCACGTCGGTGCCAGCACGAACACCGGTCGCTCGACGATGTCGTCCGCGTCGGCACTCGGGTCGGCCTGCGGCGTCCCCGTGGTCCCCGGCGAGCGCCTGGTGCTGGCCTCGGCCGCGGCGAACGGCCCGGGGTGGCCCGCGCACGGGTCCCGGGCAGGCGGGGCCGTCACGGCAGCCCTGGGTTGGGTCGGTCGCGACAACATGTGACATCTCCCGGGTCGAGGTGGACGGGATGGCCCGCGTGCTGGGCGCGGGACGTCGGGCCCGGCGTCGTCTCGCGCGCACGGAGCCGATGTGTCGCCGGCGTCAACGGGACCGGCGGACGTGGGTGGGCACCGTCGACCTGCCACGAGCGGGCGCGGTGCATGCGTTCGGACCACGCCCTCATCCAGTGGCCTCGGCGGCCGCCCACAGCCGGACAAGGTCGTCGGCGAACCCGATCGGCACCCGGCCCTGCAGTCTGGCCGAGGTGGTCACGACCAGCCCGGCGTCGGCGACCGCCCGCGTCCCCGGCGGGAGCCGGCGCCACAGGTCGTGCTCCTCGGCGTGGCCAGCAGGCTGCCACGACCCGGCCGCCCGCAGGGTGGACAGGCGGATGCCGAGGTTCGCCGCGTGGAGGTGGGGGTGGGTGCCGCTGGTCCGGTCGCCGTAGCGCGTCCGGAACGCCGCGACCAGGCCGGCCGGGGCGTCGCCGAGGGACACGACGCCGGCCACCGCGTCGGTGCCCGCCGCGGCGTGCGCGACCTGGCGCACCAGCCAGTCGGGCGGGACCACCGTGTCGGCGTCCGTGCTGGCGACCCACACCCCCCGGGGATCGGGCTCGTCCTCCGTCCCCACGACCACGCCGTGCTGGCGAGCGCTGCCGACGTCCCGGCCCGGGCCCGTCACGACCCGGTGCGGCGCGGGCAGCATGGCCCGTCCCACCATCGCCGTGGCGTCCAGGCTCGCGTCGTCGACCAGCACGATCTGCACGGGGACGGGGCTGTTCGCGACCGCGACGAGCAGGCTCGCGAGGCAGGCCGGCAGGTCGCGCTCCTCGTCGCGTGCCGGGACCACGACGACCACCCGGACCGGCCTCACGCCGGGTCCGCCCACAGGACCTCGACCTGCCGGAGGTGGTGGGCCAGGGCCCCGGCCGGCACCACCGGCCCATGCTCACCGCGGTCCGTGACCTGGCTGGCGTGGGCGTCGACGGCGCGGCGCTTGCGCGCGAGCTCGTCAGTCGTCAGGGCGAGGCGGGTCGCCCCCGCGAGGCGGCCGGTGGTGTCGAGGTCCCAGTTCCAGGCCCACACGGCGTGGTGCACCACCCTGAGCCCGTGGCGCGCTGCCGCGCGGGTACACGCACGCCCGGTCGCGTCGTGGTCGGGGTGGCCGTCGTCGACGACCACCGTGGCCACCACCACGCGATCCGCCAAAAGTGGGACGAGCAGGTCCACCAAGTGGTCTTCGTGGTGCGCCACGGCACCGTCGGGCAGGCCGAGGAAGTGCCGTCGGGACCGCAGGCCCAGCGCCACGTCTGCGGCGCGGGACTCGCGACGCCGCCGGACCGCGAGGGCTCGCCGCTGCGACCGCGCGAGGCCGGGGTGGGACGCCTCGCCGTCGGTGACCGTGACCACGTCGACCGCAACATCGTCGGCGGCTGCCCGAGCCAACGCGCCGCCCACGCCCAGCACCTCGTCGTCGGGGTGCGGCGCCACCACCACCCAGTGGCCGGCGGGCGGCCAGGCCCGGGCGACGGCCAGGTCCGCGATCGCGGCATCCCATGACGCGGCCGGGCGACCGCCCTCCGGGTCGATCACCGGGCTCATCGCCGGATCCACACGTCGAGCCGGAACAGGTCCTGCTCCAGGCGCAGCACCGACTCCAGCCACGGCGCATCGTCCAGGCGGCCATGGACCTCGTCGCCGGACAGCGGGTAGTCGGTGGGCCCGCGCCAGTGGACCGCCAGGAGCGTCCCGTCGGCCGCGAGCACCTGGTCGAGTCCGGTCAGGACGCGCTCGAGTCCGAGCGGTCGCAGGTAGTACAGGACCTCGCTGGCCACCACCAGGTCGGCGGACACGGCGACGCCGCCACGACCGCTCGGTGGCCAGTGCTCCGGGAGTGCCGCCGTCCGGACCTCGACGTTGGGCAGGTCGTGACACCGCTGGCGAGCCCGTTCGGCCACCGCCGGGACCAACTCGAGTGCCGTCACCCGGTCGCAACGAGCGGCCAGGCGCCGCGTCAGCAGCCCCTGCGCGCACCCGGGTTCGATCGCGTGGTCGTAGCGCTCGTCGGGCAGCGCCGCCAGCGTCAGGTCCCGCTTGCGGCGCTCGTACCAGCGATCCTCGAAGCCCCACGGGTCCGGCGTGGACCACGTGTCCAGGAAGTAGTCGTCGCCGAGGCGGTCGGGGCCCCCGGGCACCCCCCTGGGCGTCTCGTCGACGCCGCCCGCTCGTTCGGCCCGTGGCGTCACGTCGCACCGCCGCTGGCCAGGTGCGTCGCCGGTCCCGCGGCCGGCTGGTCCCCTCCTTGGCGTCCGACGAGGTCTCCGACCAGCACGCCCGGATCGAGGCCGTCAAGGGTGGGCGGCCCCCCGAACTGGGTCAGGTAGACCGGGAGGTCGGCCAACAACCGCGCCACGACGACATCGCCCGTGGTCGCACCCGTCCCCCCACCCGCCCAGCAGTCGGCAAGCACCGACAGGCAGCCACGGTGGACCGCGGCACGCACGACGGTCGCCCGGTCGCGTGCGCGTTCGATGTCGTCCGGATCCATGTCCAGGTCGTGCGCTGCCCGTTCCAGCACCGTGCCGAGGTCACGGACCGTGATCGCGGCGGCGGCGAGGTGTCGACCACGCGGGCCCTCGGGGCGGCCCACCGTCGCGTGGGCCAGCCGTCGCACGACCCCGACGGCGCCACCCCACCAGCACGCCGCCACGCCGGCGCCACCGTGCCCGAACCCGGGGCGACCCACGTAGAAGTCGACGGGGCCGACCACGGCGTCGGCCGGCACGACCATGCCGTCGAGCACGACCGTGATCGTGTCCGTCGCGGCCATCCCCACCGCCTGCCAGTCGCCGTCCGCCATGGCCACGCCCGGGGCGCCGAGGTCGACGTCCACCAGCAGCCGACCCTCCGGACCGTCGACGTCGACCAGCGCGCGGTCGAGCACACGTGCTCCCGAGGAGTAGCGGCGGGGCCCGTCCAGTCGCAGCCCGTCGACGCACGGTCGAGCGCTCACGGTGCTGTCGGGCCCACGGGCGGCGAAGACGCCGTAGCAACCCGGTCGTGGTTGTTGCCCCGCCTCGGCCAGGATCGCCACGGCATCCGCGTGGCCCTCGGCGAGGCGGGCCAGGGCGAGGTCCTCGGCGGCCAGCTCCGCCAGTCCGCACCAGCGCGCCCACGTCCTCCCGGACCCGGGCACCGGCAGGTCGAGGCGACCGTCCGTGACGAGGTCTGCCAGCCGCGCACCCACCCGACGGGTGGCCCGGGGCGCCGTGGTCATGACGTTCCCGGGACGACCGGTCCCGGGCTGGCCAGTGCCTCGTTGCCGGCCCGCCGGCGGAACTCCTCCAGCAGGTCGACCTGTGTCCGACGCCGGTCGAGCACCGCCTCGGCGTCGACGTCAGCCGGCACCCGGGCGGCCAGGCGATCGTCGACCAGCAACGTCCACAGGTCGGTCTTGGTCGACACCGCCGCCCCGAGTTGTTCCAGTTCCCACAGGCGCGCGAGGGGGGAGTACCCGCGTACCTGGCCGTTGAGCTTGGCGCGCCCGACCTTCTCGACCATCGTCGCCGCCAGGTGCTTCAGCCGCGACGGCGTCACCCCGTTGTGCACGGCCACGCGTTCGAGGTCGACTCGGTCCTGTCGGGTCTCGTCCAGAACGTGCCGGATCGGGGGTTCGTAGTCGCTGCCGAGGTTGTTGCCCAGCGACCGGCGCAACAGCGCACATCCGCCGGCGGATCCGGCGAGGTGGTCGCGGACATAGATGGCGAACAGGTCGTCGGCACCGGTGGCGTGGAACTCCGGCAGCCCCATGGCGGTCTCCCGTGTCGTCGATGCCCGCCGACGGTCTGCGGTCAGGCGCTGGCCCGAACCTGCCACCATCAGCCCGTCGCCATGCGCGCGGGGATCCGTCGTCGGGGCGGCGCCAGGCATGCGCCGGATGCCCGCTCCGCCGGGCGGCGACGGATGCCTCCGGCACCCGAGACGCCGTAGGGTGACGACCCGCCGGACAGCGAGACGACCATGGACGACACGTTCCTCGCCCCCACCTCGACCACCATCGACGGGCTGCTGGTGCGGTCGTGGCAGCCAGGCGACGGTGCAACCATGGCGGCCACCACCACCGCGTCGTACGACCACCTGTCCCGCTGGATGCCGTGGGCGACCCCGGACGACACCCCGGAGGCTGCCGAGCGACGGGCCCGCGAGTTCGCCGGGCAGTACCTCGCGCACGAGAACTTCGTCCTGTCGGTCTGGGACGGCAACACGCTGGTCGGCGGCACCGGCCTGCACCCGCGCTGGGGCGGGGTCGACTCGCGTGTCGCCGAGATCGGGATGTGGATCGCCGCCGACCGCGCCGGCACCGGGATCGGGACCCGCGTGCTGCGCGGAATGGTGCGCTGGGGCCTGTCCGACGCGTGGTGCTGGGACCGGTTGGTGTGGCTGTGCGACGGCCGCAACCGCGCCAGTGCCCGGGTCGCCCAGAAGGCCGGGTTCACCCTCGAGGGCAACCTGCGGGGACCGGGACCCGACGGGGTCGCGCGCGACGCCACGCTGGTGTGGGGCTTCAACCGCGCCGACCTGCCCGCGATCGACGACGCACTGCCGGGCGCGTGAGGGCGCCGCGATGACGGACGCCTACTTCACGACCGACGACGGCGCGTGGTTCCAGCCCACGGACTTCGCGAGGGGGCCGTGGGACCCGGAAGCCTGCCACGGCGGGCCCCCGACCTCGCTGCTGGTGCGTGCGCTGGAGGGTCTGGCCGACGTCGGCCCCGACCAGTCCCTGGCCCGACTGACCGTCGAACTGGTGCGGCCGGTCCCGATGGCCGGCTTCATCGTGACGGCGTCGCTGCGCCGTCGCGGACGGACGGCGACGACCACCGCAGCCGAACTGGTCGACGGCGGTCGCGTGTGCGCATCGGCGACCGGCCTGCACCTCGCCACGGTCGACCTCGCCACGCCCAGCGCACCCATGGCCGCACCGGTGTTCGACCGGTCCGAACCCGGTGCCTTCCCGGTGCCGCGCGACCGCATGGGTGGGCTGACGTTCTTCAGCCACTCGCTGGAGGTGCGTGACGACCCCCCGAGTCGTGCCGGCAACGGTGGGCCCACCACGTTGTGGATGCGGACCGTCGCGATCGTGGACGGCGAGGACCCGTCGCCGCGCCAGCGCCTCGGGCCGTTGGCCGACTGTGGCAACGGGATCTCGTGGAACACCCACCCGGACGACCTCACCTGCATCAACCCGGACCTGACGTTGACCCTGCTGCGTGAACCGGTCGGGACCTGGTTCGCCTCGCGCGCCGCGACCCATGCCGGCCCGGTCGGCATCGGCCGCTCGGACGCCGACCTGTTCGATGTCGACGGACTGGTCGGCCACGCCGCCCAGACCCTGGTCCTGCGCGCCACCTGACCGAGGCCAGAACACTCTCGCGGACCTTCGACCTGACCCAGGCCCGGGCCGAACGGCCTCGACCCGGCGCGGACTGCCGACCTTGCACCCGAGCCCTCCCCGGGCCGAACGGCCTCAACCCGGCGCGGACCCGCAAGGCCGACTTTCCACCGAGCCCTGTCCGGGCCGAAGGGCCTGGGCCGACGAGACTCGTGAGGGCCGCGACGGGGTGGGGTCAGGGGGTGAGGAGGGCCAGGAGTTCGTGAGGGTGGTCCACGACGTGGTCGACGCCGGCCGCGGTCAACTCGGCCCGGTCGCCGGCACCCCACGTGACCCCGATCGTGGCGGTCCCTCGGGCCCGCCCGGCGTCGACGTCGTGGTGGCGGTCACCGATCATCACGGCGGTCGTGGGATCGACGATGCCGAGGTCGTCCAGCGCCCGACCGAGGGTGACCACCTTGGGTTCGTGCTCGACGTCCAATCCGGGCCCGTGCACCACCTCGAAGGCGCCTCCGAGGCCCATGGCCTCCACCAGGGGCCGGGCCGCACCGGCAGGCTTGGAGGTGACCACGGCCCGGCGTTGGGGCAGGGCCGCCAACAGGTCGGTGACGCCGTCCACGACGGTGGTGAGCCGCCCACGTCGTGTCAGCCAGGGTCATGCGTCCGTCCCGTCCGCAAACGACCACAGGTCGGCCCCGGCCTGCGGGGGGCCGCCGCGGCCGGCCAGGATCGCCCACAGGTCCGCCCGCCGGTCCGGCACCAGCCAGCGACGCCCGACCAGTTCGCCGCCGTCGCCGCCAGCCGCGCCACCGGCCGCGGGGTCCGCACCACCGGCCGCGGGGTCCGCAGCGGCGGCGTCCGGGCGCGGGCCGAGGCCGACCAGGCGGCGGCGCCACGCGGCCACGGTGGCGTGTTCACCCAAGGCGGTGAACAACGCGTGTCCGTCGTCCCGACTCGACCGCGCGGCATCGAGCGCGACCAGGCCCGCCACCAGTCGGTCGGCCTGCACGGGCGCGAGCACTTCGTCGTCACAGCCGGACAGGCCCGAGACCACATCGACGACCCCGTGCTCCACGATCCCGTCGGTGCGCACGGCGACGACCTGCATCCCGGCCGCCACCACCGCCTCCTCGGCCCGTCCGAACGCCGCCAGCAGGGGTGCAGCCGACGCCGGGTCGGCCCCGCACAGCGACACCAGCACCACCCGTCGGACCGCGGCAAGTCGGGCAGCCCTGGCGATGGTGGCCACCTCGACCTCCAGGTCGTCAGGGTCGGCCGACCAGGTCGCGGTGGGCACCACGACGGTGTGGGCGTCGGTCATGGCGGCGTCCAGGTGCCCCTCGTCGTCGAGATCGCCGACGGCGACGAACGCCCCGGCCGTCCGCAACGCCCCCACGTCACCCGTACCGCGGGCGAACGCGCGCACGTCGGCGCCGTCGGCACGCAGGGCGCTGACCAGTGCCGGACCGATCCCGTGGTCCGCGGCGGTGACGAAGACCGGCATCAGCCCTCCGTCGCGAGGTCGGCGCCGAGGCCGTCGCAGGCGTCGCGGAGCGCGCCCACCTGGCCGGTCTCGCCGTCCGTCGCCGACAGCACGGCTCGCCCGCCCGTGACCAGTTCTGACGGCAGTCCGAGCGTCTCACCCAGTTCGACCGCCACGACCAGTCGGTCTCGCTCCGGGCCGGTCAGGCGGTCATCGGCCACCAGGTCACAGACCCGGTCGACGTCGACCGCACCGCCGAAGCGCTCGCGAGCGTCGTCCAGGCGCTCCTGCATGGCCTCGTCGATGCGCCCCTCGGCCTGCGAACGCACGTCGCTGGCGACCTCCCGCGTGCGGCTCTCGACGTCACCACAGCTGGCCAGCGCGACCCCCGCGACCGCGGCGAGCAGGGACCCGACCACCCGCCGACCGCGCCGGGCCACGAACGTCCGGGACGACACGGTGGACAGGGTTGGGGCCGGTTGGGTCCTGCGGGGTCGCGACGGGACGGGCTCGTGCAGCATCGGTGACGTCCTGGATCGGGCGGAAACCCAGTGTGCCTCGCGGTCCCCCGGCCCACGATGCACCCGCTTCTCCGGCCGGCGCAGGGTGGTGGCACGCGCGACATGCCGACGACGGCCGAGCGAGGACTGCGCGGCATCGGGGCGACGAGCCGGCCCGACGTGGAGCTCAGCCGGTGTTGCGCAGGCCGGCCGCGATTCCGTTGATGGTCAACAACAATGCCCGGTCACGCGCGGTGTTCTCGGTGCGGTCGTGGCGGGTGCGGGCCAGCAACTCGACCTGCATCGCGTGCAGGGGTTCGAGGTAGAGGTCGCGCACGGCCAGGGTGCGGGCCAGCACGGGGTGGTCGCCGAGGAGGGTCGTGCGGCCGGTCAGGCGCGTCACCTCCTCGACGCTGACCCGGTACTCCTCGCTGACCACGTCGAACAGGTGCTGGTGCTCCTCGGGCACCAGTCGTTCGACGTAGCGGCCCGCGATGCGCAGGTCGGTCTTGGCCAGCGTCATCTCGACGTTGGACAGCAGTGCCCGCAGGAACCACCACTCCTTGGCCATCGTCGCCAGGAGGTCGTCGTGGCCGGCCTCGCGGGCGGCCCGCAGGCCCGACCCGATGCCGAACCAGCCCGGCACGATCTGGCGCGACTGGGTCCACCCGAACACCCACGGGATCGCCCGGAGCGCATCCAGCCCCGCCCCGGTCGTCGACCGCTTGGCCGGCCGCGACCCGATGTTCATCGCGCCGAGTTCGTTGACGGGCGTGGACGACACGAAGTAGTCCACCAGCGACGGGTCGTCGATCAGGCGTCGGTAGGCCGCCCGAGACTCGCGCGACACGACGTCCATCGCCTGGTCGTAGTTGGCCTGGGTCTCGTGGTCGTGGCGCGCCTCGGTGTGCAGCAGCGCGGCCTCCAGCGTGGACGCCAGCACCAGTTCGAGGTTGGCGCGGGCCAGGCCCGGCAACAGGTACTTGTCGGAGATGACCTCGCCCTGTTCGGTGAGCTTGACCGCACCGCCGACGGCGCCGTAGGGCTGGGCAAGGATCGCCTGGTGGGCCGGGCCCCCGCCACGACCGACCGAGCCACCGCGACCGTGGAACAGCCGCAACGCGATGCCGTGGCGGTCGGCGGTGTCACGCAGGGCTCGGATGGCGGTGTGGATCGACCACTGGCTGGTGACGATGCCCCCGTCCTTGTTCGAGTCCGAGTAGCCCAGCATCACCTCCTGGACGTTGCCGCGCAGCCTCACGATCCGGCGGTAGGCGTCGATCGACAACAGGTCGTCGAGGATCTGGCCGGCCGCGTGCAGTTCGTCGACCGTTTCCAGCAGCGGCACGAACGACAACTTGGCGACACCGGCATGGATGTCCACCAGCCCGGACTCGCGCGCGACGACAGCCGCGGCAAGGACGTCGTCGGGGCCCTTGGTCATCGACACGATGCAGGTGTCAACGATCCCGTCGCCGTAGCGCTCGAAGGCCCGGCGCAGCGACGTGAACAGCTCGGCCGTCCGGGCCGCCACCGGCGACACCGTGGTGGTCGGCGCGGACAACGGCCGGCGCTGGTCCAGTTCGGCCGCCAGCAGGTCGGCCCGGGCCGACGGGTCGTCGGGATAGGTGATCCCGTTGAGCTCGCACAGTTCCCCGACCAGGTTGTGGAAGACGTCCGCGTGGTCGCGGATGTCGAGCACGGCCATGTGGAAGCGCGCCGCCTGCACCACCCGGATCGTTCCGGACACCATCCCCTCGGCCAGCAGCTCCCCGCCGTGTTCTCGCAGCGAGTCGCGGATGACCAGCAGGTCGTCGATCAGCCCACGGGCGTCGACGTAGCCGATGTCCCCGTCGGCCGGCAGGACCCCCGCGTGGTGGCGACGACGGGTCGCGCGCAGCCGTTCCAGGCAGTAGGACAGTTTGAGGCGGTAGGGCTCCTCCGCGTTGAGGTGGGCCAGCCGCTTCCACACCTGGGGCATCACGGACCGGTCCGCGGCCAGGCTGGCCAGCAGCTCGCCGCTGGCCGGACGGATTCGCACGGACGGCGACAGCCGGGTCCCGAGTTGGCGCAGCACCGCCTCCACCAGGTCGAGACCCTTGTCGTGCATCACCGCCAGGACGTGCTCGGTGACCTCGGGGGTCACGAACGGGTTGCCGTCACGATCCCCTCCGACCCACGACCCGAACCGGATCGGGGCGGCGTCGGTCGGCAGTTGCACGTCGAGCCGGCCCAGTTCGGCGTCCACGTCGTCCAGCAGGACGGGCAGGACCTCGCGCAGGGTCTGCTCGACGTAGAACAGCGCGGAGGTGGCCTCGTCGACGACCCGCGGCCGCTGCAGGCGCAGTTCGTCGGTCTGCCACAACAGGTCGATCAGTTCGGCCGTCCGGCGGTCGACCCGGGCCCGGTCGGTGCCGCTGGCGCGGGGATCGCGGCGGCGTTCGACCAGATCGCCGATGGCGGCGAGGTTGGACAGGATCGAGCGCCGCGACGCCTCGGTGGGGTGGGCGGTGAACACCGGCCGGATCTCGAGGTCGGCCAGCACCCGGGACACCTGTTCGGGCCGCAGCCCGGACGACGCGAGCCGGTCCACAGTGGCCGCGAACCAGCCCCGGCCGGACTCGTCGGGCGTGCGCAGCAACTCGACCCGGTGGGACTGCTCGGCGACGGTCGCGAGGTGGAAGTAGGCGGTGAAGGCCCGCACCAGGCGGATGACGACCGCCAGGTCGGTCTCGGCCAGCAGGTCGCGCAACTCCTGGTGGGCGTCAAGGTCGCCGTCCGCGCCGTCGCGCGTCAGGCGGCGGACCTCCTCCACCAGTTCGTAGAGCTCCTGGCCTTCCTGGCGCAACAGGCTGCGGCCCAGTTCGGACCCCAGGCGACGGATGTCGGCGCGCAGCGCCGCGTCGACCGCGGCCAGGTCGGGGTCGTCGACCAACAGGTCGGTGTCACTCACGCGGGGTCCCTTGCAGGTCGACGTCGGAGGCCGGCGAGATGGTCCGCGCCACGCACGGAGCGGTCCCACGCGTGCGAGCGGGGCCGTCGGTCGCGGCTGCGGTCCGGACCCGACCCCCTTGTCGAGCGCCCGGAACCATCGGCTCCGCCCAGCCTACGAACCTCGGCTCCCCCACGTCCAAGCCTCCTTGCCGGCGACCGCAGCGACTGCCGTGTCCCGATGGCCGCACACGTCACCCGTGGCGGGCATTCGACGCAGACCTCCCGGTCGTACCGTCCGGCACGTCCCCCACCCAGGAACTCCCCAAGACCAGAAACCACCCCGCGCACGACCAGCCTGTTGCTGGCCGTGGGAGACGGTCAACCGCGGATGGTTGGACGGCTACAACGGCAACACGGTCTGGGCGTCGGCGTACTTCCGGGACCGAATCTGGATCCAGGCCCAGGGCTATGGGCCGGCCGCGGGCTGGGATGACGGCTTCCCCCTCCGCAACCTCGTGAACTGCGCCTGACACCCGTCGGGGGCGACGTCGTCGTCCGGCGATGAACGACCCGCCGCCGTCGGACGTGCCCCGGTTCGTCAGGCGGCCGCGGCGACCAGCGGGGTCGAGTCCAGTCGGGCGACCCGGTCTTGGAGGGCCCGTCCGGCGGCGGTGAGGTGTTCCAGGACGGACTCCAGGCCGGGGTCGCCGACGCCCACCTCGCGGATGAACGCCCCGATCGTGCGTTCGACTCCGGGGACCTCCCACAACCGCACGCCGTCGGGCAGGTGGAGGCACACGAGGCCCGGCACGACCGGCATCGCGGCGCCCAGGGCGGCGACGTGCAGCATCACGGTCATGTCGTCGGTCCGGAACGGCATCGTGGGCTCGACGATGCCGAGTCGGCGGATCACGTCGCGCGTGGCCGGACCGCACTGCCGACAGGGGTGCTCGATCCAGGACTGCTCGGCCAACACGTCGGGATCGCCGAGGTCGAGGTCGTCACGGGCCACCACGAACACGGGCTCGCGGAGCAGTTCGCGCTCCACCACGCCGGTCGGCTCCTCGACCGCGACGTTGGACCACCGGTGCTCGACGGCCAGGTCGATCCCGCGATGGCCCAGTTCCGACAGCACCTCGTCACCGAGGTGCAGCACCTCCAACCGGAGGTGCGGTTCGTCGGCCCGCAGCGACTCGACCGTGAGCGGGAGCAGGTCGACGATGGTCGATCCCAGGGCACCGATCCGGACGTGGCCGGAGGCGCGCTCCCCCGCGACGCGGGCAGCCGTCTCGGCAGCCTCGAGGGCGTCGAACACGGCGTCCGCGCCGGCCACCAGGGCCTCGCCGGCCGCCGTCAGCGCGACGTTTCGACCCCGTCGCTCCAGCAGGTCGAGGTCCAGGTCGCGCTGCAGCGCTGCCAACTGCTGGGACGCCGCCGACGGCGAGTACCCCATGGCCTCGGCAGCAGCGGTGACGGTGCCCCAGTGGGCCACCTCCACCAGGAACCTGAGCCGGTGCGGATCAATCATGCACGAATCCTACCGAGTCGAGCCTGATCCATCACCAACAGCTGCATCCGACGGTGGGCGCTCCACCCTTCCCCATCATGTACTTCTCCTTTACGATCACATGCATGATGCATCGATGGACGCGGACGTTTCCATCCGCAACCATGGCGTCTCCGGGCACGGCTGACCGCGCCCGGCACCGCTGACCGCACGGATGCGGAAAGGACCGCCATGTTCCACGTCACCTGTCCCGAGACCGGCACCACCCTGCGCGGCGTCGAGTCCATCATCGACAACGCCAACACGCCGATGGGCGTCCTGACGGCGGTGCGCTGCCGCTGTGGTGGGCACGCCATCCTGCGCCACGGAGACCAGGTCGCCCACAACGCCCCCACGGCCGCCTGAGATCAAATCGGCGACACGATCCGCGACCCCGGCCCCGGCGGCCGGGGTCGTTGCCTTCGGCGCGCCGATCCGGGGAACCCGACGGCGCCAGCCGGCGTCGGACCCGGCGACGACCGTGGGAGGGCAAGGGACATGACGACCTGCAGCACCACTCGCGCCATCGTCCTGGCGGCGCTGGTGGTCGCGGGGTGCTCAACGACCGGATCGCCGACGACGGTCGGGCCGCCCACGGTGGTGTTCGCCGACGAGGACGGCTGCCGGATCGCGACGGGCGCCCCCACCTGCGGCTTCGTCATGTGTGACTTCATCCCGGAGGGCAAGACGCTGGACGAGACCTGCGGCGTCAACTTCCAGGAGGGGATCCAGGTCACCGCACCGGACCCCGACGTCACGACCGCAGACGTCCTGGTTGACCAGTTGGCGAACTGCGCCGTCGCCTCCGTCACCCGCGACGAGGAGTTCGAGCGCGACCACTGGGTCCGCAACGACGGGATCACGATGACCGTCGTCGGCAGCGACCCGGCCGTCGAATCGGCGCTGGCCACCGCCGCCGACGACTGCAGCCCCCTGGTCGACCCCTGACGACCTCCGGCACCCCGGTCGACCCCTGACGATCGCCGGGGCTCGGACGCCGGTGCGCCGACCACCGCCGCAACCTCCCAACCACCTGCCGTCCGCCGGCCGGACGTCCGACGACGCCACCCCCACCTCCGACCAGCCGAACCCGATGTGGGTTGCGCAACCTGATGTGCGTTCCGTGGATCAGGCCGACGTTGGTCACATCAGGATCCGGAAGTCACATCGCGAGGTCGGGCAGGCGGGGGCGGTGGCGGAGGCGGAGGCGGAGGCTTGCGACGAGTGGGCTTCAGCCGGCGAGGACGCGACGAAGGTCGGCCACGAACCTGCCCCAGTGTCGATCGAACTCGAGGTGACCGAGACGCACCGGTTCCCATGCTGCCCGGCGGTAGGCCCGGTCCTTGCGACCGTCGACCATGAGGTCGCGTTGACCGGAGTGGGCGAGCATGGAGTCGCACTCGATGGCCACTCGAGCACGCGCGAACGTGATGTCGGGATGGAGGTCTCGCCCCAGCGTCGCGACGACCGCAGGATGGGGATCGGGGCGGAGCCCGTCGGCACGGAGGCGCCGGTGGACGCGGTCGCTGAACACCGAGTCGGCGCCGATCTCGAGCACGTCGAGATGGGCCCGGCGCAGGATGGCGATTCCCGGCACCCCTCGGGCCCGATGCAGGGCGTGCGCCACGGCGACATCGGTAACGACCCGCGACTGGCGGGCCTCGATCAGCAGGGCTCGCACCCGGTGCACCGGCGGGCTCGGCGGGATGACGAGGTCCACGAAGCACCTCGCCGCCGTCGCGCACGCCAGGCGAGCGACCTGTGCGGCATCCGCATCAACCAGGGTCCGACTGCTGATCAGCTTCGTCGCCGGTGACAGGTGACGCGACGCATGCCGGTCCATGGAGACGACCAAACGCAGCGCGTCCGACGGCGTCGGCCCAACACCTCGGAGCCACAGTCCGTCGGCCCCGGTCACCAGGGCGTTCGGCCCGGCCGCCAGGAGCGCAGTCGACAACCGACCCCGACGATCCAGCGACGTTCCGGGGATGGACCAGACGGCACGCGTCAACCGTTCCCATCCCTCGCGATGGGCGCGGTGGCGAAAGGCCGCCGCGGACAGGCCTCGTTCTTCGACCTGGCGGATGGCCACGACGCCGTACTGGCGGGCCGCCAACGACAGCAGGGTTCCCCAGGCATCCATGCCCAGGAGTCTGCCGCCTCGACCACTGCGATCGTCCCCCCTCCTCCGTTGCCTGTGGATCACCCATGAAACGCGTCACGGACACACCCGGGCACCCAACCCCGATGTGAGTTGCGGATCCCGACGTGACAACCATCGGCCTCGCCGACGTTCCTCACATCACGATCCGGAAGTCACATCACGATCCGGAAGTCACATCAGGATCATGAGGCGCAGCGGGCGGCGGGGAAGGTCGGACGGGCAGGGGACGCACCGAGCGTGCGCCGCCCGTGCCCCTACAGGCGGGGGGTCTCGGTGTAGGTGCCCCACACGTCCTGCAGCGCGCGGGTGATCTCGCCGACCGTGGCGTCGGCGCGGGCAGCTTCCATGATCGACGGCAACATGTTGGCCTCGGTGCCGGCCGCGGCCACCATGTCGTCGATCGCGCGAGCGTGGCGATCGGCGTCGCGGCCGGCCCGCACCTCCGCGACCCGCGCAGCCTGACGGGTGCCGACCTCGTTGGAGATCCGGAGGATGTCCAGTTCCTCGTCGTCGTCGTCGACGTGGGCGTTGACTCCGACCTGGCGGTAGCGGCCCTTGTCGAGCTTTTTCTGGAACACGAAGGCGGCCTCGGCGATCTCGGCCATGAACCAGCCGTCCTCGATCCCGGCGAGCAGCCCGGATGTCACCGTGCCGTCGTCGCCCATGTCGATGATCGTGGCCAGGATCTCCTCGACCTGGTCGTCCATCTGGTCGGTCAACGACTCCACGAACCAGGATCCGCCCAGCGGGTCGATGACGTTGGTGACGCCGGTCTCCTCGGCGATGACCTGCTGGGTCCGCAGGGCCACCTTGGCCGCGTGGTCGCTGGGCAGCGCCAGCACCTCGTCCAGCGCGTTGGTGTGCAACGACTGGGTGCCACCCAGCACGCCCGCCAACGCCTCGATCGCGGTCCGCACGATGTTGTTGTCCGGTTGCTGGCCGGTCAGGCTGACCCCTGCCGTCTGGGTGTGGAAGCGCATCAGCATGGCGCGCTCGGCGGTGGCGCCGTAGCGCTGCTTGAGCCACCGGGCCCAGATGCGTCGACCGGCCCGAAACTTCGCGATCTCCTCGAAGAAGTCGATGTGCGCGTCGAAGAAGAAGGAGAACCGCGGCACGAACTCGTCGGGGTGCATCCCGCGGTCAATCCCCAGTTCGACGTAGGCGAACCCGTCCGCCAGCGTGTAGGCCAGTTCCTGGGCCGCCGTCGACCCGGCCTCACGGATGTGGTAGCCCGAGATCGAGACGGGGTGGTAGCGCGGGACCTCGCGGGTGCAGAACTCGATGAGGTCGCCGATCAGCCGAAGGTGCGGACCGGGGGGGAACAGCCACTCCTTCTGGGCGATGTACTCCTTGAAGATGTCGGTCTGGAGCGTGCCGCCCAACTGCTCCAGCGACCACCCCTGGCGTTCCGCCGCCACTGCGTACATGGCGAACAGGGTCACCGCCGGGGCGTTGATGGTCATCGAGGTGGTGATCTCGCCCAGGGGCAGCCCGTCGAAGAGGCGCTCCATGTCCGCCAGCGAGTCGATCGCCACGCCGCAGTGGCCGACCTCGCCCATCGCGCGCTCGTCGTCGGAGTCCAGGCCCATCAGCGTCGGCATGTCGAACGCCACGGAGAGCCCATGCTGGCCGGCGTCGACCAGGTCGTGGAAGCGCCGGTTGGTCTCGTCCGGGTCCGCGAAGCCGGCGAACTGGCGGATCGTCCACGGGCGGGTGCGGTACATCGAGGCGTAGACCCCACGGGTGTACGGGTACCGGCCGGGCAACCCGATCCGCTCGTGGTCGATCGTGGTGTTGTGGGGGCCGTACAGGGGTTCCAGCGGGATCCCGGACAGGGTCTCGAAGTCCGCGTCGCGCTCGCCGGCGGCGGCATAGCGGTCCTGCCAGTCACGGACGGCGTCGTCGCCGGTTGCCTGGTCTGACATCCCGAGTCCTCTCGCGCGGTCCACACCACCATACACCGAGGTCTTTCGACGTCAAAAGACTTTGCGAGCACCCACTCGTCGGCGGACGACGAGGATGGCGGGATCGACGTCTCCACCGTGCGTTCGACCGGGCTGGGAGGCCTGCAAGCGCTCCCGGGTGCCATACGGTTTCTGGCAGGGCCCCTCGTCAAATGTCGTCTTCTCCCGTTCGAACCACGGACGAAACATGCGCGAAACATCCGACCGGTCCACTTCCTCCACCGACTGATACCCGAACACCGGAGCACAACCATGGCCTATCGGGCCGAGTACCTCTGGATCGATGGCAGCGTGCCGACGCCCGAGATCCGTTCCAAGACCAAGATCCTCGACGACGGGGCCGAGCCCGGCATCTGGGGCTACGACGGGTCGTCCACCAACCAGGCACCCGGCGACAACTCCGACGTCGTCCTCAAGCCCGTCTTCCAGTGCCCGGACCCGATTCGCGGCGGCAACGACATCCTTGTCATGTGCGAGACGTTCGACCCCAAGGACATGTCGCCACTGCCGACCAACACGCGGGCCAGGGCTCGCGAGGCGTTCGAGAAGTACGGCGACCAGGAGCCGTGGTTCGGCCTCGAGCAGGAATACACCATGCTCGACGTCACCACCAACTGGCCGGCCGGCTTCCCGCAGGGCGGCTTCCCCGGCCCCCAGGGCCCGTACTACTGCGGCGTGGGCGCGGTCAAGATCCACGGCCGCGACGTCATCGAGGAGCACACGACCCTGTGCATGGAGGCAGGACTGGCCATCTCCGGCACCAACGCCGAGGTGATGCCCGGCCAGTGGGAGTTCCAGATCGGCCCGGTCGACACGCTGGCGGTCGGCGACCACATGTGGGTCGCCCGCTACCTGTTGTTCCGCATGGGTGAGAAGTACAACCTCGAGATCTCGCTGTCGGCCAAGCCCATGAAGGGCGACTGGAACGGCGCCGGGATGCACACCAACTTCTCGACCACCGCCATGCGCGAGGGCTACGACGCGATCATCACCGCGGCCGAGGCCTTGGGCAAGGAGGGCATGGTCGACAAGCACCTCGCCGGCTATGGCCAGGGCATCGAGGACCGCCTGACCGGCGAGCACGAGACCCAGCGCTTCGACACCTTCAGCTACGGCGTCTCCGACCGCGGCGCCTCCGTCCGCATCCCGTGGCAGGTCGAGCAGGACAAGCAGGGCTACATCGAGGACCGTCGGCCCAACGCCAACGCCGACCCCTACGTCGTCGCCGGCCTGATCACCGACACCTGCTGCGAGGCCCTCGCCCGCTGAGCACCGTTTCGCACCACCCACCGACGGCCCCGCCATCCCGTCGGGGCCGTCGTCGTGTCCCACCTCGGGCCGATCAGGACCGTCGAGTGGGCGCATCAGCCCCGGATGCGGGGCGGGGGCGCACACCCGACATCGGTCGGGGGCCGGTCAGGCGGGGAAGTCGCCGGCGGCCGCGCGCACGGGGCGGAGCAGGTCGACCAACTGGCGGGCCTCGGCGTCGCCCAGCCCCACCACCCCGAAGCGCGCCGCCGTCAACGCCGTCGTCGCCTCACCGACCACGGCCGCGCCCGCCCCGGTGATGCGGGCCAGGGTGGCGCGACCGTCGGTGGGGTGGGGTTCCCGCGCCACGTAGCCGGACGCCTCCAGTCGGTCCACGGCGTTGGTGACCGAGGCCGGCGAGACCTGCAGCCGCTCCCCCACCCTGCCCAGCGGCAACGCGCCCGTGCTCGAAAACGTCAACAGCACCAGCACCTCGTAGCGGGCGAAGGTGAGGTCCAACGGGGCCAGTGCGTCGTCACACCCGCGCGACAGGACCTGCTGGACGCGCGCGATCGAGGTCACCGCGGCCATCACGTCGGGCAGGTCCCAGTCGCGCGCGGCCCAGTTGTCCCGGGCCGCGGCCACGGGGTCGAACGGCAGGGCGGGCGGCGGGGCGACCGGCGGGTCCGGCGACGGGTCGGTCACGACGTCGCGCCGTCGTCGATGGCCGCCACCAAGTCGTCGGACGCCGACCACGGGTCGAGGTCGCGCGCCACGACCCGGTCGGCCAGGTCGCGCAGGAGTGCCTCGTCACCCCCGTCGCCGGAGAACCGGGCCCGGACCTGGCCCAGCGCGAGGTCACGCACCAGCCCGGCCGCGCGGGCGCGCAGGCGATCGTCCAGGGCGCCCGACGCGTCCAGGTGGTCACCGTGCTCCGCGATGGCCGTCAGCACGTCGTCCACGCCCTCACCGCGGACGGCCACGGTGCGCAGGATCGGGGGCCACCAGGCGCCCTCGTCGGCGCCCACCGCGCCCGAGGCATGGCCCATCTCGAGCATGTTCTTCAGTTCCGACGCGAGCTTGCCGGCACCCGACTGGTCGGCCTTGTTGACCACGAACAGGTCCGCCACCTCCAGGATCCCGGCCTTGGCCGCCTGGATCGAGTCCCCCATCCCGGGCGCGAGCGCCACCAGGGTGGTGTCGGCGGTCGACGCGACGTCGACCTCGGACTGGCCGACGCCGACCGTCTCGATGATGATGTCGTCGAACCCGGCCGCGTCGAGCACGTCGGTGGCCTGGGGTGTCGCCACGGCCAGGCCGCCCAGGTGGCCACGCGCCGCCATCGACCGGATGTAGACCCCGTCGTCGTCGTGGTGTCCCTGCATCCGGACCCGGTCGCCCAGCAGGGCACCACCCGAGAACGGCGACGAGGGGTCGATGGCCAGCACGGCCACCCGTCGTCCGGCCGCACGCAATGCGGCGGTCAGGGCGTTGGTCAGGGTTGACTTGCCGACCCCGGGCGAACCGGTCACGCCGATGATGCGGGCCGACCCGCCCACCGGGTGCAGCCGGGCCGCGATCGTCCGCAGGTCGTCCGGACGACCGTCCTCCACCCGGGACAGCACGCGGGCGAGCGCACGGCGTCGCCCGTCCAGCAGGTCGTCCAGCAGGTCGTCGAGCGTGTCGGTCACGTCGGGGCCGTTGGTCGTGGTGGGCGCGACGGGGTCGCCGGACCCGCGGCGACCGCGAGCGCGACGGATCGGTCGATTGGTCAGCCGGCCACGTCCACGATCAACGCGTCACCCTGCCCGCCGCCACCGCACAGCGCGGCCGCCCCACGTCCGCCACCGCGGCGACGCAACTCGTTGATGAGGGTGACCGTGATCCGTGCGCCTGTGCAGCCGATGGGGTGGCCCATGGCGACCGCCCCCCCGTTGACGTTGACGATGTCCTCGCTGATCCCGAGGTCGGCGGTCCCGGCCATCGCCACCGACGCGAAGGCCTCGTTGAGTTCGTAGAGGTCGAACGACGACGGGTCCGCGTCGAGCTTCGCGGCCGCGACCCGGATCGCGTTGCCCGGTTGGGGCAGCAGTGACAGCGGGCCGGCGGTGGCGCCCCAGGCCTTGATCGTGGCCAGCACCGGCAGGTCGTTGGCCTCGGCGTACGCCCGTGACGTCAGCACCAGGGCCGCCCCCCCGTCCGAGATCTGGGAGGCGTTGCCGGCCGTGATCGTCCCGTCCGGGGTGAACGCGGGACGCAACCCGCCGAGCGAATCCACGGTCGTGCCGGGCCGGATCCCCTCGTCGCTGTCCACCAGGACCGGGTCGCCCTTGCGCTGGGGCACCTCGACCGGCACGACCTCGTCGTCGAAGGCGCCGTCCTTCCAGGCCGCCGCGGCGCGCTCGTGGGAGCGGGCCGACCACTCGTCCTGGGCCGCGCGGCTGTAGTCGTGGCTCTCCGTCTGGTAGCGATCGGTCGCCTCGCCCATCGCCTGGTGGTCGAACGCGCAGGTCAGGCCGTCGAACATCATCGAGTCCTTCAGCGTCCCGTCGCCTAGCCGGTACCCGAACCGGGCCTTGTCCAGCACGTACGGGGCGGTCGACATCGACTCCATCCCGCCGGCCACGACCACGTCGAACTCGCCCAGGACGATCAGCGACGAGGCCCGGGCGATGGCGGCCATCCCGGACGGACACACCTTGTTGATGGTCTCGGCGGGGACGTCCAGCGGGATCCCGCCGGCGTGGGCCGCCTGGCGCGAGGTGATCTGGCCCTGGCCGGCCTGGAGCACGTGGCCCATCACGACGTAGCCCACGTCGCCCCCGGCGACGCCGGCCCGGTCCAGAGCCGCCGCGATCGCGTGGGCACCCAGGTCCATCGCGGACAACGCCGACAGGCCGCCGCCGAAGCGGCCTATCGGGGTGCGGGCGATGGCGGTGACGACGGTCTCGTGCATGGTCGAACTCCTGGCCGGGACGGACTGTCGAGTCTAGGAGACCGCTCGACCCGGTTCGTCCGGCGGTGGGTCGGATCGCCGGGCACCCGCCGACGGTCGTCCCCGGAGCGGGTCGCGCGGCACACTCGACGGCAGCCGAGCCGAGGACCCAGCGTGGACGTCACCCGCATCGACCAGATCGCCATCGCCGTCGACGACCTCGACCAGGCGCTGGACCTGTGGGAGCGCGCCTTCGGGCTGACCGCCCACCACCGCGAGGTGGTCGAGTCCGACGGGGTCGAGGAGGCCATGATCGATGTCGGCGGGGTCTGGATCCAACTCCTCCAGGCCACCCGCGACGACTCCCCCATCGCCCGCTACCTCGCCAAGAACGGTCCCGGCCTGCACCACCTCGGCCTGGGCGTCACGTCGGTCGGCGACGCCCTGGACCACCTGCGCGACGAAGACGTGCGACTGATCGACGACGAACCCCGCCCCGGCGGCTCCGGCCACACCGTCGCCTTCGTCCACCCGAA
>JBBSMS010000017.1:0-35139 GCA_038233055.1 Nitriliruptorales bacterium
GGCCGGTCGGGAGGTGGCCCGTCACCACGGCATCGAACGACTGGTCGTCGTGGGCTCGTCGATGGGCGGGACGCTGGCGATCGAGACCGCGCTGGCCGATCCCGACGGCATCGACCACCTGCTCCTGTTGTCGCCCGCGATCACGGGTGACGTCGGGATGCCGGCACCACTGCGGCCGCTGTTGCGACCCGCGCCCGTGCGGCGCCTGTTCAGCCCACTGGTGAGCCGACTGTCGGGCAACATCGACCTCAAGCGTGCGACCGGCAGTTGGCACGACCAGGCGCTGGCCGGCGACGACGACGTTGCCGCCTACCACGAGCCCACGACGCTGCCCGGCTGGGCGGACGGGATCTGGGCGGTCATGACCAGCGAGCAACCGCCCAACCTCCTCCGGCACCTGGAGAGCGTCCAGCCGCCGTCCACGGTGGTCGCGGGCCAGCACGACCGGATCATCCGCCCGCGCTGGAACCGCCGCACGGCGACGAGACTGGGCGCCCGACTGGTCGAACTCGACACCGGCCACACCCCCCAGGAAGAAGCCCCCCACCTCGTCGCCGATCTGCTCACCGACCTCGTCACCACCATCACCTGACCCACTCGTCAGCCGCGCCCGAGCCACGCGTCAGCCGCGCCTTGGCCACCTGTCAGCCGCGCCTTGGCCACCTGTCCGCCGCGCCTTGGCCACCTGTCCGCCGCCGGCCCCACCTCACGCCCCACACCATGTCCAGCGTGAGTCCAGGGCGGCCACATGCGGCCGGAATCACGCACAACCGGCGTCGCACCCTCCACCACACCACACCCAGCCACCTGTCGAGCCTGGGTTCAAGGGGTCGTCGCAACACCGGCTTTTAGGGGTGAGGATAGGAGCTGGTCGAGGGCCTCGGCGGGCGTTCGCCAACCGAGGGTCTTGCGGGACCGTCCGTTGAGGGCGGCCGCGACTGCGGCGAGGTCGTCGCTGCCGTGGCGGGACAGGTCGGTGCCCTTGGGGAAGTACTGGCGAAGCAGCCCATTGGTGTTCTCGTTGCTGCCGCGCTGCCAGGGGCTGTGCGGGTCACAGAACCAGATCTCGAGTCCGGTATCGATGCGGAGCTGGGCGTGCTGGGCCAGCTCCGAGCCCTGGTCCCAGGTCAGCGAGCGTCGCAACTGGTCGGGCAGCGTCGTGATCGTCGCAGCGATCGCATCCCGCACCGCTTCGGCGCCGTGGCCGGCCAGGGGTGGTCCGTTCTTGACCGGCGGGGCGTCGCCGTGACCTTGCATGCGAGGCAGGTGCAGCAGCATCGTGAACCGCGTGGTGCGCTCCACCAGCGTGCCGATCGCCGAGCTCTGCAGCCCAACGATCAGGTCGCCTTCCCAGTGGCCCGGCACGGCACGATCGGCGACCTCGGCGGGACGTTGGCGGATCAGCAGCTCCGGGTCGATGAAGTTCTTGCCACGCCCGCGGGTCCGTGCCGCCGGGACCCGCAGCGCACGTCCGGTCCGCAGACACGCCGTCAGCTCCTGACGCAGGGCACCGCGCCCCTGGACATACAGGGCCTGATAGATCGCTTCGTGAGAGATCCGCATGGTGTCATCGTCGGGATCGGGAGCCGGTTGGCGATCTGTTCGGGACTCCACGCCCTGGCCCACCGTCGGTCCTGACGGCGGCCGCGCCGGCGGCCCCTGAACGCCACCTGGGGCCTGCCACGAGTGTGCCGTCAGGACGGACGATCTCGCCCGCGAGCCACTGCTGCACGTAGTCGCGCAGCTGGTCGTTGACGGCGAGCTTGGCGACCTTGGGCCGCTTGGCGCGACCGTCGGCGTGCCACTGCGCCGTGGTGGCCCGGTACTGAAGCGTCCCACCTCGGGTCGCGGCGTTTCGACGTAGCTCGCGTGAGATCGTGGACGGGGCCCGACCCAACCGGCGGCGATCTCACGGACGCTGACCGCTTGGGCGTGCAGGATCGCGATCTCCTCGCGCTCGGCGAATGACAGGAAGCGCCCGACACCGGGACCAGACTGACATTGGGCATGCCACCACCTTGACTTGACGAAACCAGCGCGATCCCACAGCCGGCGACACGCCGACCGCGACCCCGGCATCTTCGCTGGTCGCGCCCTCAGCGATCAACACCCAGAACTGCTGGCGATGCTCACGCCGCGCCACCGGTGGCCGTCCCGGCGACCGCATCGCTGGCCGCCCCGTCGCCTTCGCTGCCCAACCTGGTGTCCTGCCCATCACAACTCTCCTCATGTCGAGGTGTTGCAACGACCAGTTGAATTCACCGAGTGGGTGTCGATCCCGCAGGATGTTGCCGGGACCACGCCCAGACGGCAACCTGGGGTCACATGAGGTCGGAGGGGGGGCTTTCGGTGAAGAAGGCGTCCTCGGTGGCGACGACCTCCTCGTCGTCGGCGGGAGCGAGCACGTTCGCGACGTAGTTGTCGGCTCCCTCGACCAGGTGCATGTCAACACCACGTTCGCCCATGATCCACCGCCAGTGGTCGACGACCTCAGCGAACAACTGAGGCCCGTCCCGCCGCCCCCACAACTCGTCGGGAACGCGCTCCAACACGACGAGGTAGCTGTCCTGGTACCAGCGGCGCGGGAGGCGCTGCGACGACACGCCGTCGCCGATGCACTCCAACCAACGGCCGTAGGACTCGATGTCCTCCAGCAGGAAGCGGGCCTGTCGCTCCTCGGCATCCAGGCCAGTGCGGTCCTTGAGCATGCGCTTGAACCGGGCAGGCTCGACGACATGGAGGGTCAGTTCCATCTCGTCGCCGTCGACCTTCACGAGTTCCACCTCGCCCACGTCGTAGCCTAGGTTATTGACCCGGCTGAGGCGGTCGCCGATGCGGTGTCGCTCCGACGTCGAGAACCGTTCGACCTCGGTCAGCGCTCCCCACAGGTCGTGGTACCGCTGCTCCAGGTCCATGCCGAAGTCCGCCGGATCCAGTCCTTCGGGCACCAGTCCCTGGGCCTCGAGGTCCAACAACTCCCCGGCCGTGCGCTCGACCGCCAGCTCCAGGTCATAGAGCCGCTGACCACGGGTCAGGGACGGATGGAGTTCGCCGGTCTCGGTGTCGATGAGGTAGGCGGCGAGGTGCCGCGCGTCACGTCGGAAGAGCGTGTTCGACAGCGAGCAGTCACCCCACATGAACCCGACGAGGTGGATCCGGACCAGCAGGTCCGCCAGCGCGTCCAGCATGGTCTCGATCAGCTCCGGATCGGACCGACGAGAGAACAGCAGCCGGTAGGGCAAGGAGTAGGACAGGTGACGGGTGATGATGACCGCTTCCAACTCCTCGCCGTCGGCGTCACGACGATCCGTCACGACCCCGACGGCCGTGACCGTCGGGACGTCCTCCTCCTTGAGGTAGTTGAGGAACCGGTACTCACGTTCGGCGTAGCGGCGCGGCAGTTCCTTCAACACGTACAGACGGTGGTCGTGGCGCACGAACCGGACCACGTGTCGGTGCAGGCCGGCCGGGATCTCCTCCAGGCGCGGGTGATCCCAGTCCGCGAGCGGGATCTCCCAGGGCAGGTCGAGGAAGTCCGGGTGCCCCGTCCGCGCGAACAGGCGCAGCGCCATGTTCTCCTCCTCGAACTCACCGGTTGCTTAGTCGGGGGGAGGCTATCGATGACCCGACGGCGGATCGCTGGGACCCGGACCGCGACAGTCGACCGTGAAGGGCGCGCCTCAACCCTGATCACCACCCGCAGGTGCACGAGTTACACCACGAGCTGGGACTCTACTCCGCAGAGCAGGCGACACGTGTCGGCCCGTTCCTGGACCTGCACTACGTGGCCCCAGCGCGAAGGGCTGTAGGGAAACGGTGCCAAGGCCCGGCCTGAACATGACCGAAGACGGCAGTCTCTCCAAGGGTAACGGCATGGACTTCTTGACGGATCCGAATGACAATGCGCTGGCATCTACCCAACCGACACGAGGAATGGACACGCGATGTACCAGCGGACCCTGAACACTTCAGTGCGACAAAGGACGGCAACACTCCTCGTACTTATTGCCTTGGCAAGCGCTCTGGCTGCCGTGCCCGCAAACGCAATGGCTTCAAGCACAAGAGAAGGCAGTTGGCGGATTGGGAACTGCTACTTCGATGGTCTCTCCGCCGTCGAAGGGATCCACATAGAGGCGAGAACTAGAGAGGACAGCGGCAACTGCACGGCCGTCAAGGCAAGCATCGTCTACTTTAACGGGACGTACTGGACATCCAAGAGCGCGACGACCACGCAGCGGACCGCGTTCGTGGAACTCAACGGAGCAGCAGACTTCAGCCACAGCGCTCACTACATCAAGACGCCGGGGAGCTCATGGCAAGGACCCAAGCGCCTCTACCATTGAAGGACAAATTGCCCAGAAGACACGTCCTGCGTGAACGAACAGGACGATCGCAACAGCGACGCCAATAACCACAACCGAGATCGGATTCCAGAATGAACACCTCGTCCACCCGCTCACACACCGTCCAAGAAGTAGTGTCATCGCTGCAGGTCAAGACCACGCTTGGTCTCATGATCCTGCTTCTCGTCTCGACGTTCATGACCACCCCTGCCGACGCCCACACGGTATTGAACTCCGCGCAAGTGTCAGGTGCCTGCGGCATGGATCGATACAGCACACACAACTCCAGTCAGATCTATGCCTCCACGGAGGAGGTCGTCGACCCATCGTGGGGCGACTGCTACGCCGTCCAGGCGTGTGTCAAGTGGTACACCGGATCCACGTGGACGGGGCGTTGCTCAACGTCCTATCGCTCCTTTGCAGCTGTGAGCGCGCCACACCGCGCGTACTGGCACTCAGAGCACGCGGGCAAGCGGTACGGCGGCTCATGGAAGTATAGCCCCAAGATCAATCACGGGTAGTTCACACTTTCATCTCGAACGAAGGAGAGCCTTATGAGACGGTCTTTCGCTGTCTTCTTGGTATCGTCAACATTCTTCGCCTTGTCGGAATGTGGAGGAATGTCGAGGCAGGCGGTCCCGTTGGCCGATGATGCATACTGGGCAGGGATCCTTCAAGACACGCCTACGATAGAGCCACACGAGTACCAGGTGCGGGTCGACTCATTCGACCAGTTGGTCGAGGACCTTGGTCCGACTGTCGCCGACTACCAGCACGTGACGATCGAGGATATCGATGCATCCTTCGAGAGCTTCCGCAAATGCACCGCGGGCGTCGATGGCCGCGTCACGATCAGGAACCTTGGGGTCGGGGACTTCCAGGCGCTCCTGAACGGCTTCCAGAGCGAGCAGGAGCTCGCTACGGCCGACCTTGAGGTTGAGCGCTGTCGGGTCCTGCACCTTGAGAGTGCTGCCGCGGCGTTTGCGTGGCTATACCAACCCACCGAGGCACAGCAGGCGGCCTGGCCGGACTGCGCCGTCATGGCCTCCGAACAGCAGGGCCAGTGCTTCGAGGGCCTGGCCGAGGTCAGCCGAAAGGTGTCAGCCCGCAACTCGACCTAGGGGGACGTCGCCGGTCCCATAGGCCGCCAGCAGTCGATCACGGTTCGGCACCCGCCGAGCCGCGATCGACTGCTGGTCATTGACCGCCTGGCCGAGCTGATCTGTTGTCCGCGCCAGTTGGCCTGCCGCATCCGCGACAGGCCAATGACTGCATACATGGCAGAGAAGGCGAAGACGGGTCCGAGCGCTCGCCCGGTCGCGCACCAGGGGCACCCGATGAAACGCCGACCCGCGACTAGCATGGCCTGTGCCGTCGCCCCCGAATGAGGCCCTTGTCGTGCGTCAAGATATCACCATTATCGACCGATCACCCATTTCATGCCGACGGCATGTCCGCAGCACTTGAGCTTCGAGGCATTTCCAGTCACCATGTACGTCCTGAGGCCTTGGCTCAGGACTTTGATGGCCCCCAAGCAGTGCTGCGCGCTCCGGATCTTCGAGACCTGGGACTGGTGGAAAGTTTGACGACCGACCGCGGGACAGACGTTGTTGTCGTCGTCCCTGGAAACGTCGACACGACCACGACCTGGGCCTACGTTCGCGCCGGGGCAAGCCATGTGCTCCCTGAGACGACGTCCATGGAGGTCCTCGTCACGGCACTCGACGCCCCAACCAACGATGTTTCCATCTTGCCCCGTGGAAGCGTCGAAGAACTGGCCACACGGAGCGCCGAAGATGTTCATGGCCCGGAATCCGTGCTCACCAGCGAAGAGGTCGGGTGGATGCAAGCACTCGCCGCCGGAAAGCGAGTCCACGAGATCGCCGAAGCAGCCGGCTTCGCTGAGCGATCAATGTTCCGCCGTCTCTATCGTGTCTACTCAGCCCTGGGCGCGGGCACACGCACCGAGGCGCTTCTGGCCGCCGAACGCTTGGGGCTCCTGCGCGACTCGCTGGGGTAGAACCCTGCAGCCCAAGGGGTGATGATCGGCCACATCCTCACCGATCACCGAGTGGAGCATCTACCAGGCAATCACCAGGACCTCCCGCTCACGGCGGACGAGACTATGGATTCGGCTGGTCGTCTGGGGCTGTCCATGCGGCTCGGGGTGCGACGCCGTCGGCGATGCCCATGGCAGTGAAGGGCAGTGCAGGGCCCATGACGGCCAGCGGGAGGAACAACGCATCGATCGAGAAGCCGACAAGGGCGACCACTGACACGATGGCGGCGGCGATGGCCCGGGAGTGCCAGGTCGTCCCCAGTAGCCTCGCCAGCGCAACCACGGACCCGGCCGAGATGTCACTCGCCAGGTTGATGGGACCAGGCGAGTGACAGCCGAGAAGCCGGCCAGCAGGGCCGGCAAGGGGTTGCGGAAGATCAGCAGCGGCAGGCCGACGGCGAGCGCCAGACCCATCGCCGCTAAGGTCCCGATCGGCCAGTCTTGTCGCCGCGACACCCACGCCGCCGACAAGAAGGCGAAGGGCACCGAGGAGACCGAGAACCCGATGGCCAACACATCTATGCTCTCGATGTCGTCCGTGCCCCCGATCGGGGTGGACTCGGCCGACAGCACGACGATGCCGTAGGCCAGCGCCCAGAACGCGAACGTGACGAGGACGGTGGCCAGCCCGATGGCTAGCCACCGTCGTGTCGGCGTGGATGGTGGTGCAGGCAGGGTCAGCCCTTCACGGCGCCCAGGGTGCGAGCCCCGGCATGACGGGGCGTGGCACGGGCGACCCAGCGGATCGCACTCCCTGCCTGTGGTCTCAATCCGAGCCGAGGCCGACCAGCCGGGTTCGTCCTTGACGGTCGACGTACGAGGCGACGACCCATTCCTCCGAACTGGCCAGCCCAGCTGTGGGAAAGCCATCGACATCCATCCGCCAGCGGGGCGCCAGGTCGTCGTAGCCGTACAGGGCAAGACTGGTTTCCTGTCGCACCTGTTGCCACAGCAGCACGCCCCGACTGGTCAGCAGCAGCGGCTGGGCGAGCAACAGTTCTCGCTGCGCCAGGACCTCACCCTCCGCGTCGAGCACGCGGACCGTGCTGGTGTCGGGAGGCGGGCTCGAGGGAGCCGACCCGTCCCGGTTCACGGATGGGATCGAGCCGTCGTCGAGGAGCCGCAGTTCCCCGTCGAGCACGAAGGGATGCGCGGCCTTCGAGAAGGGGCCGAATCGATCACCCGTCGCCACATCGAACACGAACTGTTCGTCGCCGACCAGGGCCGCGAGGTGCGATGACCCGATGCGACGTTGCCCCAGGCCGTCGACCGTGCGCCCGATGTCGCTCGCCCACACCGCCTGGCCATTCGCACGTGTTGCCGTCACCGTCGTGCCGCGAGCCGAGACCACGACATCTGCCACGACCCGGGGAACCGGTGCCGGCGCCGGGTACCGGCCGAGGGACTGACCTCGAGTACCGACGACGACCCACTCGTCGCCGACCCGATGGGCGAGGCCGCCGGCTGCGGGTGCGCAGCGCCGCGCCTCCTGGAGGAAGGTGAAGTCTCCGGACTCGGGGGCGACGAACCCGCAGCGGTCGTTCCCGGCGGCGAACAGTTCCCCGTCGGGACCGACCCAGGCGAGGAAGTGCGGCCCGATCTCCACCGACCAGGACGCTGATCCGTCGTCGAACGACACGCCCACAAGGTGGCGCTCCGGACCGGTGTTGGGCAACCACTGGCCGAGGGGATCAGCCGCCGTCGGTGGCGCGTCCACCAGCACGGGCAACTCGAACTGGTCCACGTCGTGCCGCCAGATGCGCTCGCCGGTGTCGACGTCACGCGCTTCGAGGGCCACGACACGACCGATCTCGGACCTGATCGTGTTGAGAACTCGACCCCCTGCAAGGGTCACCGACGTCTGCGTGGTGCTCGCGGACGCCGGGCTCCCGGGCATTGGCGGCGATCCTTCGACGACCACCGACCACTGCTCGTCGATGGCTCCGGCGGGGGCTGCCGGGAGGTCGCGAGCCGTCTGTGGCGCGGGAACCAACCAGAACACCACACCGAGACCAACCAGCCCGGCCATCGTCACCAATACTGCTGGCCACCGGCGGCGGTCGTCTCCGGCCACTGCCTGCGGGTCGTCGGCTTCGGCAGGTTCGTCGCCTTGCGTCCGCATCATGACTTCGGGCAGGTCCGACGACGCGTGATCGCCGGCTGCAACGGCGTGGCCGGGCACGGCTTGGGGATGTCGGTCGTCGCTCATCCGCTTCCCATCACCAGCCCACCACCCTACTGTTCCACGCGTTCGGCGCTCTCTGGCCGGCACCGGGACACCGGCCGATCATGATCGACTGCCGGACGCTTCGCGCTCCTCGTCGCCGGCGGCCCACGGATCGCGGCGGGCGAACAGGTCGCCGATGCCGACCGACGTGAACGGCACGGCTGGCGCGAGGATCGCGGTGATCTCGAACGCCACCATCATCCCCACGATCACGATGGTGGCCCCGACGGCGGCCGCGATCGCGCGGGCGTACCAGCGCGTGTGCGGGGGACGGGCCACGGTGGCCACCGCCCCCGCGCACAGGCCCACGATCAACGAGGCCAGCGGGTTCTGGAACACCAGGGACGGCAACCCGAAGGCCACCGACAGCCCCATCCCGGCCAGCAGCATCACCAGGGCATTGGTGCGTCCGGACACGAACGCGGCCACCGCGAAGGCCACCGGGACCAGCACCAGCGCGGCGCCGACCCAGGCGATGGCGACCGCGGTCACGCCTTCGCCGTCGGTCGCGCCGGGAGTCCCGACGACACCGACGGCGAAGCCATAGGCCATGCACCAGAAGGCGACCGTGGCCACCAACGTGGCCAGGCTGATGCCCAGCCACGTTCGGGTGGAGGCGGGGGAGGTCAGCCCTTCACCGCCCCGGCGGTCATGCCGCGCACGAAGAACCGCTGGAGGCTGAAGAACACGACCATGGGCAGGATCATGGAGATGAAGGCGCCGGCCGTCAACAGGTGCCACGAGTTCTGGAACTGGCCGTTGAGGCTGTTGAGCGCGATCGTCAGCACGCGGACGTCGTCGGTCTCCCCCAGGAACACCAGGGCAACCAGGAAGTCGTTGAACACCCACAGGAACTGGAAGATGGCGAAACTCGCCAACGCCGGGACCGACAGCGGGATGATCAGGCGCGTGAAGATGGCGTAGTGGTCGGCACCGTCGATGCGGGCCGACTCCATCAACTCCGACGGCAACGACCCGATGTAGTTGCGGAGCAGGTACACGGCCAACGGGAGCCCGAACCCGGTGTGGGCCAGCCACACGCCCAGGAACGATCCGTTGAGGCTCAACGGAATCCCGGTCGTGACCGTCGCCGCCTCGTAGGGCGTCAACGCACTGACCACGGGTGAGATCCAACTGATGTCGAACGACGGACCGCCGTTGTACAACTGCAGGATCGGGATCAACGCCACCTGCAGCGGCACCACCAGCAGGGCCACCACGAACACGAACAACAGGAACCGGCCCTTGAACTCCATCCAGCTGAACGCGTAGGCGGCGAAGGTCGCGATGGTGATCGGCATGATGGTGGCGGGGACCGACACCACGAGCGTGTTCAGGAACGCCCCGGCGAAGCCGTTGGACGCCAGCACCTCGTTGTAGTTGGCCAACGTCCACTGGCCGGTGTCGCCCAGCGACGTGAACACCGTCCACCATCCGGTCGAGGCGATGGCGCCCGGGGTCCGCAACGACGTGATCAGCAGGCCGATGGCCGGGATCAGCCAGATCAGCACGATGATGCCGACGATGACGCGGACGATGTTCAGGGTCGTCGGGTTGCCGACACCACCTTCGGTGCCCTTGATGGCCTTTTGGTCCTGGGTGTCCTCGACGGGCGGTGCGGTGGCACTCATCGCAGGCCCTCCTCTTCACGGAACCGTCGCACGTTGATGATCATGATCGGGATCACGGCGAGGAACATGAAGACCGCCACCGCGGCACCGCGACCGAAGTCCCGGAACGTGAACATGTTCCGGATCATGCGTTCCGCGATCACCTCCGTCCCGTCGCGACCGCCGGTCATGACCCAGACGATGTCGAACACCTTCAACACGCCGATCACCATCGTGGTGAACACCACGACGATCGATGACATGATGTTGGGCACGACCACGCGCCAGAAGAGCTGGACCTCGTTGGCACCGTCGATGCGGGCCGCCTCGAGGATGTCCTCGGGGACGCCCTTGATGGCCGACGACAGGATCACCATGGCGAACCCGGTCTGCAACCACACCATGATCACCATCAGCAGGATGTTGTTCCATCCCCCGATGCGCAGCCAGTCGACGGGAGCACCGCCCAGGCCGACCTTGATGGCGTTCAGGATTCCGATCTGTCCGCCGCCCTCGATGCGGAAGGCGTACACGAAGCGCCACACGATCCCCGCACCGATGAACGAGATCGCCATCGGGAGGAAGATCATGGACTTGGCCGCCGACTCCAGCCTGCGGAGCTTGTCGGCCAGGACCGCGAAGCCCAGTCCGATGGCGACCGCCGCGACGGGGACGATGAAGATCCACAACAGGGTGTTGCGCAGCGACCGCAGCATCGCGTCGTCGCTGAACACGTACTGGTAGTTGGCCCACCCGACGTAGTTCTGGCTGTTGGCGTCGAGGAACGACAACTGCACCGTGTTGACGGCCGGGTAGACGAGGTAGATGCTCAGGATCACCAGTGCCGGTCCGCACCAGGCAAATGGCCGGACACGGTCCCCGATGGTGCCGGGCAACGCCTTGAGTGCGTAGTCCACGAGCGTGTAGAGGAGGAACACCCCGACCACCGCGATGAGGATGGCGACGAGGCCGGTCACCACCGCCGGGAAGCGGTTCTGCATGAAGTTGAAACTGCTGTTCAACGACAGGTAGAGGAGTGCGGGGACCGCGACGGCGGCCACGCCGGACAGGATGAAGACGACCAGCCCCGACCCACGCGTGGGGCCCGTGGGCTGCCAGGCGTCGTCGTGGTCGTCGGTGGACGTCGGACCCGCCGGGTCCGTGGTCATGACATGGGACATGAGTGCCCTTTCTCGAACGCGATGGCCGGAGTGGGACTCAGCTTCCGCTCCCGGACTCGGTGGGTGCGGGTTCCTCGCCCGGGGCCGGGAAGGCCGCGTCGATGTCCTGGACCACGCTGTCGAGGTTGTCCGGGCCGTCGTTGGTGTAGTTGTTCATGCCGTTCCAGAACTCACCCGAGCCCACGGCGGGCGGCATCAGGTCCGACGCGTCGAAGCGCGCCACCTCGTTCTGCAACGCCTCGATGAGCGACACCGACGCCTGCCCGATCAGCTCGTTGTCGTAGCAGTCCTGACCGACGTTGACGTTGGCCGAGATGGAGGTGGAGCCCTCCTGCTTGCCGTACAGACACTGGGCCTCCTCGCCGGTGTAGGTCTCCAGGAAGTCGGCGATCTCGGGCCGGTTGCTGAAGGCGGCAATGAGCCCGCCGGCCATCAGCACGCCGTCGTTGCCGTCGATGGTCGGGAACTTGAAGAAGTCGTAGTCCTCGAAGGGCACCAGGCCTTCGGGGAAGAACGCGGGGATGAAGGTCGCCTGGCGGTGCAGCAGGCACTTCGGCGGGTCGTCGAACATCGGGTCCGGCGCGTCGCGGAAGTCGGTGCTGGAGATGTTCTCGTGGCCGCCGTAGACGAAGCCGTCGGTGAACAGGACCTCACCGAAGGTCTCGAGCGCACCCTTGATCTCGGGCGAGTCGAACTTCAGGTCACCGGTCACCCAGTTGTCGTAGGCGTCGGTACCGGCCTGGCGCAACACGATGTCTTCGGTCCAGTCCGTGGCCGGCCACCCGGTGGCGCCCTCGGAGCCGGTGCCGATGCACCACGGCGACTCGGCGGTCCCATCATCGATGATCTGCTGCGACAGCGCCATCATGTCGTCCCAGGTCTCGGGGATCTCGTAGCCGGCCTCGTCGAAGGCCGGCTTGTTGTACCAGACCGCACTCTTGAAGTTGACCGTGTCCGGCATGCCATAGTGCTTGCCGTCGAACTCACCAAGGGAGATCAGGTACTTGCCGAACCGGGCCTCCAGGTCCGCGATCTCGAAGCCCATGTCCTCCAGGGCGACCAGGTTGCCCTGCTCGGCCTGCTCGACCACAGCACCCGGCTGGGGGTAGAAGCCGAGGTCGGGGGGCGTGCCACCCCGGATCTGGATGACGATGTTCTGCTCGAAGGAGTCCGAGCCGGTGTAGGTCGCGGTGTAGTCGGCATTGGCGTTGACGCCCTCGTCGATGACGTTCTGGATCGCCTCGCCATCCGTCCCGGTGGCGGCTCCGGCGATCGAGATCGTCCCAGTGTTGTCATCCTGCTGGACGGCCTCACCCCCCGAAGCGCCAGGTCCGCCGCCCGCGAACGCTCCTTCCTCGTACACCTCGACGCTGCACCCAGCCAGCATCATGGCGAACACGGCGGCCAGCGCGATCCGTGACCTGAACTTCATGGTCGTCCTCCTGCACAGGTGAAGGGCGACGCGGGCCGATCCCCCGTTGCGCCCTCACCAGATCTACGACAATGCTAGGCGGACAGTGCACGAACGATCACGGGTTTGTCGAAATGCCCGGAAACACGCGCGCAGGCTATGGCCCGACCCCGATCAGGGTCGGGCCACGTGGGCCGTCCGTCATCGACCGGCCCGTCCGGGCCCCCGACGACGGGGTGGTGCTCAGGTCAGGGCAAGCCCCGACTCGTCGTCGAAGAAGTGCATGCTGTCGGTGCGGAACCCGACCGTCATCTTCGATCCGACCTCCGGCGGCGCACCGGGATCGAACCGGGCGACGAACGTCTGGCCCCCGGCCTTGGCCTGGCGCTCCAACTCCGCGAACGCGTCGTCGTCGTCCAGGGCGGCCCGCATCTGTTCGTTGATGACCGGGGAGACGTCCGTCTTGAGGTGGACCAGCATCTCCGCACCCAGCATCTCGACGAGTTCGACCTCCAGGTCGTCCATGCGGTTGTGGTCGCCGTCAGCCTCGCGCTCGAAGTGCTCGGGACGCAGGCCCACGGCGATCGTGGAGCCGACCTTGTCGGCCACGCCGGGGTACTTGTCGAGTGCGGCCTCTGCGATCTTCATCCGGTTCTCGCCAAGCTTGACGGCGATGCCGCCGTCGTCGGTGGACTCCACGTCCGCCAGCCCGAGGTTCATGGCCGGCGAACCGATGAACCCGGCCACGAACAGGTTGTCCGGGTTCTCGTACAGGCGCTGTGGCGAGTCGACCTGTTGCAACTTCCCGGCTTCGAGGACCGCCACCCGGTCACCCATGGTCATGGCCTCGACCTGGTCGTGGGTCACATACAGCGTGGTGACACCCAGCCGGTCCTGCAGCGCCGCGATCTCCGCACGCATCTGGACCCGCAGTTTGGCGTCGAGGTTGGACAACGGTTCGTCCATCAGGAACGCCTTGGGGGCGCGCACGATGGCGCGACCCATGGCGACGCGCTGGCGCTGGCCACCGGACAGGGCCTTGGGCTTGCGGTGCAGCAACTCCTCCAGCCCGAGGATCTCGGCGGCATCGTTGACCCGTTTCTCGATGTCGTCCTTGGGGGTCTTGGACAACTTCAGGGAGAAGCCCATGTTCTCGCCCACGGTCATGTGCGGGTACAGGGCGTAGGACTGGAACACCATCGCGATGTCGCGCTCCTTCGGGGTCATGTCGTTGACGACCTGGTCACCGATGCGCAGTTCACCGCTGGTGATCTCCTCCAGCCCGGCGACCATGCGCAGGGCGGTTGACTTCCCACAGCCTGACGGGCCGACCAGGATGACGAACTCGCCATCCTCCACCTCCATCGACAGGTCGGTTATGGCGTGGAAGCCGTCCGGGTAGTACTTGTTCACGTCGTTCAGTTCGACTCTGGCCATGGAGCGCTTCCTTCGGTGGGGTTCGTCGGGTGGGGGGCAGGTCCGGGATCGGTGCTGCCGAGATTCTCATGATCGTCGCTGCATGCCAGGAATGCAAGGGCTTTCATGGAAGCGCTTGCAGAACCGCTTGAAGACCGAGGGCGTCGTGCGCCGCCCGAGGGCCGACGATCACGGTGCCGGGGCCGTGGAACCGCGCTTCACCAGGTCCGTGCGTACGACCAGGTGGCGCGGCGCGGGCGAGGTCGCCGGGTCCGCCAACCGTTCCAGCACCCAACGGGCGGCGGTCTGGGCGAGGCGGGGCACGTCGCGTCGCACCGACGTCAGGCCGACGAACTGGGCCACCGGTTGGTCGTCGACCCCGATCACCGACAGGTCGTCCGGCACCGACAACCCCCGCAGCCGGGCCACCTCCATCGCCCCGAGGGCCATCTCGTCGGACGCGACGACGATCGCGGTCGGCGGCTGGGGTTCGTCCAGCAACAGGCTCATGGCCGCGGCGCCACCCGTGGCCGACAACTGCGACTCGACCAGGCGGTGCTCGGGATGGTCGACCCCGGCCGCCTCCAGGGTGGCCACGAACCCGGCCCGACGCGCGCCCGGTGCGACCAAGTGGTCCTCGTGGGACGCCGAGCCCACGTAGGCGATGTTGCGGTGTCCGAGCGCGAGCAGGTGGTCGGTCGCCGCCGCGATGCCCGCGAACTCGTCGGCACAGACCGTGTCGACCCCTTCCAGCGCCAGCCCGATGGCGGCCAACGGGCGACCCTCGGCCAACCGGGAGACCTGGACCTCGTCGAACGGGACCTCGGCCACGACCAGCCCGTCGACGCGCCGCCGGAAGGGATGGCGGGCCAGGATCGAGTCGCGCACCCCGGCCGACGACACGGTCACGGGCAGGACGTCGTAGCCGGCCTCGAGCGCGACGTCCTGGATGAGTTCCAGCATGCGCGCGTGGGACCACCGTCCGACCCCCGGTACCACCAGTCCGAGCGTCGAGGTGCGGCCGGCGGCCAGCGCGCTGGCGGCCGGATCGGCGACGTAGTCCAACAGGTCGGCGGCCCGCCGGACCTTCTCCCGGGTCGCCGCGGCGACGTTGGGCAGCCCGCGCAGCGCGCGCGACACCGTGGCCGGGGACACCCCGGCCAGGGACGCGACGTCGTCGATGGTGGCGGGCACTGGCAGACCTTCCTCGGTGCCGGGTCGGTCGGACCGGCGTTCGTCAGGCGGAGACGATGACGGCGACGTCCCCCGAGCATGCCAGATCGGCGGCCGCGCGAGTTGGTGGCCCGCGGATCGCCGCCGGGACGCCCGTCGGTATCTCGTGCCGGTCGCAGCCGTCCCGGCGCCCCCATGGCCTGACGTGTCCCGTCCCCCGGTCGACCCACCCACGACGCCGGCCGTCGACGGCTCGTGGTTCCGCAACGCCGTGGGCTACCAGGTCTACGTCTGCTCCTTCCCCGACACCACCGGCAACGGCATCGGCGACGTCTGGGGCGTGTACGACCACGTCGACCACATCGCCTCACTCGGCATCGACTTCGTGTGGCTCAACCCCGTCTACCCCTCCCCCGGACTCGACCACGGCTACGACGTCGCCGACTACACCACCATCGCCGACGACATCAGCGGCATGGACGCCTTCACCGCCCTCCGCGCCGCCCTGCACCACCGCGGCATCCGCCTGCTCATGGACATCGTCCCCGGCCACACCTCCGACCACCACGCCTGGTTCCGCAACGCCCTGACCGGCCCGGACGCCGACCACCGCGACTTCTATGTCTGGCACGACCCCCGCCGACGGCGGCCCACCCAACAACTTGCCATCGCTGTTCGGCGGCCCCGCCTGGACCCTCGACGACGCCTCCGGCCAGTACTACATGCACCGCTTCCTGCCCGAACACCGGCTCCTGCCAAACAACCCGACCTCAACTGGCACGCCCCCGCCGTGCACGCGGCGATCGAGGAGGTGGTGCGGACGTGGCTCGACCCTGCCGTTGGGCACCAACCGGACCTCGGCCGACACGGTGGAAGCCCAGGACCGGGACCCGGCCTCGGCCCTCAACCGCGTGCGTCGGCTGCTGGCGGCACGCCGCGGGCTGACCACGATGCTGGCGGCCGACCGCGTCACGTGGCTGGACGCGGCCCCGAGGTGGTGGCCTTCCGACGGGGCGACGTCGTCGTGGCGGCCAACCTCGGCGACGACGCGGCGGTGGGGCTGCCCGGTCCGGGCACGGTGGTCGTGGCCAGTGACGATGCCGCCACGGTGGACGGCCCGACGCTGCGACTCGGATCCGACACCTGCGCAATCGTCCAGGTCGTCGAGGCGGAGGACGGCACCGGTCGGGATCGGTGACCACGGGGCGGGGAATCGGCGAGCCGGGGGGCCGACGACCCGATCGCTCCATGGCTGGTCGTGCCACGTGCCGCACGCCGGGTGCCAGCGGTGGCCGCCGCGACCGGTCACGGCGCGTACACATCGAGGCGCCGCGCCCCGTCGACCTCACCCGCCAGAACCACCAGCCCGGCACTGCTGGCCAGCACCTGGGCGAAGCGCAGTTCCGTGGGCAGGTCCCAGACCACCGCGAGGTCGTCGGGCGCGAACAGCGAGACTCGGCGGTCGTCGTCCGGCCCGTGCCCCAGCAGCAGGCCGTCCGCGGTGACGTGGGGATCGCTGGTGACGACCAGTTCCCGTTCTCCACCCCGATCACCGACCAGGTCGACCAGGGCGATGGTGGTAGCGTCCGGGGACCGCGACCACACACCGGTGGCCTGCAGTCGGCTCAGCCCGTCCGCGGGGCCGACCAGTCGGACCGTGCCGTCGGCCGCGACCACGGGGATCGGCGCGCCGCCGACTCGGCCGGTCCGTAGCCCGGTCGCGGCGTCAAGAACAGCGGTCTCGACCGGCCCGCGGACCATCAGGTGGCCGTCGCCCAGGTCCTCGATCCGCGACCACCCGCCCCCGTCCAGCCGGGCATCCCACACCGGGCCCCCATCGGTCGCCACGGCCGTGACCGTCGGGAGGTCCTGCCGGTCGCTCGACCCGCCGTTCGCGTCGGCGCCCAGGGCCACGATCAGACCGCCGATCAGTTGGGGTCGTCGCGCCTCGCCGACATCGCCTCGTGTGGCCGGGACGCGGGCCACCTCCTCACCCGATCCGTCAACCATGACCCAGTCGCCCCCGTCGCGCCATCGGATCAGGTCGCCGGTCGGCTCGCACACGCCGTCGTCGTTGGCCAGGACGAACCGGGCGCGCCCGGTTCCCGGTCCCACGGTCCCGCACCCCCGACTGCCGGTGACGACCAGGCTGCCGTCGTCGAGGCGGGCCGCCGCGGTTCCTGCCGACCCGGGCTGGGTCCAGACCTCGGCCCCGTCGACCATCGACACGGCCACGACCCGGGCCGGCTCCGGCGCCCGGTAGTCGGGACCGCCCACGGGCCGGCCGCCGAGCAGCGGCACCACGACGTCGTCCGACCGCACGGGTACCGACCACGCACGTCGTCCCGTCACGCCGTCGAAGCGCTCCAGGAGTTGCCGACCGTCGCCACCGTCCGGGTGGGCACGGCGCACCAGCACGTCGTCGCCGTCGGGGTCCGGGAGCACGACGACCTCGACGTCGGACCCGACGGCGACGTCCAGCGACCAACGCAGGTCCGGACGCACCGTCGGCGCGTGCACCGGGACCGGGCCGGCGTCGCCGGACGACCGCAGCAACCATGCGCCGGCCGCCACCACGACCACCACCAGTCCGACCAGCCACTGCCACCGACGGACCCCCGGGCCTCGGACCGCCGCCGATCCCGACGTGCTGGCCGCACCGTCGCCTGGGTCAGCCCCGTCCCCCACCGCCATCGGGATCGAGCCGTCGTCCCGGCTGCCGTGGTCCTCGGGCGGCACGGGTCGCCTCCTCGTGGCAGTCGTCGACGCACGATATCCCTGGTCGCCCACCTCGCCGGCCCCCGCCATCCCCCCGGTGTGCGCGCTGCGGGTCCGGACCTTGGGATGCGGCGGCGACCGAAGCCCCGGCCGCGTCAGCCTGGCCGCGTCCGGCGGGCACTGCGCCCCCAGTGTTCCGGGTCGGGGGTTGTTGGATGAAGTCGGCGTCCCAAGTCGTCGCTGGCAAGGCGACGGAGGAGCCGATACCGGGGGGCTGTATCGGCGACGACGGCAACGCGGTCAGCGGCGAGGTGGGGCCCGAATTCGCCAACGCATCCTTGACTCGGAACACTAGAGTCCACGATCGATCTCGCCCCAAGGCTGCAACCGTGTCCACTGCCCGTACGCCCGTCCCGACCCGCTCCCAGGACCCGACCGGCACGCAGCCCTGGTATCGCAACGCGGTGGGCTACCAGGTCTACGTCCGCTCCTTCGCCGACACCACCGGCAACGGCATCGGCGACGTCTGGGGCGTGCTCGACCACGTCGACCACATCGCCTCACTCGGCGTCGACTTCGTGTGGCTCAACCCGGTCTATCCCTCCCCCGGACTCGACCACGGCTACGACGTCGCCGACTACACCACCATCGCCGACGACATGGGCGGCATGGACGCCTTCACCGCGCTGCGCGACGCCCTGCACCACCGCGGCATCCGGCTCCTCATGGACATCGTCCCCGGCCACACCTCCGACCAACACGCCTGGTTCCGCGACGCCCTGACGGGACCCGACGCCGAGTTCCGCGACTTCTACGTCTGGCACGACCCCGCCCCCGAGGGCGGCCCCCCGAACAACTGGGAGTCCATCTTCGGGGGTCCGGCGTGGACGCTGGACGAGGCCTCCGGCCAGTACTTCATGCACCGCTTCCTGCCCGAACAACCCGACCTGAACTGGCGCAACCCGGCCGTCCGCACCGCCATGGAGGACGTGCTGCGCCTGTGGTTCGAGCGCGGGATCGACGGCTTCCGCGTCGACGTCGCCCAGGGCATGCTGGCCGACCCGACCTGGGCCGACACCGACGAGCCGACCCCCGACATGACCCGTGACGAGGCCAACGACCTGAAGTACTCGGGCTACATGGGCCAGCCCGAGACCCCGGCGCTGTACCGCTCGTGGCGCGCCATCGCCGACGACTACGACGCGCTGCTGCTGGGCGAGGTCTACCTCTCCACGCCCGACCGGGTCGCCACCTACATCGAGCCCGGGCTGCTGCACCGGGCGTTCTTCCTCCCACTGCAGCACACCGACTGGGACCGCGACCAGGTCGCGGCGATGGTCCGACCCGGAGTGGAGGTGGGACACGGCCAGTTCGCGTGGCCCCAGTCGTCCCACGACGACCCGCGTGCGGGCTCGCGCTTCGGGGGCGGGGCCGTCGGGGCCCGCCGCGCCCTGGCGTTCTTCCACCTGATCGCGTGCCTGCCGGGCACGCCGGTCATGCTGGCCGGTGACGAGTTGGGGCTGGACGACGGCATCGTCGCGCCCGGCGACGCCGAGGACCCGGTGACGGTGCGCAACGCCGACCGCGACGACGGGCGCGACGGGTCCCGGACGCCGATGCCGTGGACCGACACGCCCAACTTCGGCTTCACCAGCGGCACGCCGTGGCTCCCGGTCGGGGCGAACCGGGGCCCCGGCGACACCGTCGAGGTCCAGTCGCAGGACCCCGACTCGCCGTTGCACCGGATGCGGCGGTTCCTGGCGACGCGTGCGACCCTGGACGGGATGCTCGCCACCGATCGCGTGACCTGGCTTGCGACCGACGACGAGCCGACCAGCACGCTGCTGGGCCTGCAGCGGGGCGACGTGGTGGTCGTGTGCAACTTCGGGCCCGCCACGACCGTGGACCTGCCCGGCACCGGCGACCTGGTGGCGGCCAGCAGCGACGACGCCGCGGTCCACGACACCCGACTCGAACTGCGCACCGACACGACTGCGCTGGTGCGGGTGGTGGACTGATGTCGGCCGCGACGCCATCGTCCGGCGATCCGAGGACCCCCGAGCACGCGTCCCGGCCGGGCGTGGCCGTCCTGGGTGAGGCGCTGGTCGACCTGTTGCCCGACGGTGAGCGTGCCTTCCACGCCGCCGAAGGAGGGGCGCCCGCCAACATCGCGGTCGCGGTCGCCCGGCTCGGGCACCCGGCGCGGTTCCTCGGTGGACTGTCGACTGATCGTTGGGGGGACCTGCTGGCCGCCCACCTCGAGGCGTCCGGCGTCGCGACCGACTCGGCACCCCGACGGGACGCGCCCACGGCGGTCGCCTTGGTGGACCTGGCGGCCGACGGCAGCGCGATCTATCGCTTCCTGTGGGAGGAGACGGCGGACCGGGTGGTCACGATCGACGACCTGCCGGACGACCTCGGCGACGACGTGGCCTGGCTGCAAGTGGGATCGGTGGCCGCGGCCCTGCCGGACTCCGGCGAGGTGGCGGGGGCGCTGGTGGCGCGCGAGCGTGGCCGCCGCCTGGTGTCCTGCGACCCCAACGTGCGCACGATGGTCCACGGGTCCGGCGACGGGCCCCGTGGCCGGTTGCGGCACCTGACCGAACAGGCCGACCTGGTCAAGATCTCGGACGAGGACCTCGCGTTCGTCTTCCCCGACCAGTCGGTCGACGCGGTCGTCGACCACTGGTTCGACAACGGCGTGGCCCTCGTCGCCGTCACCCGGGGCGACGCCGGCGCGGTGCTGGCCGGTGGCGAGCACCGGGTCGAGGTCGCGGCCCCCGCGACCACGGTCGCCGACACCGTGGGCGCGGGCGACACCTTCATGGCCGGCTTGCTGGCCGGACTGCTCGACGCCCAGGTCGTGGACCGGGCCGGGCTCGAGGCACTGGACGCCGACGTGCTGGCTGCGCTGGGCACCTTCGCCGCTCGCGCGGCCGCCGTCACGGTGTCGCGCCCGGGCGCCGACCCGCCGACCCGTGCCGACCTGCACGCGCGGTTCGGGGCGGACCTCGACTGAGCTGAGGCGGATCGTCGGCCGGGGCCGGGGGCTTGACGGGCCTGTCCCGGGTGACGAGAGTGCAGGGACGCGACCCCAGGACTGCGCCATGACCGTGATGCCCATCCACCCCCACCTCAGTTACCTCGGCGACCAGTTCGACTGTCGACTGCTGTTGTCGGTGCCCGACATCGAGGGCTCGTCGACGGTGGCCGAGTACGAGGGGTGGATCCCGGTGGAGGCGATGTCGTCCACGTGGGTCCTGCCCAACGACGCTGCCGGCAGCGGTCGCCGTCGTCGTCGAAATCTCACCCCAGGGCGCGTGGTGTTGCGGATGGGCTTCGACAGCGCCGGGCTGTACCTCGTCCATGCGGCGTTCCGGGGAAAGTCGTTCGACCAGTTCGAACTCCACCACGTGGTCACAGGCGAGGAACTCCGGACACCCCTGCGCCAGGTGTTCGAAAATGTCGTCATCGATGCAGCGCGGACGGATTCGGTCGGCGCCCTGCCGATCCTGCAGGTGGAGATCTCCTACGAGGACGTCCGCATGACCTGGACGGACGTGGACGCGACCGGTGCAGCCGGCCCCGAACACGAGATCGAGTGGGACGTCGCCGCCGGCGCCTGACCGGGGACGGGGGCCGGCCGGCGCTGGCGGGTCCGTGGGCGGCCGGCGCGCGCCCCGACGGGACCGGTCAGCGCCCGATCGCGTGGGCGACGACCTCGTCGTGGAGCTCGCGGCACGTGTCCAGCAGGTCCAGGAGGTGGTCCGGGACCGGCCGCGTCGACGCCCGGGGGGCGCCGAAGCCCGTGGACCGATGCACCGAGTCGTACCAGAACGATGCCCATGGACCGTCCTCGGGCTTGGGGCCGGCCTCCCAGGCCAGCATCGCCGGGTCCCAGTCCAGCCCGCAGCGACGGCACACCTCCCCCAGCACCCCGGGCGGATCGGCCAGGAGGATGGCGGTCTCGACCACGATCGGTTCCCGACCGGCCGCGAGGTCGCGCCGGACCAGCCGGACCTGGTCCGGGAGGCCGGTCTCGAACAACTGCGGCTCGGGGATGCCGCGGGCCAGGCTCGGGAGCATGTGGCGGGGATCCCGCGTCAGGACGACGTTGCGGAACTGGTCGAGGAAGCCGTCGTCGAGGTCGACCAGGTGGTGGGCCATGTTCTTGAACAGCACGACCGGCGTCGGCCACGTGCCCAGCAACTGCTCGTGGACGACCCGTTGGCCGTCGGTGTCGAACGTGGCCAGGACCTCGTCGCGGGCTGGTTGGTCGACCCCTGTGACGCGCAGGTAGTGGCCGAACAGGGGCTCGTCGACCACCGTCGTGTCGGCACGGGACCGGAAGGCATACATCACCGCCGTCGACACGTTGCGCGGCCCACTCCACAACGAGATCCGCGTCGTCATCGCCCCCACCTCCCCGAAATCCGCATCGTCATCGGCCCCCACCTCCCCGACCTCCGCCTGCCCCAACCCCCCGTCGAGTGTGCGCCCTGGCCCCGCATCCGGGGCTCAGGCGCACGCTCGACGTGCAGAGTGGGTGTTGGTGACGGGCTCATGCGGAGTCCGGAACCTCGAGGCAGCCACCGCCGGCCGCGACGTCGCCGCGGTCACCGCGGTCCGGACGTGCCGGTACCGAGGTGGGCCGGCCACGCACGGACGCGGTCACGGCGCGGTCGTAAAGACCGCGCAGGCGCACGGTCATCTGGCCCTGCCCACCCGTCCCGATCGTGCGGCCGTCGATGGTGTGGACCGGGGTCAGGCCGCCGAAGGTCCCGGTCACGAAGGCCTCGTCGGCGGCGTAGACGTCCACCAGCGTGAACGGTGCCTCGTGGGCCTGGATCCCGGCGGCTCGGGCCACGTCCAGCACCACGGCCCGGGTGATCCCGGGGAGGTTGTACTGGGCGGTCGAGGTCCACACCGCACCGTCCCGGACGCAGAAGAAGTTGGTCGCGTTGCAGGTCGCGACCGCACCGGTCGGGTCCAGCATCAGGGCCTCGTCGGCACCGGCCTCGGTCGCCTGCAGCAGTGCCATGACCTCGTGCAGTTTCGAGTGCGAGTTCAGGCGCTGGTCGAGCGTGTCCGGTGGCGGGCGCCGCACGGTCGCGGTGAACAACGAGATCCCGGCGTCACGCGTGGCCCGGTCGGCCAGCTTGTGCTCGGCGGTGATCACCACGTTGGGGCCGCCGACCAGGTTCGACGGATGCTGCGACGGCGTCTTCTTGTCGCCGCGCGTGACCATCAGGCGGACGTGGACGTCGTCGTGCATGTCGTTGGCGTCGACCACCTCGTGCAACGCCGCCACGACCTCGTCACGGGTCATGCCGAGGTCGATCCGGGTGGCTGCCAGGCCGCCGAACAGCCGGTCGAGGTGGCGGTCGAGGAAGGCGAAGCCGTCGTCGTGCAGGCGGATGCCCTCCCAGATCCCGTCACCGACCAGGAACCCGGAGTCGAACACCGACACGACCGCCCGGGCGCGCGGCACCAGGTCGCCGTTGATCCACACCCGGACGTCGCGGTTGCGTTCGTCCGGCAGCGCGTCATGCGTCCCCATCGGCGTGCCTCCTGTCGTCCGCCCCAGCCGGGCGTGGTTTCGGCAACATACGGCCGCAACGACGCCCACCGGACGGAACGACGCCCACCGGACGTGGTTTTGGTGGCCGGTACCCATCCGTGGCCGGTGCCCATCCTCGGCGGCTGGGCGTGGATCCGGCAAGATGCTGCCGATCCGACGCCCACTCGACGGTTGGGAGGTCAGTCGTCGGCGGACTCGACATGGGGGATGGTGAAGGTTTCGTCCAGCAGTTGGCGCAACTCCTGGCCGTGCACGACGTGGGACCCGGTGGCCGGGGACGCCGAGGCGACCCGGCTGACCCGACGCAGTCGACGACCGCCACCCAGGGCGTTGAGGATGTTCCACAACCGCCCGTCAACAAAACCCCACGGACCCATGTTCTGGGGTTCCTCCTGGGCCCACACGACGTCGGCGGCGTGCGAGTAGCTGGCCAGCAGGTCGGCGACCTGCTGCTCCGGCCACGGGTAGAGCTGTTCCAGCCGCACGATGGCCGACGGCGCCTCGCGGTCGTCGCGGGCGTGCAACAGGTCGTAGGCGGCCTTGCCCGAGCACAGCACCACCGAACGCACGTCGTCACGCGACGGGGCGTCGTCACCGCTGAAGGTCGGGTCGTCCAGGACCTCCTCGAACGACCCCGATCCGAAGTCGTCCAGTGGCGAGTAGGCGTCACGCGAGCGCAACAGCGACTTGGGCGTGAACACGATCAGCGGCTTGCGCACGTCGCGATGCATCTGGCGTCGCAGCAGATGGAAGTACTGGGCCGAGTTGGTGGCGTTGGCCACCTGGATGTTGTCCTCGGCACACAGGGTCAGGAAGCGCTCGATCCGCGCGGACGAGTGCTCCGGACCCTGGCCCTCGTACCCGTGGGGCAGCAGCAGGACCAACCCGGTGGTCTGCTTCCACTTGTCCTCGGACGCCACGATGTACTGGTCGATGATGATCTGGCCACCGTTGGCGAAGTCGCCGAACTGGGCCTCCCACGTCACCAGCGTGTCGCGCGCCACCTTCGCGTAGCCGTGCTCGAAGCCCAGCACCGCGTACTCGCTCAGCAACGAGTCGTAGATGAAGAACTTGCCCTGGTCGCCGGACAGGTGGCTCAGTGGCTGGTGCTCGGCCCCGGTCTCGTAGTCGACCTGGACGGCGTGGCGGTGCGAGAATGTCCCGCGCCGCGAGTCCTCCCCGGAGAACCGGACGTTGTAGCCCTCGGCCAGCAGTGACCCGATGGCCAGGGTCTCGCCCAGCCCCCAGTCGATGTCGCCGGCCTCGTAGCGCTGGCGCGCCTTGTCGAAGATCCGGTCGAGCTTGGGGTGGCGGTTGAAGCCGTCGGGCACGTCGAACTGGGCGGACGCGATCCGGTCCAGCAACTCCCGTTCGACGCCGGTGTCGACGTGCGGCAGCGGGCCCGCGGACTCCTCCGGGACGGCCGCGATCGGAGCGTCGGGTTCCTCCGAGGCACGGGTCTCGTCGAACGCCGTCGACAAGCGGGACTCGAAGTCCTCGAGGAACTGCTCGGCCTGGTCGATGGTGATGTCACCGCGGCGCACCAGTCGCTCGGTGTAGAGCTTGCGGACCGGCCGGGTCTCGTCGATGACCCGGTACATCTCCGGCTGGGTGAACGACGGGTCGTCGGCCTCGTTGTGGCCGTGGCGGCGGTAGGCGATCATGTCGATCACCACGTCGCGCTGGAACGTCTGGCGATACTCGAAGGCCAGCTTGGCGACCCGCACGCAGGCCTCGGGGTCGTCGCCGTTGACGTGCAGGATCGGCGCCTGGACCATCTTGGCGATGTCGGTGGCGTAGAACGACGACCGGCCGGCCTCGGGCGAGGCCGTGAACCCGACCTGGTTGTTGATGACCACGTGCACGGTGCCACCGGTGCGGTAGCCCCGCAGCATCGACAGGTTCATCGTCTCGCCGACGACGCCCTGGCCGGCGAAGGCCGCGTCACCGTGGAGCAGCAACGGCAGCACCGGGTAGGTGCCGGTGTCGCCGTGCACGTCGTAGGCGTCCTGCATGGCGCGGGCGATGCCCTCCACGACCGGGTCCACCGCCTCGAGGTGGCTGGGGTTGGGCGGCATGTGCAGCGGCAGGTCGTTGCCCGACCGCGAGGTGTAGACCGACTCCTGGCCGAGGTGGTACTTGACGTCGCCCGACCCCTGGACGGTGTCGGGGTCGATGTCACCGTCGAACTCGCGGAACAGCTTGTCGAGGTCCTTGTCCATGATGTTGACCAGGACGTTCAGGCGACCACGGTGGGCCATGCCCATCACGACGTCGAAGATGCCCTCGTCGTCGGCCGCCGCCTCCAGCAAGGTGTCCATCAGCGGGATCAGCGATTCCGACCCCTCCAGCCCGAAGCGCTTCTGGCCGATGTACTTGGTGCCGAGGAAGGACTCGAACGCGTCGGCGGCGTTGAGCCGGTCGAGGATCCAGTGCTTGTCCTCGGGGCTGGGCTCGTCATCGACGCCCTCCAGCTTCTCCTTCCACCACTTCTTCTGGTCCGGGTTGAGGATGTGGCCGAACTCGACCCCGATCGTGCGGCAGTAGGCGTCGCGCAGGATCCCCATGATCTCGCCGAGCGGCTTCTTGGTCGGGCCGCTGCCGAGGTCGACCAGGAACTCGCGATCGTTGTCCCAGATGCTCAGCCCGTAGTAGGTCGGGTCGAGCTCCGGGTGCATGTGGACGTTCTTGAGCCGCAACGGGTCGAGGTCGGCGATCAGGTGACCGCGCACGCGATACATGTTCGCGAGCTGGTCGACCTTCATCTGCTTCTCCAGCAGCGCGTCGGTCGAGTCCAGCGCGCCGTGGTCGGTGCGCCACCGGGCCGGCTCGTAGGGCAGCCCCATCGACTCGAAGACCCGGTCGTAGAACTCGTCCTTGCCGAGCAGCAGGTCGTGGACCTTCTGGAGGTACATCCCCGACTCGGCGCCCTGGATCACGCGGTGGTCGTAGGTCGAGGTCAGGCTGATCACCTTGCTCAAGCCCAGTTGCGCGATGGTGACCGGGTCGGCGGCCTGGTACTCGGCCGGGTAGTCGATCGCGCCCACGCCCAGGATCGCGGCCTGGCCCGGCATCAGCCGCGGCACCGAGTGGACCGTGCCGATGGTGCCGGGGTTCGTGACGGTGATGCGCCCCCCGGTGAACATGTCAGGACTGAGCTTGCCGGTGCGGATCTTGCGGATGACATCCTCGTAGGCGCGCAGGAAGCCCTCGAAACTGAGCGTGCTGACGTCCTTGATGACCGGTACCAGCAGCGTGCGACTGCCGTCGTCCTTGGCCACGTCCACGGCCAGCCCGAGCCCGAAGTCGGTGGGCTGGGCCACCGAGGCCTTGCCGTCCACCTCCACGTAGGTCTTGGTCATCGCCGGGACGGCCTCGACCGCCTTGACCATGGCGTAGGCGATCAGGTGCGTGAACGACACCTTGCCGCCACGCGTGCGGCGCAGGTAGTTGTTGAGGATGAGGCGGTTGATCTCCAGCAGTTTCGCCGGGACGTCGCGCACCGACGTCGCGGTCGGGATGGCCAGCGACGCCTCCATGTTCTCGACGATGCGGGCCCCGGCGCCACGCAGGCGCGAGACCTCCTCGGCGCTGATCCCGGCCGGCAGCGGGACCGGTTCGGGCTCGTCGTCGCCGTCCGCGGGCGCGCCGTTGGTCGCCGAGCCGCCGTTGACGGCCTCGTCCGGTCGGTAGTCGGCGAAGAAGTCCTGCCAACTGGTGGTCAGTTCGGACGGATCCTCCCGAAACTGCTCGTACATCTCCTCGACAAGCCAGGAGTTGAGCTCGGACTGGGAGCGTGGACTGGACATCGTCGGTGGGCCTGTCACACGGGTTGGAGTGTGGATCCGAGGGTAGTTGGTCACCCCTCGACCCGCGCCCTCGGGTCGGCCCCGCCGGACGGCCGTTCGGGGTGGTCGGCGTCGTGCCGGGGTCGCGTCGTGCCACCACGGACCGAGGCCGGTCCACCGATAGCCTGACGCCCGACAGGAGGGTCCATGCGCAATGTCCTCGCCGCGCTGGTCGCCGTCGCGGCCGTCGGTGCCGTCGTGTGGTTCGGCTGGACCTCGTTGTCGGTCCGGACGGCGCCTCGGGAGGTCGGGCCGGGCGCACCGGACGTGCTGGCCGCCTTCGTCGACGCCTTCAACGCCGGCGACGACCAGGCGATGACCGACCTGGTCCACCCCGACGACCGGGTCGGGCTGGACGGGTTGCTAAACGCGACCGCGACCATGCGCACGGAGCTGGACCTGGCCGGCGTGGCGTTGATCCTGCGCGAGGTCGACGAGGGCGAGTCCCGCGCGACCGCCTCGACGACGGTGTCGGTCACCCTCGCCGACCTCCCGGGCCCGACCGACACGCCCGGCGACGCTCCTGCCACCGAGGACGGGACCGCGGCACCCACGGACCCGTCCCCGACCGCCACGGCCGCCCCCTCGGCCGCCCCCTCGACCACCGAGGCGACCCGAGACCCCACCCCCGGCGCCGGCCGGGACGTCGGCTCGCTGGCCTGGACGGCCTCGATCGAGGCGATCCGACGTCGGAGTGGGTGGTTCGTGCAGGTGGACCGCGCGTCGTTGCACCCCCAACTGACCGGCACCACGACCTTTGTGCGGCGCGAGGTCGACACCCCGCGTGCATCGATCCTGGCGGCCGACGGCACCCCCCTGACCGTGCACGGTGACCTCGAGACGCTGGGCATCGAACCCGGCCAGGTCCGCGACGAAGCCGTCCTGCGCGAGCGCTGGGCCGAGGTCCTGCCACAGTCGGTGGCTCTGCTCGACGAGGTCCTGGCGCGCGACGACCTCGTCCCGACGTGGTTCTACCCGGTGGTGTCGCTGCCGTCGGCCGACGTCGATGCGGCCTGGTCGCGGCTGCGGACCCTGCCCAGTGTCATCCGGACGACCGCTGACGACCCCGGCGCGACCGCCACGACCACGACCGCGCAGCACGTGCTCGGGTCGGTGGGGGCCCCGGGCGAGGGCGCGCTGGCCGAGGAACTGGGCGTGGCCCCGGACGCCGTCGTCGGCCTGAACGGCCTCGAGCGGGTGTTCGAGGATCGACTGGTCGGGTCCGAGACGGTGCAGGTCGTGTTGGAGACGGCCGAGGGCGTCCTGGTCGAGGAACTGGGCGAAGCCCAGGTTGATCCGTCGAGTCCCGTGACGACGTCGCTGGACACCCGGATCCAGGCTGCTGTGGAGGCGGCGTTGCAGGGCGTCGAGAACCAGGTGGCCGTCGTCGCCGTGCGGACCGATGGCGGCATCGCGGCGTCTGCCTCGCGCCCACTGGCGGGCTACAACCGGGCATGGGAGGGCACCTATCCCCCCGGCGACATGTTCATGCCGATCACTGCGGCGACGCTGGTCCGCTCCGGTCGTGACCTGGACACCCCGGTCGAGTGCCCGGCCGAGGCCAGCCGGTCCGGGGCCGTGGCCACCTCGCCACGACCACTGTCCGGTGACGTGCGGCTGCGCCAGGCGCTGGCCGCGGGCTGCGACACGTCCCTGGCGATCCTGGGCGCCGACCTGGCGCCCGAGTCACTGGTCGACATGGCGGCGGAGTTCGGGTGGGACGAGGCGCCCACGCTGCCGCTGGCGGCCGCCACGCCGACGTTCCCCACCCCCGGCGACACCGCCGAGACGGTGCGAGCCGCGATCGGCCAGGCCCGGGTCGAGACCACGCCGCTGCACCTGGCCACGGTCGGGGCGGAACTGTTGTCCGGCGACCGGCTGACCCCGTGGCTGGTCGGGGACGACGCGGTGGACCCCCGGCGGATCCCGATCGACACGTCGGGGCTCGTGGATGTCGCGCGAGCCGCCGCCGTGGACGGGTCGGGTGCCACGATCTCGACCCGCGACGTCGGGATCATCGTCGGCACGGCGCCCGTCACCGGGGCCGACACCGTCCACAGTTGGGCGCTGATGCTGGTCGACGACGTCGGCATCGCGGTCCTGGTGGAGGACTCCGGTGGCGACCTCGACCTGGTCCGGCGCATCGGCCGGCGCGTGGAGGCCGAACTGGCGGCCCGCGGCCCGGCCGCGACCCCGAACCCCCAACCCGGGACCACCGAGCCGACCCCCCAACCCGGGACCACCGAGCCGAGCCCGCAGCCCGGGACCACCGAGTCGACCCCGCAGCCCGGCGCCACCGACTCGTCCACCGCGCCCACCGAACCGACCCCGTCGACCACCGATCCCCCCACCCCGACAACGCCGGTCCCGACACCGACCGCCGTGGAGGCACCCACCGCCGCGGGGCCACGTGGCGCGCCGGTCGTCGGCGACCGCATCGCGAACGGCCGTCGCCCGACTCCGACCTCCTCCTCCCCGGACCGGGGCAGCCCATGACCACGTTCGCCCGCACCCTGCCCGCGCTGGCCCTCCCCACGCTGGCTGCTGCCGCGGCGGAGGCACCGAGCGGTGGCCTGTGGGTGCTCGCCCCGACGCTGGTGATGCTGGCGGTGGCGGTGGCGGCCGCGCCCGTGTGGCCGTGGAGCCGCCAGTGGGGCTGGCCCGTGGCCGGCATCTTCGCCGTGGCGGCCGGGACCGCGGCCCTGTTCACGACCGCGTGGTGGTTCTCCTGATCGCCGGCGGTCGGCGGTGACCGCCGTCACGCTGCGGGTCGTCGTCGGCCTGCTGGGCGTCGCCCTGGTCGGGTCGGCGCTGACCTCGGCCATCATCACGCTGGTGCTCCCCCGCGGGGGCAACACCCGGACCGCCCATCGCGTGACCCGGCTGACCCGATGGGTGCTGACGCGGACGACCCGACGCGGCAGTACCCGTCGCGAGCGCGCGCTGGCGATGCTCGCCCCGGTGGCCCTGCTCCTGATGCCGATCGCGTGGCTGCTGCAGATCTGGTTCGGCTTCGCCGGCCTGTACCTGGCCACGGGACTGGCCCACGACGGCAGGGCGGTGCTCGACTCGGCCTGGCAGGCCCTGTACCTGTCCGGCTCGTCGTTGCTGACGCTGGGCTTCGCGACCGGTGACCGCGTGGTGCACCACCTGCTGACGTTCACCGAGGCGACCCTCGGGCTCGGCGTGGTGACCCTGCTGATCGCCTACCTGCCCACGATGTACGCCGGCTTCTCGCAGCGCGAGACCCAGGTCGCGTTGCTCGCCGTGCGGGCCGGGACACCCCCGACGGCCGCCGAGATGCTGTGGCGCTACCACCGCATCGGCAATGAACAGGAACTGGGCACGGCCATGCTGGAGTGGGAGGAGTGGTTCGCGCAGCTGACCGAGACCCACACCACCCTGACCACGCTGCCGCTGTTCCGCTCCAGCGACCCGTCGCAGTCGTGGGTCACCGCCGCGGGGACGGTGCTGGACGCCGCCAGCCTGCTGCACTCCACCGTCGTCCACGGCCCCAAGGCCCCGGCGGCCCTGTGCATCCGGGCCGGCTTCCTGGCGTTGCGGGCGATCGCGGACGAGTGGGCACTGCCCTACGACCCGGACCCCCGGCCCGACGACCCGATCTCGATCAGCCGCGAGGAGTTCGACCAGGCGTGGGACCGCCTCCACGAGGTCGGCATCGACCTGGTCGACGCCGACGAGGCGTGGGTCGACTTCGCCGGCTGGCGGGTCAACTACGAGACCCCGCTGCTGGCCCTGGCCGAGATGCTGGAGGCCCCGGTCGCCCCGTGGACCAGCGACCGGCCACCGCTGACCGGGATGAGCCGCATGGGACGCGCCTCGAGCATGCGACGCTGACGCGCGTCCTTCCGACGCGTTGAAGTTGCTCGCTCGCAACATCCGTCGGTGTGTCCGTGGTGGACTCCCCTCCATGCTGGGGGATCAGGCAACCCAGCCACCCTCGCCGTCGTCGTCGACCATGGTGAGGTCGGCTGCCTCCCAGGCGTGCATGCCGCCGACCATGTTGGCGGCGTGGAACCCGGCCCGGTTGAGCGCATCTGTGACCGCGCCCGAGCGACCGCCCGACCGGCACACGCACACGATCGGCTCGTCCTTCGGGATCTCGTCGATCCGGGCGTTCAACTGGCCCATCGGGATGTGGAGCGCGCCGTCGATGCGGCCGGCCGCCCATTCCTCGTCCTCGCGGACGTCCAGGATGAACAGGTCGTCACGCTGGTCTGCGACCTCGGTGGGGAGCATGGTGGGAGTCTCACAGGTCGGTGCTCGGGGGCTGCGCGGCGAGCCTAATGGACCTCGCCCACCCTCGATGGAGATGGGGGACGTCGGGAACTGGTGGCGCGTCCTGGAGCGCATGCCCCGGGGGCGGTCAGGCCCGGTGGAGGCTGGCCCGCAGGTGGTGGGTGGTCGTCGGGACGTCCGCCGTGGCCATCCACAGGTCGTAGGTGAGGTCGTCGCCGGCCCGTACGAAACGACGACGGACCTCGCGGACCTCGACCGCGGTCGGCGTACGGTGGGGCACGGCGGTGGTGGTCAGCACGTCGTCGGCCAGCGTGCCGGCGGCGGTCTCGGCCAGGCCAGTCGGCTGCGCGACCACCCACTCGACGGCGACAGCGCCGTCGCCGGCGGGTTCGCCCACGCGGCGGAGGTAGCCGGACTCGACGTGCAGCGGGCGATCGTCGACCGCGTGGCGGGTGCGCTGGGTGTAGGCCAGGAACGGCTTGCCCGTGGCGCTGAACACCACTTCCTCCACGAAGTCGAAGGCGTCGATGGTCGGAAAGTCTCCGTGCCCGCCACCGCGCCACGTCCCGACCCAGGCCGCCAGCGGGCCCAGCGGATCCGGGTCGGTCGCGGGGTGGACCTCCTGCTCGGCACCTGCCATGTCGTCACCTTCGTCGTCGGCGCCGCGAGTCCACCACATCCCGACCGCCGCCGCCACGTCACGAGCGACGGCTGACACCGACCCGTCGGTGTCAGCCATCGCCGAGGTCGCGCAGGGCGGTGTCGAAGTCGGCCCACGGGTCGAGGACCGGGGTGGCCGACGTGGCCGGGCTGTCGACATCGTCGGAGTCCTCCGGCACCGGCAGCACCAGGTCGGGGGGTGGCGGGTCGCGCGCGTCGATGGCGATGCTCCAGCCGTCCGGGTGCTCGGCCGCGATCCGCAACCACCAGCCGTCCTCGGCGGCCGGTCCGAAGGCGTGCCACGACCACTCGCGCAGGTCAGCCTCCAGGTCGTCGGGCGGACTGCCGGGCTCGTGCGCGACCAGCGTCCGCAGCGCCCACCAGGTCGCCGAGCGACCGGCGGCGCCCCCGCGACGTCGACGGGCCGACCCACCCGATGAGGCCGCCCAGGTCATGGCGACGACCGCGTCGGTCAGGTCGATCGGGGTCACCTCGCGGCCGGGCGCGACCGCCCCCACGGCGCCGCCGACCGGGCCGTCGACGACCGCGAAGACCACCCGCGCGTCGGGCGAGGCCGTCCACGGGGCCACCAACGGCTCCCAGGCCTGCGCCAGTTCGGGGTCGGCGACCGCCGCACCCGCCGCGGTCGCGGTCGTCGCCGGCCCGCGCGGCCGGGCGACCGGGGCCGGTGCCAGGACCTCGCCGGGCCGGTAGTCCAGGCGCGGGCGCGGGCCTTCCCAGTCCACCCAGTGGGCCGGGAGGTCGAGGTGGTCGACCTCGGCCGCCTCGTCCCCACGCAGGTCGTCGCCCCGCAGGATCCGCTCGACCGCCACGGTGCCACGGATCGGGCCGGGCGGGAGCAGGTCACGGAGGTCGGCCCACTCGTGGTGTTGGGCCACCACCTCGGTCAGCGGACCGAGCATGTGGCGATCGTCGGCGTCCAGCACGGCCGCCACCGCCATCTCCGGCGGGGCCTCAAGCGCCAACCGGTACGCCGCATAGGCGGCCGGCCCCCACAGTTGCCGACCCGAGAACTCGACCGCGTCGAGGCAGGCCAGGCGCAGTGCCAGCACCTCGTCGACGTCGTCCCGGGTGGCCGCCGCATCGATCGCCCGCACCAACTCGTCGAGATCACCCCGATGGACCAGTTCCGCGACGGACATCCTGCACCTCCGGCCGCAGCCTACGTCCGGCGCACGCGGCGACCGACACCGCGCGGCGTACGCGGCTGCGTCACCGGCCGCGCCGCTCGTTGGCGCGTCGATGGTTGCCGGTGACCCGGGCCATCAGGTGCTGGTCGGCGGCCTTGTTCCCGGTCACCCGCCGCAGGAACCGGGCCGCTCAAGGGTTCCCCGCCCCGACCGGCCAGTCCGGCGTGTGGCGGATCGAGCCCGGGGCCACCGGCGTGCGCTGCGGGGTGGACCCCGGGTGCACACGTGCCCTGGACGGCTTCACGTCGATCGTCGACCTCACGCTGGGGCCCGACGGCCGTCAGTACGTGTCGGAACTGGACGAGCGCAGCTGGGCGGCGTGGAGTTTTTCGGGCTGGTGACCGGCGGCACCCTCAACGCCTGTGACCTCGCCACCGCGACGTGCGAGGAGGTGGCGACGGGCATCCCGGTCCACACCTCCGTGACCTTCGAGCGGACCATGCCGTCCGGGTGGGCCGGGGACCGTGCAGGCCCCGACCCGCCGGGTGGTGTCGCGACGCCCATGACGAGGCTCGTGGAACGAAGCATGACATGACCTCGTCGATTCCTGCGCACCGCGGCGGGCGAGTGCGGCACCTCTCCGGACAGACAGGCCCTAGCATCCGGAGCCCCGACCGTTCCGAGGATCGCGATGTCGCTGCTGGTCGTCCACCACGACGAACTCGTCGGCCTCGAGGCGCTCGCCGAGCCGTTGGCGGCCCGGGAACTCGAGGTGGTCGAGGTCGACGCCACCACCGACGATCTCCCGGACCCGGCCGACCACGACGGGGTGCTGGTGCTGGGCGGCCGCATGAGCGTGGCGGGCGACCTCGAGGCCTGGGCCGAGGAAGAACTCGACTTCCTGCGCGCCGCCGACCGGGCCGAGGTGCCGGTCTTCGGGATCTGCCTCGGGGCGCAACTGCTGGCCCTGGCGCACGGCGGACGCGTGGCCCCTCGGGAGGTGTCCGAGGCGGCGATCGTCGCGCTGCACCGGACCGCGATCGGCCGTGACGACGACGTGGCGGCCGGGTGGCCCGACGGGGCTCCCGCGGTGGCCCACCACCACGACGAGGTGACGGTGCTGCCCGAGGGGGCCGAGCAACTGCTGCTGGGCTCGGACGGCCCGACCATGTGGCGCCTGCGGACGGCCCATGCCGTGCAGGTCCACCCCGAGGCCGGGGTCGCGGCGCTGGAGGCGTGGCACGACGCGCGCGACGACGAACCCACCGATGCCGACCAGGCGCTGCTGGCGACCGCGCGTGCCACCGAGCCGTTCATCCGGGCAGCCGGCGTCAGCCTGGTCCTGCGCTGGGTCGACGGACTCTGACCCTGATATTGCAGATGGGTGAGGGCCGGGTCGGGCCGGTTCCGTGACAAGTGCCCCTGTCGCGGCGAATCTCGGAGGTATCTGGCCAAACGAGATCGCAGCGAAGGGGCACCGTCGTGGTGAACGTTACCGGCA
>JBBSMS010000018.1:0-34914 GCA_038233055.1 Nitriliruptorales bacterium
GGTGTCCGGGTGGCGCGCCGTCGACAGGCCGCCGATGTCCCACCGGTCGCACAAGGCGATGAGTGGCAGCATCCCGATCGCGGCGTGTTCGGCCGCGTGCAACGAACCCGGCCACCGTCGCGGATCGAGGCCACTACCGGCCTCGGCCAGCGCCTCCTCGGTCACCGTCCACGTCACGGCCACGGTGTCCAGGTGCAGGGGCGGCATCTCCAGCGGCACGCTCGCCAGCACCTCCGACGACCCGATCCGCAGCACGTCGTAGCCGGTGACCGTGTTGGTGACGGCCACGCGGTTCAACGACAGCCGCACCACGCCCAGGTCGCGTGCCTCGACCTCCTCGACGATGGTCACGTCGGTGTCGCGACGTGGCCGGGTCATTTTGTTGGTGCGCACCTTCTCGGCTGCGGCCAACCCGCGGTCGAGGTCCAGGGCGAGGACCTCCCAGGTGGTGCCCTGGTGGAGGTAGATCGCGCCGTCGTGGACCGTGTCGCGCGCGCGGGCGGCGTCGACGGTCCCGACCACCGAGCCCGCAACCGCGTCGATGATCCGCACCTCGCCGGTGCCGATCGAGCGGATGTTGACGTCGCCGGCGGGACCGCGACGACCGGTCCAGTGCAGCCGACCTGACCGTTCCCGCAACCGTCCCGTCACCACCTCGTCGGCCGCCACGTCCAGCGCGGTCGGTCCGAACCAGCGCCCGACCTCGCTGGACTCCAGCGGGGCCTCGTGCGCCGCACAGCGCAAGTGCGGCGCCAACAGGTACGGGTTGGCCGGGTCGATGATGGCGTCCTCGGACGGTCGCCCGAGCAGGTGGTCGGGGTGGTGCACCAGGTACTGGTCGAGCGGGTCCTCGCCGGCGACCAGGACCCCGATGGCCGACTCGCCACCGCGGCCGGCCCGCCCGAAGCGCTGCCACATCGACGCGATGGTGCCCGGGAATCCCGCCAGCACCACCGCGTCCAGCCCGGCCACGTCGATCCCCAGCTCCAGTGCGGAGGTCGCCGCCAGCCCCCGGATGCGGCCGTCCCGAAGTCCCTCCTCCAATTCCCGCCGTTCGGCGGGGAGGTAGCCCGCCCGGTACGACTTGATGCCAGACCGGAGGTCGTCGGCGATCCGGTCGCGGGCGTTGGCCGCGATCACCTCGGCGGCCTTGCGCGAGCCCGTGAACACCAGCGTCTGGGTGCCGGCCGCCACGAACGATGCGAGCAGCTCGCCGACCTCGCCCAGCAACGATCGGCGCCGGCCCTCCTCGCGGTCGTCGAACGGCGGCTGCCACAACCCGATGTCCAGCGGGCCACGGCCCGACCCGTCCCGTTCGATCGCGGTCACGTCCAGCCCGGTCAGGGTGGCGGCATGGTCGCCGGGGTTGCCGATCGTGGCCGACGCCAGCACGAACGTCGGGTCGGCGTCGTAGCGCTCCAGCAACCGCCGCAGTCGTCGCAGCACGAGCGCGACGTGCGAGCCGAACACCCCCCGGGCGGTGTGGGCCTCGTCGACGATGACGTAGCGGACGCGGTGGAGCAACTCGGCCCAGTGCCGGTGTCCCGGCAGCAGGGAGTGGTGCAGGAGATCGGGGTTGGTGAGGACGAGGTTGGCGCGTCGTCGGATCGCGTCACGTTCCGGCAGGGGCGTGTCACCGTCCACCACGGCCGCCCGCACCTGCGGCAACTTGAAGGCACGGAACTGCCGCAGTTGGTCGCGCGCCAGCGCCTTGGTCGGTGCCAGGTACAGCGCGGTCGCCGTGTCATCGCCCAGGAGGTGGTCGAGGACGGGGACCTGGTAGGCGAGGCTCTTGCCCGAGGCCGTCCCGGTCGCCACGATGGTGTGGTGGCCGGCCCGGATCGCCGCGATCGCCTCGATCTGGTGGGCATAGGCACGGTCGACGCCCAGCAGCGACAGCCGCGACGCCAACAGGTCGTTCATCGGCGGCAGGTCCCGCCACTCGGGTGCCCGCCTCGGCAGGTGGGCGGTGTGGACCAGGCCTTCGTCGTCGTGGGCCCCGTCGTCGCCGTTGCCGTGCGCCGCCACCGACGAGGTCGCCCCCGAGGCCGACGAGGCGGCCACGAGTTCGAGGATGTCGCGGGGATCCATCGGGTCGGCCTGGTCGGGGTGCAGGGGTGTGGCGGCGGGAGGATGCCGGGCACGAGTCGGGCCCAGTGTGCCGCTTCGTGCCCCGCAACGGGCAGGACTACCCTGCGTCCCTGACGCCCGTGGCTCGCCGAGCCCGGGGCGCGGTGCCGCCTGGCAACGCCACCGCGCCGCCCACCTCGCTGGAGGTCCAATGGAGGTCGACGACCGCACGATGCTGAGCATTGCGGCCTACGACGAACACGCGGACGACTACCAGCACGTGTTCCGGATGAAGCGACCGTCCACCGCGATCCGCCGATTCGCCGAGTGGGCCGGCCGTGGGGCCTTGGTCGCCGACGTGGGCTGCGGCCCGGGCACCGACCTGCGACTGCTGACCGATGCCGGCCTGCACGTCGTGGGCATGGACGCGTCGCTGGGGGCGCTGCAGTACGCCCGCCTGCTCATGCCACGCACCGCGCTGGTGCGGACCTTCCTCCATGACCTGCCCTTCCCGGTCGACACCTTCGCGGGGATGTGGATGTCCTCGGCCTTCACCCACCTCCCTCGGGCGCAGTGGCCGCAGGTCTTCGGCCACCTCATGACGAGGATGGGCAGCGGCCCGGTCTACTTCTCGTGCTACCGCGGGACCGCCGACATGGAACCCGTGGACGACGCCACGCTGGGAGAAGTCCACCGCAGCCAGGCCACCGAGTCCGAGGTCGAGTCCCTGCTGGTCAACCATGGGTTCGACGACATCACGATCGAGGTCCAACCCGACCCGATCGTGGACCGTCGTCGGCCGTGGGTCGTGGGGATGGGCCGGCGGTGATCATCGGGCGACGTCGCAGTCGGGTGGTGGGTGCCATCTGGGGCCTCGTCGCGCTGGCGTTCCTTGCCGCGGCCGTCCTGTTGTGGATCGACGACCGTCGGGTGTCGTTCGAGGTCCCCTCGATGATCGCGGCCGCCCTCCTGGCGCGGACGTGGGGACGCCAGCGGGCCGAACTGGACCGGCACGGCATCAACACCCGCGGCGGTGTCGGTGAACACCGGCTGCTGTGGGCCGGGATCAGCAAGGTCGAGGTGCGTCGGACCAGTTGGATCCGCCCGGGCATCGTCCTGCACCCCAAGGGCGAGGGTGCGCCCATGCCGGTCCCCGCCTCGGCCGGACTGCGGCGACGCCAGCGCAACCGCCTGCTGGAGTTCCTGTCGGACCTGTCCCGCCAGCACGGCTTCGCGCTGGTGACCGTCAACGGCGACGTGCTGTCGAGCACGGGTCCCGAACCTCTGGCCGACGTCCGCTCACGGGTGATGGCCGCTGCCGCGGGCGAGCCGATCTTCGCGGCAGCCGCCGTGCCCGACGGCACGGCTGTCGCCGACGGCGCCGAGCGCTCGGACGACCCGGTCGCCGCCGAGCAGGCCACCTCCACCCCCGTGGGCACGACCACCTCGACCATCGATGGCGCTGCGCCCGACGTCGCCGGCCGCGAGGACGCGACAGTCGACCACGCTGACGGGTCAGCCGACGACCGCACCCGCGACGACGCCGATGGCCACGCGGACGGGACAGCCGACGACCGCACCCGCGACGACGCCGATGGCCTCGTCGACGAGCCCGCCGGGGTGGCTGCCGCTCCCGGGCGTTCGCTGCATCCGGAGACCCCGCCGTGGTTGCGGGCGGACTCGGCCGGGACGGCCGCCGTCACCTCACTCGACCCGACCTGACGCGCGGACCGCGGACGAGGGTCCCCGCGACGCTCGGCGGCGACCTGGCTCACCACCGCGTCGCCCATGGGACAGCGAACGGGCCGCCCCCGCAGGGACGGCCCGTCCGGCGATTCGTGGTTCGTGGGTCACAGGAAGGCCGGGGCGAACACCAGCGACACGATGGTCATGACCTTGATGAGGATGTTCATGGCCGGGCCGGACGTGTCCTTGAACGGGTCACCGACGGTGTCGCCGGTCACGGCCGCCTTGTGGTTCTCGGAGCCCTTGCCACCGAAGTTGCCGGCCTCGATGTACTTCTTGGCGTTGTCCCAGGCGCCACCGGCGTTGGACATGAAGATCGCCAGCATGAACCCGGTCGACAGTGCACCGGCCAGCAGGCCACCCAGCGCGGCGGGCGAGAAGAACCCGACCGCGAGCGGCAGCACGACGGCCATGAGGCCCGGGATCACCATCTCCTTGAGCGACGCTGCGGTGGAGATGTCCACGCACTTGGCGGAGTCGGGCTTGACGCCCTCCTTGCCCTCGCGCAGCCCGGGGATCTCGGCGAACTGACGTCGGACCTCGACGATCATCGCCTGGGCGGCCCGGCCGACCGACTTCATCGTGAGCGCGGCGAACGCGAAGGTCGCCATCGAACCCAGGAACAACCCGGAGATGACCTCGACCGAGGTCAGGTCGATGACGTCCAGGCCGACGGCAGCGGTGTAGGACCGGAACAGTGCGAGCGCGGTCAGCGCGGCCGACCCGATCGCGAAGCCCTTGGCGACGGCGGCGGTGGTGTTGCCCAGTGCGTCCAGGCCGTCGGTGACCTCGCGGACCTCCGGCGGCAGGTGGGCCATCTCGGCAATGCCGCCGGCGTTGTCGGAGATCGGCCCGTAGGCGTCGACCGCGACGACGGCGCCGGTGGTGGCCAGCATCCCGATCGCGGCGAGGGCGGCGGCGTAGAGGCCGCCACTGCTCAACGACAGCCCGGCTGCCTCGAGGACCTCGGCGCTGAAGGCGGCCTCACCCAGCCCGTAGGACCCGGCCAGCGCGGCCACGATCAGGATCACGGAGGCGACCGTGGACAGCATCCCGTCGGCGATCCCGGCGATGATGACGGTGGCCGGGCCGGTCTCGGACTGCTGGGCGAGCTTCTTCACGGGGGAGTAGTGGTCGGACGTGTAGTACTCGGACACGAACCCGATCGCGTAGCCGGCGGCCAGGCCGATGACGATGACCAGCCCGAGCAGCAGGCCGTTGTCGACGGCTTCGACGTCGGCGAAGAGCCACCAGCCGGCGGCCAGTGACACGACGCCGGTGATGATCATGGCGAGGTTGGTCCCGAAGTGCAGCTGGGACGACAGCGACCGACCCTCGCGACCGCGGACCAGCAGGGCGCCGATGATCGAGGCGAACATGCCGATGGCGGCGATCAGGAGCGGGAAGAGGTAGGCGGCCTGGAGCAGCGAGCCCTCACCGATGTCGGAGATGTCGCCGGAGATGCCGGCCTGGAAGCCACCGAACAACAGGGCGGCGAGGACGATCGGGGCGACGATGGACCCGGCGTAGGACTCGAACAGGTCGGCACCCATGCCGGCGACGTCACCGACGTTGTCACCGACGTTGTCAGCGATGGTGGCGGGGTTGCGGGGGTCGTCCTCGGGGATGCCGGCTTCGACCTTGCCGACCAGGTCGGCGCCGACGTCGGCGGCCTTGGTGAAGATGCCACCGCCGATGCGGGCGAACAGCGCGATCGACGAGCCACCGAGGCCGAACGTGGCCACGACCGAGAAGGCATCGGAGACGGCCAGCAGGTCGACGAAGATGATGTAGGTCAGCGAGATGCCCAGCAGCCCCATGCCGGCCACGGTGAAGCCCATGACGGCTCCACCCTTGAAGGCCAGCGGGAGCGCCTTGGCCGCCCCCTCGCGCGCCGCGTGGGCGGTGCGGACGTTGGCGGCGGTCGCGATCTGCATCCCGACGATCCCGGCGATCGCCGAGAAGACCGCGCCCATCAGGTACGCGATCGCGCCCCACGGGCCGTAGTCCAGCACGAAGAAGATCAGCACCGTCATGGCGGCCACGAACACCGCCACCCACTGGTACTCGCGGCGGAGGAACGTCTGCGCGCCCTCGCGGATGGCAGCGGCCAGTTCGATCATGGTCTCCGTGCCCTCCTCGGCACGGTTGACGATGACGCTGAAGTACCAGGCCAGGCCGAGGCCGCAGACGGCGGCCACGGCGGCGAGGTAGGGGATGAAGCCCATGGGTGCACTCCCGGGATGGTGTCGAAGGATGAGGTTGGCGGTGTCGGACGCCCGGGCAGGCGTCCACCCAGTGGGTGGACGTCACCGTCGTGGCGCGCGGCGGCCCTGCCGAACCCCTGGGGCCCGGTGGGCGAGGGAGTGTCCCGGCGACCCGCAGTGGGTCGGACTGGACGGGGAGGCGCACACGACGACCGGCCGAGCGACCGGCAAACGACGCGCAGCCTACCCGAAGGGCCATCCCGGCACCGTCGTCGCCCGTTGGTCCGTCGCGTGGTCACTCGAAGCAGAAGTCGCCCTGGCCGGACGAGATCGAGCGGATCCGTCCCGTGGGGGTCGCGCCGGTCAGGACGCCATCGATCGGGATGCTGAACTCCTCCTCGGGCGGGAACTCGAAGTCAGATGGGAGGTCGACTGGGAAGCCGTTGTCGAAGATGTCCTCGCGGCGAGCCGGCCGCACCTCGACGCCCGGCACGGCTCCCCGCAGCTCCCGCACCGTCGTCCCGGTGCCGACCCCCTCCACCGTGGTCAGCGGGCTGGCGCCGGTCACGTCCCACCCCGCGAACACCTCGACCGGTTCGTCCAGTTGCTCGGAGGTCTCGGGGTCGTAGGCCCGCTCGAGCAGGGTCACTTCCAGGTCGTCTTCCCAGCGCAGCCAGCGGCCCGTCGCCTGGCAGATCGGGTCGCTGGCCTCCTCCTCGATAGGGTCACCGAGGAGGTCGCCCAGCACGTCGAGTGCCTCGGCGGACGCCGTCCCGAAGTTCACCGGCCCCAGGCCGTCCTCGCGCAGCAGCGCGCGATCCGCCGGAGGCTCGGACGGTGGCGGAGGCGTTGCCGGGGCGCTGCCGCACCAGCCGCTGTCGTCCGGGCACCGGCCGCTGCGAAGCTCCAGGGTCGCGTCCTCCACCACGGGGAAGAACGCCGAGAAGGCGCCCCACGAGTGACGTCGTGGGCGGCCGGGAGTTGGAGTGCCCGGACGTACTCGGCTTCGTCGTGGCCGGGCTGGACCAGGGACAACGGCTGGCCGCTGTCGGGGCCCAGTGGGACGAGTGGAACATCCGGCAGGGCGGTCACCACGTTCGGGCGCTCGGCCACCTCCCTGGGCCAGGTCGACGGCCTCCCGCCGGGAATCAGTCGCGATCACCTCGACCGTCGGAATGTCGTCGTCGCCGATGCGCACCACCTGCACCTCGTTGCGTGGCGCGCGGACCTCGGGTGGGGCGATCGGGGGCACGGTCGCGGTGCCGTCGCGGGCGCTGGTCGTGGCGATGATCCTGACCAGGCGTTCGTCCGGGTCGGGCCCGAACCCCAGGGAGCAGGTGTCGTTCGTGCAGACCGCGTCCCGATTGATCGTGGTGACCTCGACGTCGTCGTCGACCACTCGGTAGGCGCTGTCACCGTCCCCGGGGGTCCATGTCACCGCGTCGTCGGCCACGCCCAGGTCCAGTGACACGGCCGGGGTCGCGTCCGGTCCGGCGGTCTGGTTGGTCCCGGTGGTGGTCCTGTCGGTGCTGGGTCGGGTCTGTGCGTCGTCGGGGGTGCAGCCACTGATGGTCAACAACACGGCCACGGCCACCACGACGGCGCGAGTCTGCGACATCGGGGAGGCTCCGATCGGGGGAGAGGGAGGGTGCCACGTGGAAGTGGGAGGGTGCCACGGCGGGCGATGACCAGTCGTGGCGATGGCCGTGCGACGACGTCCGGTCCCCCTCCGTTGCCATGACCCGACCCGGTCGTGCGCTGGGCGCTCGACGACTTCCGGTCCGTGGCCCCCAAGGGGGCCGGTCCGCCGCCGCCCCGAAATCCACTGCTGTTCGTGGTCCCGGCTTGACGTGGCGGTCCGGGCGCTCCACCTTTGCGGCTGTCCGGGACGGGTTGTCCGTTCCCACCGCATCGTCCTGCAAGGATCCCATCGTGGCCGACAACCTCGTCATCGTCGAGTCGCCCGCCAAGGCGAAGACGATCCAGCGTTACCTCGGCGACGGCTTCGAGGTGCTGGCGTCCTACGGCCACATCCGTGACCTTCCCCGCTCCGACTTCGCCGTCGAGGTCGGTGACGCCGGTGGTGGCTGCCACCTCACCTATGTCGTGCCGGAGGGTTCCAAGAAGCACGTGTCCGCGCTGCGCAAGGCCGCCAAGGACGCCACCGTGTGGCTCGCGCCCGACCTCGACCGCGAGGGCGAGGCGATCGCGTGGCACATCGCCGACGAACTGGGACTGGACGTCGCGACCACCCACCGGGTCACCTTCGACTCCATCACCAAGGAGGCGATCACCGCCGCGTTCGAACAGCCCCGGACGCTGGACGTGGCCCTGGTCGATGCCCAGCAGGCGCGTCGCGCGGTCGACCGGATCGTGGGCTACCGGTTGTCGCCGGTGCTGTGGCGGACGGTGTCGTCGGGCATCTCGGCCGGGCGCGTCCAGTCGGTGGCACTGCGCCTGATCGTGGATCGCGAGGACGAGATCCGCGCGTTCGACCCGCAGGAGTACTGGGACTTCGACGCGACCCTGGCCGACGTCGACAACGCCGCCGACACCTACGACGCCCGCCTGTACTCGGTCGATGACCGGCGGCTGGCCAAGCCCCAGGACATCGAGAAGGCCGAGGGTGACGACAAGAAGCTCGCGAAGCTGCTGTTGGTGGGGGACGAGGACACCGCCAACGACCTGGCCGAGCGGGCCCGCGGACGGTCCTACACCGTCGCCGAGGTGCGCCGGACCGAGGCCAAGCAGCGACCCAAGGCGCCGTTCACCACCTCGACCCTGCAACAGGACGCAGCCAACCGGCTCGGCTTCTCGGCCGCCCGGACCATGCGCGCCGCCCAGCAGCTCTACGAGGGCATGCGGATCGGGGGCGAGGAGGTCGGGCTCATCACCTACATGCGCACCGACTCCGTGAACCTGTCGAACCAGGCCCTGGGCGAGATCACCAACCTGGTCGAGGAGAAGTTCGGGGATCGCTACACGCTGGACAAGCCGCGTGTGTACTCGCGCAAGAGCAAGGGTGCGCAGGAAGCCCACGAGGCCATCCGTCCGACCTCGGCGTTCCGCTCGCCCGACCAGGTCGCGAGTTCCCTCAAGCCCGACCAGTTGCGTCTGTACGACCTGATCTGGAAGCGCACGGTGGCGACCCAGATGGCCGACGCCATCAAGGACCGAGTGTCGACCGACGTGGTGTGCGACCAGGACGAGTTCACCTTCCGGGTGACCGGGCAGGTGCTCAAGTTCGACGGGTTCATCAAGGTCTACACCAACTGGCGTGACCCGGACGCCGAGGACGACGAGTCGCCCGAGGCCGAGGCCCTGCCCGCCATCGAGGAGGGCCAGGCACTGGACCTCGCCGAACTGCTGGCCAACCAGCACTTCACCACCCCGCCGCCGCGATTCACCGAGGCGACCCTGGTCAAGACGCTGGAGGCCGAAGGCATCGGCCGTCCGTCGACCTACGCCTCCATCATCCAGACACTGGTCAACCGCGAGTACGTGCGGCTGGAGTCGCGCCGGTTCTTCCCGACCGCGCTGGGCGAGGTGGTCGTGGTGTTCCTCAAGAACCACTTCACCGAGATCGTCGACGTCGGCTTCACCTCCCGGATGGAGGAGACGCTGGACGAGATCGCGGCCGGCGACGAGCAGTGGTGCCGGACGGTCACGCGGTTCCTGGAGGAGGTCGACACGTGGGTTGACGAGCGCAAGCCCGAGCGGCCGCGCGAGCCGCTGCACGTGCCAGCCGACTGCCCGGTCTGCGAGGCGCCCATGGAGCGCGTGTTCTCCGGCAAGTCGTCGCAGTGGTTCGCGTCGTGCTCGCGCTGGCCGGACTGCGACGGGACCCTGCCGCTCAACGACGACGGCACGGTCGGTGAACCTGAACCTGAACCTGAGCCTGACCCCAACGTCGTGTGCGAACTCGACGGTGGACTGATGATCCCGCGCGAGGGCAAGTACGGGCTCTTCTTCGGCTGCCAGAACTACCCCAAGTGCAAGGGCATCCGCAACGTCCAGAACCGGGCGGTCTACCGCGACACCAACGGCGACGGTGAGGTGAAGGCGTTCCGGTCACCGACGGACCCCGAGTCGTTCATGGAGTTGCGCAAGAGCCGGTACGGCAAGCCGTTCCTGGGCTCGACGGGCTACCCCGACGACCAGTTCGCGATCTGGTCGGTGCCGCTCAGCCACCCGTGCCCCGAATGCGGCGCCCCGCTGCGCAAGCCGCCCAGGAACCGCAAGGTGCCGACCGTCATCTGTGCCGGCCCGACCATGGAGCACGTGTTCGAGGCCGACGACTTCGAGCTGCCGGAGATCACCACGATGGAGGTCGTGTCGGGCGTCGAGGCCTACGACCCCGAACTGGGCGGCGAACCGTTGTCGCAGCCCGAGGACTACCCGCCCGCGCCGTCGTTGACCTCTGTCGACGAGCGCAAGCCGAAGCCGAAAGGCAAGGGCAAGGGCAAGAAGAAGGCCGCCACGAAGAAGACGGCGAAGAAGAAGACGGCGAAGAAGAAGACGTAGTTCGCCCCTTCTGGGGCCATTCCCGGCGAACGTCGGACTGAGGTCATGCCGGCCCGCCCACAGGCGGACCGGCATGGGATGGCCACACGTCGAGCCCCCGAAGGTACGACGCGCCGCCAGTGGGTGGCGGCTGGTCAGATACCCAGGCCGCCGGAGAACTTGCTCATGAGCTGGCTCGGGTCGACGCCGAACTTCTGCAGCATCGACTGGTGCTCCGGGTCGTCGGTGTCGACCTGGTCGGGCAGTTCGCGGTCGGCCTGGTCGGCCTTGTCGGCGTCGCCGGGCTCGTCCTCCTTGCGGAGCATGTCCATGATCTGGTCCTTGGGGATCTTCATCGGTCATCCTTGCGGTGGATCGGCCCGAACACCGGTCGGTGGTCGAGGTGGAACGCGGGGTCAGTTGGTGGAGCGGGCGACGGTGTCGGCCTTGACGGCCCCCCGCTCGCCCATGGGTTCGTCGCGACCGGTCGTGGTGTCCTTCCATCCGCGGGGAGGGATGTCGGTCGGGGCATCGGCGTGGTGGCCGCGGTTCCCGGCCGGGAGGTCGCGCTCGCCATCGGAGGCCATCAGGCGTCCGTGGCGTGGTCCCGGACGACCTCGCCGGCGTCCTTGGCGTCGCCGGCCACCCGCTGCTGCGAGGTCTGGGCCTCGTCCTGCAACTCGCTGGCGTGGTCGGAGGCCGTCTGCTTCACGTCCTCCATCCCCTCCTGCGCTCGTTCCCGGACGGGTTCGCGAACGTCCTCCACCGCCCGTTCCACCTCGCCCCGGACCTGCTGGAGGTCGACCTTGTCGGCCGCATCCTCGACCAACTGCTGTTCCTGGTCGGACTCGGGAAGCAGTGCGGACACCAGCGCACCCACGCCGAAGGCGATCATCCCGGCGGCCAGGGGGTTGCCGCGGGTCTTCTGCTTGACCTGTTGGGGCGCCTGACGGGCCTGGTCGGCCGCATCGGACGCCACCTCGCCGACGCCTCGCGACGACGAGCTGGTACCTCCCGAACTGCTCGACGAGGGTGTGAGGTCGTCGACCGAGCCCATGACGTTCGCGCGCAGGTCCGTCCAGCGCGCCTTCACGCGGGCCTTGCTGCGCTCGGCGACCCGCGACGGGGCCACACGGTCCTCGAGTTCGTAGAGGGTGTCGTCCATGCGGGTGCGCGTCATCCGGATCTCGTCACGGATGCGTGCGGGGTCGTCGGCCTGCTGGACGGCCCGGATGCGGCGCTCCTCCTCCAGGTGGGCCTGCTCGCTGGCGACGTCGGATGGCGTGTGTGCGGACTCGGTGCCCGAGACGTCGGGACGGGTGAGGGGGTCGGTCTCGTTGGGGTTGGTGTCGCTCATGAGGTCTTCTCCTTCGCCCATTCGGCGGTGGCCTTCAGGCTGTCGGTGGTCTGGTCGAGGTTCGGTTCGAGGTCGTCGGCTTGCTTCTTGCCCTGCATGGCTGCCACGGCGGCAACGATCGCGTAGACCACCCCGACGATGAGGAAGGCCAGCCCGACGGGCATCAGCGCGGCCAGTCCCCACGCGGCGGCGAAGGACAGGAACAGCAGGGCGAAGTGCCCGGTGACGGCAGCAGCACCGAAGCCGGCACCCGCCTTGGCGGCCGTGGTCAGTTCCTGCTTCGCCTCGGCCTTGGCCAACTCGACCTCCTGGCGGAGCAGGGTGGTGAACTGGTCACTGAGGCGGCCGAGCAGGTCGGCCACGCCCACGTCGGACGGCGAGGCGCTCGGTGCCGGAGCCCCCGGGGCCGGGTGGGCTCCGTCGGGGGACCGGGCGGGATCGTGGCCGGCGCTCATGCCCGTCGTCCCGGCGCGTCGACGATTCCGGCCTGGGTCGGCGGCGGTGCCTCGGTCCCCTGCCCCGCCACGCGCTGGGTGTCCGTGTGGCCGGCGCGGTCTCGGAGCCACGCAGGCTCGTCGTCGGGCCCGTCGCCCGAGCGGTCGTGGTCGTCGCCCGGACTTTCCCCAGCCGAACTGCGGTCGGTGGAACGGTCTGCACCGTCACCCACGCCGATCGAGCCCGAACGCGGTGTCGAGGGTGACCCACTCGGCGATTCGGGCACCTCGACGTCGGATGCCTGGACGTTGCGGCCGATCCGACCGGCCACGATGCCGGCCACGAACGCACCGGCCAGGAACTGACCGGGCTTGCGGCGGGCGAAGTCCGTGACGTCGCCCAGCAGGTCGGTCACGCTGCCCTGTTCGAGCCGGTCGGCCCAGTCACCCAGTGCCGATGCGGCACTGGCGGCGTAGTCACTCAGCGGACCGGCGTCGTCGGTCCGACCCTCGGCCAGGGCCCGCGCCTGGTCGCTGGCCTGGCGGAGTCCACCACCGGCCCGGGTGACCTGCTCGTCGGCACGGTCGCGGACCTGGGACACGGCGACGTCGGCGATCCCCCGGACATGCTGGCGGGCGTCGTCGGCCACGTCGTGGGTCCGGTCCCCGGCCTCGCCGGCCAGTCGGGATGCTTCGTCCGATGCGGTGCCGGCCACCTGGGACGTCTGACCGGAGGCCACATCGGTGGTGTCGCGTCCAGCGGAGCCGGAGCGCGACGTGGGGGGCGGGGTGGGTGGTGGCGTGACGTTGCTCATGGATCCTCCGTGGGGCGGGCAAGCGGGTGTGGCCGCATCTGTTCGATCGGCCCGTCAGCAGCAGCCGCGGGGATACGGCCTGCACCTACCATGTGCCACGGATCGGCATCCGTATTCACCCCGTCGGGTGAAGTGCCGTGACCCATGGAGGCTTGCATGCCCGTGAGCGTCGCCGTGCTCGACGACTACCCCGTCATCGTCGAGGGCGTGGCCGCCCTGCTGGAGCCGCATGCGGACCTCGTGGAGATCGTCGAGCTCAACGCCCACGACGGCGAGGTCGACACGCGGGTCGACGTGGCGCTGTTCGACACGTTCGCGCAGGGCCAGGCACACCGCGACGACGTCCATCGCGCGCTGGACGACGACAACATCCACCGCGTGGCGATGTACACGTGGAACTTCCGCCAGCCGTTGGTGGACCAGGCCCTGCGGCGGGGGTGTCGCGGCTACCTCTCCAAGGGACTCACCGGCGACGACCTGTCCGATGCCATCGTGCGGATCGACATGGGCGAGACCGTGGTGTCCAACGTGTCGGGGGACGAAGTGGCCGCGGCGGGTGACTGGCCCGGGCGTCGCCTCGGCCTGACCGAGCGCGAGAGCGAGGTGTTGGCGTTGGCCACGCAGGGTTTCAGCTATCCCCAGATCGCCGACGTCCTCTACCTGTCCATCAACTCCGTCAAGACCCACACCCGCAACCTGTACCGGCGCGTCGGCGTGAGGAGCCGTACCCAGGCCGTGCTCTGGGGGCTCGAGAACGGCTTCGCACTCGACGACTGATGGCGGGGGGCCGGTCAGGCGGACTTCGTGGCCATCGCGAGCATCGAGTCGAGGCGGCCGAGGTTGCCCGGGGCGAGCGGGTTGGCGGTCAGCGCCACCCGCTCGAAGTCCAGTTCGTGGAGGGTGCGCGCGAGTGTTCGCGGGGTGAAGTGCCAGATGTGCTCGTCCGGGCGCAGCGTCCACCAGCGTTGGCGGAGCAGGCGGGCCGGCAGGGAGTCGACGTTGGGCAACGACAACGCGACGGTGCCCCCGGGTGCGAGGAACTCGCGGATCCGACCGAGGAAGGTCGCCGGGTCCGGCACGTGTTCGACGACGTCCCAGGCCACGACGACGTCGAAGGACCCCGGGGCGAACGGCGCGTCGTCGACCAGCCCACGGTGCACCTCGATCCCCAGGCGGGCGGCGGTGTGGGCGACTCCGGCCTCGGACACGTCCATGGCCGAGACGTCCCAGCCCCGATCCAGGGCCCGGGCCGCGAACAGCCCGTAGGCGCAGCCCACCTCCAGCAATCGCTCGTGGCCGTCCGGGCCCCCCTGTCCACCGGTGCCGCGGCGGTAGCCCGCCAGCGTGTCCAGGCGGCCGTCGGCCCAGCGGTGCTGCCAGAAGGTCGCGAGCCCGCCCTCATCGTCTCCGCCGTCGCCGGAGTAGACGCTGCCTTCGAAGTAGCTGGCGTCGTCGTACAGCGCGTTGCGGCCCGCGAGGTTGAGTCGCGGCGAGATGAACGCGATGTCACACGTGGGGCAGCGGCGCAGGGCGTAGGGCTCGACCGCGAACTGCAGCCGGCCCGCATGGCCGCAGCGGAAGCAGGTCGCGGTCTCGAGGTGGTCGTCGGGGAGGACGGGATCGGCGACGTGGGCCATGGAAGTGGGCTCCGGTGCAGGTCGGGGGCCGGCGAATGTGCCGGGGACGATGCGCGCACTGTGCCGCATCGCGGGTGTCCGCGTCCACCGAACCCCACCCCCAGTCCGGTCGTTGCCCGGTCGTCGCCCGGTCGTCGCCGTCCGGGGGCGTGCACGACCATCCGTGGACCACCCGTGGACCGGCCGCCCGGCGTCGGCGACCCCCGAGCCATCACGGTGCGGACGGACGGGGTGCCTCGTGGGGGCCGCGGCAGGCGACGGTTACCATCCGGCAGATGGAAGACGAGTCGAACCCGCAGGGCGAGCGGGCCTCCGTCGACGAGGCCGTCGGTGGCGGCCAGTTCCGTCCGGTCCTGCGCTCCCCCTTCAAGTGGGTGTTGTATGCCTCCTTGGCCTCGTCCCTGGGCGACTGGATGGGCTTCGCCGCGATCACGGCGTTCACCACCAGCATCCTGGGCTCGAACACGCGCGGGGCGGCCTTCGGGTTGTCCGCGGTCCTGGCCGCGCGCTTCCTTCCCACGGTCCTGCTGGGTCCGATCGCCGGCGTGTTCGCGGATCGCTGGGACCGCCGCCGCCTGCTGATCTTCACCGACATCGGGCGCGCGCTGGTGATGGTGTCGATCCCCTTCGCCACCGACGTGTGGGCGCTCATCCTGGCGACGCTCGCGGTCGAGGTCATGGCGACGCTGTTCATCCCAGTCAAGGACGCGATCATCCCGAACCTGGTGCCGCGGGGGCGTCTGGTCCAGGCCAACCAACTGAGCCTGCTGTCGACCTACGGGACCTTCCCGCTCGGGTTCTTCGGATACGCCGCCGTGGTCAGTGCGGTCGCGCTGCTGCCCGGCATCACCTTCCTGCAGGAGCGTCCGTCGGCCGTGGCCTTCTGGTTGAACGGGCTGACCTTCCTCGCGTCGGCCTACTTCGTCAGCCGGATCCCCGGCATCTCGGGACGGGCGGATCGCCTGGAGAACCGCGAGCACCGCCCGGGAGCGGCCGAGGAACTGAAGGAGGGGTTCCGCTTCATCGCCACGCAGCCTCTGGTCCGGGGCCTGATCACCGGCGTGATGGGTGCGGCGTTGGCCGCCGGTGCCGTCATCGCCGTCGGCGAGTTCTATGCCGGCGTGGTGAATGCCGGGCCGAACGGCTTCGGGTTGCTGGCGGGAATCGTCGGGACCGGGTTGTTCCTGGGCGTGGTCGCGACGACCTGGCTCGAACCGCGCCTGGGGAAGGAGCGGCTGTTCGCCCCCGCCATCGGGGTGGCCGGGGGCGCGCTGATCGCGACGGCGCTGATGCCACGCCTGGACCTGGCGATCGTGCCGGCCCTGGTGATGGGGGCCGGCGGTGGCATCGCGTTGCTGACCGGCTACACGATGCTGCAGGAGCACTCGTCCGACGAGATCCGGGGTCGGACCTTCGCAGCCTTCAACACCGGCGTCCGCACAGCCCTGTTCGCCACCACCTTCCTGGCACCCCTGCTGGTCGGGATCCTGGGCCCGGAGTCGCAGGCCGGTGGCTACGAGATCGGCGGCGTGCGCATCACCCTGATCGTGGCCGGGGTACTCGCGCTGGCCGGCGCGGTGTACTCCGGCTGGTCGGTCCACCGTGCGCTGGCGATGAGCGGCGGACGCCTGGCCTCCGACCACCGCACCCGGGGCCTGTTCGTGGTCTTCGAGGGTGGTGACGGGGCCGGCAAGTCGACCCAGATGGAGTTGTTGGCCGACGTCCTTCGCAGCGGCGACATCGAACCCGTGCTCACCCGCGAACCCGGGGGCACGACGGTGGGCGAGCGCCTACGCGACATCGTCCTGGATCCCGCCGAGTCGGCCCTGTCCGACCGCGCCGAGGCCATGGTCTATGCCGCCGCCCGGGCCCAGCACGTGGCCGAGGTGATCGAGCCCGCCCTGGCCGACGGCCGCGTGGTGCTCAGCGACCGCTACGTCGACTCGTCGATCGTCTACCAGGGCGTCGGCCGCGGCCTTGGCAGCGAGGAGGTCGCCCGCCTCAACCGCTGGGCCACGAAGGGCGTCCAGCCGGACCTGGTGGTGCTGCTGGACGTGCCGGCCGAACAGGGCATCCAGCGCGCCGGGACCAGCCTCGACCGGCTCGAGTCCGCCGGCCTGGACTTCCACCTGCGGGTCAACGAGGCCTTCCGACGACTCGCGGCGATGGCGCCCAGTCGATACCTGGTCGTGGACGCCACCCTGCCGGTGGAGGCCCTTCACGCCCGCATCCGCGCGGCCGTGATGGGACGGCTCGACCCGCACGTGGTCGACGTCGATCCCGACAACGTCCCGCCACCGTTCGTCGACGACGACACGTCGACCGCGGCGCTCGACGACCTCGACGCCGACCTCGACGACGACCTCGGTGACGACCTCGGTGACGACACGGTCGAGGACCTGTCGGCTGCGATCGACGACATCGAGCATGCCGACGACGTCGACGGGGCCCGTGACGGGCCCGGGCGCCCGATGGCCACCGGCGCACGACGGTCGCCGGAGCGATGACGGCAACGTTCGCCGAGGTCATCGGCCAGCAGCCCGCGTCGACTGTGCTGCAGGCAGCCGTCGCGGGTGATCGACTGGCCCACGCCCTGTTGCTGGTCGGCCCGGCCGGGGTCGGCCAGGAGGATCTGGTCGGGGCGCTCGCCGCTGCGCTCAACTGTCCCCGCCCGACCGACGGGGCCGGATGCGGTGACTGCGAGACCTGTGCCCGGATCGCTCGGGGTACCCACCCGGCGGTCGTGACCTTCCGGCCCGAGGGCGCCAGCCACCTGGTCGACGCGGTCCGGGACGACTGGATCCCGACCTCGTCGCGCACGCTGGTCGAGGGGCGTCGGCGCGTGTGTCGGATCGTCGAGGCCGACCGGATGAACGAGTCGACCCAGAACGCCTTCCTGAAGGTGCTGGAGGAGCCGCCACCATCCACCGTCTGGGTGCTGGAGGCCGAGTCCACCGCGCCGCTGCTCGACACGATCCTGTCCCGGTGCCAGCGTGTCGACCTGACTGCGTGGGGCGCGGCCGACCTGGGCCGACGCGCACACGAACTCGGGCTGCCGGACGACCTGGTGCCCGCGTTGGTGCGGGCCGCCCAGGGATCTCCGGCGCGCCTGGCCGAGTACACCCAGCGCGAGTGTCCCTGGTGTGGCCGGGTCCATGGGGGACCGGGCACCGACCCGGCCCAACTCCCCACCACGTGTGACAACACCAAGTGCAAGCCGCCGAAGGATGTGTCCGGTCCGGCCGAACTGGTGCGGGACGTGGCCCGGGCCCGCCACCTCGCGGTCGTGCAGCGCCTGCGCACGGAGGGGCCGTCCGCGGTGGGCGCCATCACCTCCGAGGTGGTTGCCTGGGCCGATGCGCGTGCATCTGGCGAGGGCACGCGCCAGACCGCCGAGGTGGAGCGCCTCGACGAGTCGTTCGGTCCGAGGGGCTGGCCCACCGGCATGAAGGCCCGACTGCGCGCCCGCCACAAGCGCGAGCAGCGACAGGTCCGCCTGGCCGCTGCCTGTCGGTTCCTCGAGGAGTTCGGGACCGTGCTGTGCGACGTGGTCGCGATCCGCGCCGGTGCGGACGCCGCCGACGCGATCAACCTCGATGCGCCGTCCCCGGTCGAAGACGCTGCGTCGCTGCCGACGCCGGCGGCGCTGCGGGCGTTGGCCGAGATCCCGCTGGTGCAGGAAGCGATCGTTGTCAACAGTGCCCAGCCGCAGTTGCAACTCGAACGCCTGCTGCTGCCGCTGGCCGTGGCGATCTTCGCCAATCGCTCCTGACGACGCCGCGCCCCGGACACCACCCCGGCACCCCGCACCACCTCGGCACCGTCTCGACCTCGCACAGCCAGCGCGTGCCCCTGCGCCTGCGTGGAGGCCGGGTGGAAGGGCCTCGGAGGCTGGTGGGGCTCGGACTGGTGCCGTTCGGACCGGGTCGTGTCCGGGTGGAAGGGCATCGAGCGTGATCGGTTGGGGCATCCATGGCGGCGGGACCCTCGACCCGGGTCCCGGACAGGCCGAACGGCACTGGCGGGCTAGCGTTCCGGGTGGCCGACCCGGGAGGGCGAGATGTGGACGACCAGCCTTGGGGTCCGCTTCCATGAACTTGATGCCTACGGCCACGTGAACCACGGCGTCTACCTCAACTACTTCGAGCATGCCCGGGTCGAACTGCTGGACGCGATCGGGTTCGGGTTGCGCACGCTGGAGGACCGTGGGATCCAGTTGGTCGTGGTCGAGGTCACGATCCGCTACCGCGCCCCGGCCGGGTTGGGCGACCGGCTCACGGTCACCACCGAACTGGGGGAGTTGCGCCGGGCAACCTCGATCTGGCACCAGCGGCTGACTCGTGGCGACGACGTCCTGGCGACCGCCCGAGTGCGCTCGTGCGCCACCGACTCCACCAGTCGCCCCATCCGTCCGCCCGACGACCTGGTCGCGGCCCTGACCAGCCAGCCCGACGGTCCCTGATCCCCGGCACCACCACGCGCACCCGTGCCGGTCGGGCACACCGGTGGCCGTACGCTGGGGATCCGTCGAGTCAAGGGTCGAGATGCGCATCTTCGTGGCCGGTGCGACCGGGTTCGTGGGATCCCGGCTGGTGCGAAGACTCGTCGACGCCGAGCACGAGGTGGTCGTCCTGACCCGGTCGGCCGACCGCGCTCGGTCGCGTCCCTGGGGTGACCGGGTCCGGATCGTGGAGGGCGAGGTCACGGACTCGCGCGTGGTCACCGACGCCCTGTTCGGGAGTGACGTCGCGGTCCACCTGGTGCACTCCATGGAGGAGGGCATCGTCGACTTCGCCACCGCCGAACGCAAGGCCGCCTCCACCCTGGCCGAGGCCGCGGCCCTGACCGGTGTCGACCACATCGTGTACCTGGGCGGCCTGGCCGACGATCGCGACGACCTCTCCCCGCACCTGCGTTCCCGGATCGAGACCGGCCGCATCCTGGCCGACAGCGGTCCGTCGGTGACCGAACTGCGCGCCTCGATCGTCCTGGGGGCGGGGTCCGCGTCCTACGAACTGATCCGCTTCGCGTCGCGCACGCCGGTGCCGCTGCTGGTCCACCCGGCCTGGGCGACGGGGCGGTGCCAGCCGATCGCCATCACCGACCTGCTGGACGTGCTGGTCGACGTCGTGATCCAACCGTCGACGGCTCGCCACCGCATCATCGAGGTCGGCGGCCCCGAGACCGGGGCCTACCACGACCTCGTGGACGTGATGCGTGACGTCCGCGGACTGCCGCCGAACGTCTCCGGACCGGTGCCGGCGCCGCCGCCCGTGCTGACCGGGACGTTGGTGTCGCAACTCACCCCGTTCGACCCGGGCACGGTGGGACCGCTGGTCGCGTCGCTCGCCCACGACTCGTTGGTCTCCGGCCGTCATGACGCCCGCGTGGGCGCGATCGGGGTGGCCGAGGCCATGCGGCGCTCGCTGGCGGGCGACGGCGAGTTCGCGGCGATGGACGGCGACCCGGACTGGGTCGGCGCCAGCCTCGACATCGGGATGCTGGTCGAGGTGCTGCAACGGCTGCCACGGCTGCCCGGGCGCCTGGTCGGCCACCGCCTGACCCCCAAGGGGTTGCTCGAAACCGCGGCCGACGTGGCCACCGCCGTCCGGCGGCCCTGACGACCTGATCCGAAGCGCCCGGAGGCGACCACGCATGGCGGACCCCACCGAGCCCGACCCCCACCTGGACCAGGTCCGTGCCCTGTTCGTGCGCGCCGACGAGGTCGCCAAGGCGGCACCGGGGGCCGCGGACCCCGTAGCGGTGCGCGACCGGGCCCGCGACCTGCTGCTCGAGGCCCGCGACCTGGTGGACGACCTGCGGGACGCCAACGGTGACCGGGACGACCTGCTGGAAGCCGCCCGCCAGGTGTCGCGCCGGATGCTGGACCTGGACGGTGCCGACCTGGCAGCGACGGCCGTGCCCTCCGGCGGGATGCGGCGGGCCCCGACGACCGTCGACGACCCGGATCGCCGTCCGCCCAACCAGCACCTGACGCCCGGGTTCCCGGTCCTGCACGTCGGCTCGCCGCCGCAGGACCTCGACGACTGGACGCTGACGGTCGCCGGCCGGGTCGCCACCCGCACGCGGTGGTCGTTGGCGGACCTGCAGGCGGACCCGGCCGCCACCACGGTGACCAGCGACTTCCATTGCGTCACCGGCTGGTCCCGGCTGGACAACGACTGGACCGGGATTCCCGTGGCGACGCTGCTGGACCGGGCCGGGCCGCGGCCCGAGGCCACGCACGTGCTGGTCAACGGCCATCCCGCCTACTCGGCGAACCTGTCGGTGGACGCGGTGCGTGCCCCCGGGGTGCTGTTGGCCTGGGCCCACGACGGGGCCGCCCTGGACGTGGCGCACGGTGGACCGCTGCGCCTGGTGGTGCCACAGCGCTACGGCTGGAAGTCGGTCAAGTGGGTGACCGAGGTCCGCCTGGTCGACCGGGACGTCCCCGGCTACTGGGAGGAACGCGGCTACCACATGCACGCCGACCCGTGGCGCGAACAACGGCTCCGCGGCGACTGATCGCGGCGATCGGGAACGGCGACGTTGGCCCAGTTGGCGCCGGAACGGCCCCGATCTGCTAGTCTTGGCCGCCGATGCGCGGGAACCTCGACCGACACCGGGCGTGGGTCAGCCTCCATGGCTACCCACGCCTTCGTGTGTCACGGCCCCGGCGGGTCCGACCCGCAGGGTGTGGTCCGGCGATGGGTACGCTGTCCCGCCGTGCCGATGGGCGTCGGGGCCCGCGCGCGAGACTCCTGCTGGAGTAGCTCAGTTGGTAGAGCAATCGCCTCGTAAGCGATAGGTCAGGGGTTCAAATCCCCTCTCCAGCTCCATGTCCCCTGACACGGCGGGCGGCCTTCGGGCCGCTCGTCGTCGTGGCTGCAGGGCGACGATCCGGCCACGTCGTGGCTCCATGCAACCGTCGTCGTCGCGGTGGCGTCGGACCGTCCACGAGTGATGCCCGAGCGGGGAAGGACCCGGGATGACCAGGACACGACGAGGACGCGCGGTAGCGCTGGTGCTGGCGGTGGGGTTGGCGCTGGCCGGTTGCGGTGGTGACGATTCCGGCGCCGAGACCGCCGTCGACCCCGAGGCACCGGAGGCGGCGGGCGACGGCGCGGACTTCGCCGGCCGAGGCGAGGCGGCGGCCGAGACGGACGCGATGACCGAGTCGGCCGAGGAGCCGGCCGCGGACGCGCAGGACCCGAACGGCACCGAACCCGACGCCACGACCAACCGGGACCTGATCTACCGGGCCACGATCGGGCTGTCCTCCGACAAACCGGACGAGACGGTCGACGGCGTCGAGGCGGCGGCGACGGCGGTCGGCGGGTTCCTGTCCGCCACCCAACTCGAGCGCGACGACAACGGGATCCTGCGCGGTTCGATGACGATCCGGGTCCCGGCGGCCAACCTCGACGCCCTGCTCGCAGCGGTGTCCGAGACGGCCGCCGAGGTCACCTCGCGCGACCAGTCGGTCGAGGACGTCACCGGCCAGGTCGCCGACATCGAGGCCCGGCTGCGCAACCTCCGGGCGCTGGAGGAGGAACTGCTCGTGCTGCTGACCGAGGCGCGCGAGGGCGGGGACACCGAGGACGTGCTGTCGGTGTTCGACCGGACCGGCGAGGTCCGCCAGGAAATCGAGGTGCTGGAGGGACGCCAGGACGACCTCGGCGAGCAGGTCGCGTTGTCGACCGTGACCGTGCTGGTCGAGCCGTCGCCGTCGCTGCTGGCCTCGGTCGAGTCCGAACCCGACGACGACCTCCCGCTGCCCTGGAGCCCCGGCAACGTCGCCGCGAACGCGTGGGACGCGACCGTGTCGGCGCTGCAGTCGTTCGTCGACTTCGGGATCCGGGCCGTGGTTTTCCTGTTGCCGGTCCTGCTGGTGTGGCTCTCGCCGCTGTGGCTGTTGCTGGCGATCGCCTGGTGGTGGCGCCGTCGCCGCGCCGCGCGCTCGAGCGGGCCGGGCTCCGGCGGGCCGACTCATGGTGACACGCCGCCGACGCCCCCCTCGCCGCCGTCCGCCGCCGCGACCCTGCGGGACGACCGGCGCGACCGGGACCCCGCGCTTGTGGGGGTCGGTTCGTCAGAGCAAGCCGAGGCCACGACGACTCCGCCCGACTGAGGCACGTCCGGGGGGAGTGTCCGGTCCGCAGCGACGGCTCGGACGGCACGGTGGGCCGTGCGGACCGGGCCGTCACTCCTGCGGGTTCGCCGTCGTCGTGGCCGGGTGGCCGCGTGCCGGTTGGCACGGTCCGAGGTGGTCGGGCAGGCTGGCGGCACGTCCCGACGGAGGCCCCACCGTGTCCGACGAACCCGCCGCGACCGAGTCGTCGATCGCACGACGGGTCGTCGTCTCCGGACGGGTCCAGGGCGTGTTCTTCCGGGCCTCAACTCGTCGGGAGGCCACCCGTCGAGGTGTCCGCGGCTGGGTCCGCAACCGCGATGACGGGCGGGTCGAAGCTCACCTCGAGGGCTCGCCGGACGCGGTCGACGCGGTCGAGGCATGGATGCGGTCCGGCGGTCCGTCGTCGGCCCGGGTCGACGAGGTCGACGCGACGGACCGGGACCCGTCGTCCCACGACGCCTTCCGGGTGCGCCACTGACGTCGACGCGGCGGTGACGGCCGGTCGGGCACCGGGCGGCGGATACCGTCCCGGGCGTCCGGCGTCGGCCGTCCGTCCAGGAGTTCTCCCCATGGCGCGTGCGTCCCTGCCGCGGCGGTCCCTCCGCCGGGCCACGAACCCGCTGCTCGAGGCCGTCCGTACGCGCGTCGCGTCCGCGGCGGCGGAGCCCTTCGGTCACGCCGACCCGCCCCTGGTCGACACGCTCGACCACCTCGGCGACCCGGGGTTGTTCGGGCCGGCATCGGCCACGTGGCAGGTGATGGGACGCGCCACCACGTTCATCGGTGGCATCCGCGGTCTGCTCGTGCAGGCCTGCCACCCCGAGGTCGTCGCCGGGGTGAGCGACCACTCCCGGTATCGCGACGACCCCCTGGGGCGGCTGTCGCGCACGGCGTTCTACGTCACGGCGACGGCCTTCGGCGCCATGCCCGAGGTCGAACAAGCGGTCCAGTTCGTGCGCGGACGCCACCGCCCGGTCGTGGGCGAGTCACACCGTGGTCGCCACTACGACGCAGGTGACCCCGGTCTTGCGGCGTGGGTGCACAACGCGCTGACGGACTCGTTCCTGGCGACGCACCTGGCCTACTCGCCGCACGACCTGGGCCCGGACGGGCCGGACCGGTTCGTCGACGAACAGCGTGCGCTCGGGGCGCTGCTCGATGCCGACCCGTTGCCGGACACGGCCGACGGGCTGTCGTCGTGGCTGGCCGAGCATCCCGACGTCGCCCCGTCGCCCGGCATGGTCGAAGCCGTGGCGTTCCTCCGCAATCCGCCGTTGTCGCCGGGACAGCGGGCCGGGTACCGGGTGCTCTTCGCGGCCGCGGTCGCGACCCTCCCGGACCGCCTGCGCGAGGCGCTCGACCTCGGCGACCCGGTGCTGGGCTCATCGGCCGGACACGTGGCCAGTCGGCTGTTGTCCTGGGGACTGGGCGACTCGCCGGCCTGGCAGGTGGCGTTGCTGCGGACCGGGGCCGCCCAGGACGTGGGTGACTTCCGCCGGCCGATGCGCCGCGAGGCCATCCAGCGCTGATCACGGTGCCCCCGGGACAATCGGAGAGGTGTCGACGGGCACGGATCCCGCGCGCCGGCGGGCCGCCGTCGGCGAGTTCTCCACCGGCTTCCCGGATCGTCCTCGGTGGACCCTGTGGCGCGGATACGGTGGCGGCGAAACCGTTGTCGGGAAGTCGAACGTGTCATGGCCGCGCTCTGCCGTCGCCGCCCTGGGGATCGTCGCGCTGGTGATCGTCCCCGGGGTTGCCGACGCGCGCGTGCTGACCGGCACCAGTGACCTCCGGACGTCGGCCACGTCCCCGACGGACGAGTCCGACGAGGCGGCCTTGGACCCGGTCGACCTGGCCTGTGGCGGGTCCGCCGTCACCACCGTGCGGGCGCCGGGCCGGAACTGGCGGTCCGTCGTGGTGGACCCGATTCGCCGCCTGCCGACGGACTGGGCCCCGGCCGACCTGGTGGGGATCCCCGACCTGGGCTACCGAGGGACCGAGGTGGCCAACGTCCGCAAGGTCGTGGTGGACGACCTGCGCGCCATGCACGATGCCGCGGCTGCCGACCATGCCCCCTTCATCGTGGTCTCGGGTTTCCGTTCCGAGGCCCAGCAGGGGGTCCTGTGGCGGGCCGAGGCCGCCCGCGCGGCGACCAGGGCCGCCGCCACGGACGCGACGGCCAATCCGGAGTACGGCCCCGGCACGACCGGTCCGTCATCCGACCCGGATCCGTCGCCGACGACGCCCGCTCGGGATGCGGCAACCACGACGCCCGACCCACGTGGGTCCACCACGACGCCCGGGCCCAGCCCGGTGACATCGGCCGACCCGACTCCGTCGCCGACCGCCGGGCCGACGGAGGCACATTCGACCGACGACGCCAGCTTCACGAACACGCCGGCCCCGTCCACGACGCCGGCCCCGTCCACGACGCCGGCCCCGTCCACGACGACGGCCCCGTCCGCGACGACGGCCCCGTCCGCGACGCCGGCCCCGTCCGCGACGTCGGCCCCGTCCGCGACGTCGGCCCCGTCTGCGACGTCGGCCCCGTCTGCGACGTCGGCCCCGTCTGGCATGGCCAACGACGAGGGCCCGTCCGATGTCACGGCGCCGGGCACGGCCCGTCCGGGTCACTCCGAGCACCAGCTGGGCACCACGATCGACGTCGTCGATCCCTCGCTGCCGGACCTGGTCAGCGGACTGTCGGACACCCCGGCCGGGAGGTGGCTCGCCGCCCACGCGGCCGAGTACGGGTTCGTCGTCAGCTATCCCGACGGGGCCAGCGACCGGACTTGCTTCAAGCCGGAACCGTGGCACCTGCGGTACGTCGGGGTCCCGACCGCCCGGACGCTGGGCGGCACGGACCTGAGCCTGCGCGAGTTCCTGCTGACCCGCTGACCCGGCCGGTCGCCGGGGTGCGCGACGTCGACCGTGACCGGCCGGCTGGTCCACCCAGCGGTCAGTCGCGGTCGCCAAGCCGGCGATAGGTCGCCACCAGCGCGGTCGTGGAGGCATCAGCGGGCGGGTCCGGCTCGGTTCCGTCGGCGACCAGCGGGGTCAGGTCGTTGGCCAGTTCCTTGCCCAACTGCACCCCCCACTGGTCGAACGAGTCGATGCCCCAGACGACTCCCTGGGTGAAGGTCTGGTGTTCGTAGAGCGCGACCAGTTGCCCCAGCGTTGACGGCGACAATTCGGGGGCCAGGATCGTCGTCGAGGGACGGTTGCCCGGCATGACCTTGTGGGGGACCAGGTCCTCGGGCACGTCCAGGGCCCGGAGTTCCTCGGCGGTGCGTCCGAAGGCCAGCGCCGACGACTGTGCCAGCATGTTGGCGGTCAGGATGTCGTGCATGTGCTGCACCGTGTCGTCGGCCAGCGTGTCGGCCGTGACGGGCCGGGCGAAGCCGATGAAGTCGGCCGGGATCGCCTGCGTGCCCTGGTGCAGGAGCTGGTGGAAGGCGTGCTGGCCGTTGGTGCCGGGCTCGCCCCAGTACACCTCGCCGGTGGCCAACGAGACCGGTTCGCCGTCCCACCGCACCGACTTGCCGTTGGACTCCATCGTCAGTTGCTGGAGGTAGGCCGGGAACCGACGCAGGTAGTTGCTGTAGGGCAGGATGACGTGGTTGTGCACGTCGGCGACGTCGACGTACCAGGTCGCCAGCAGGCCCAGCAGGACCGGCACATTGTCGGCCAGGGGCGTGGTCCGGACATGGTCGTCGACGACGTGGAAGCCGGTCAGCATTTCGCCGTAGGCCTCGCGCCCGATCGCCACCATCAGCGAGAACCCGATCGCGCTGGTGAACGAGTAGCGGCCGCCGACCCAGTCCCAGAAGCCGAACATGCTGGCCTCGTCGATGCCGAACTCGACCACGCCCTCGCGGTTGGTCGACAGCGCGACGAAGTGCTTCGCCACCGCCTCGTCGCCCGCACCGAGGCCGTCCAGCAACCACTGCCGGGCGTTGCGCGCATTGGTCAGCGTCTCGAGCGTGGTGAAGGTCTTGGAGGCGACGACGAACAGGGTGCTCGCCGGGTCCAGCCCGACCAGGGCCTCGGCGAGGTCGGCCGGGTCGACGTTGGACACGAACGTGAACACGATGTCGCGGTCGACGTACGCGCCCAAGGCCTCCACGGCCATCGCCGGGCCCAGGTCCGATCCGCCGATGCCGATGTTGACCACCGCACGGATGCGCTCCCCGGTCGCCCCGGTCCAGTCACCGGACCGGATCCGGTCGCTGACGTCACCCATCCGGTCCAGCACCTCGTGGACATCGGCCACGACGTCCTGTCCGTCCACGACCAGGTCGGCGTCGCGGGGCAGGCGCAGGGCGGTGTGCAGGACAGCCCGGTCCTCGGTGGGGTTGACGTGTTCGCCCGCGAACATGGCGGCGAGCCGATCGGGCAGGCCGACTGCCTCGGCCACCGCGACGAGTCGGTCGAGCGTCTCGGTGGTGATGGCGTGCTTGGACAGGTCGACGTGGAGGTCACCGACCTGGCGGGTCAGGGGCTCGACCCGCGCAGGGTCGTCGTCGAACAGGTCGCGCATCGTGGTGCCCGCGAGGTCGTCGTGGTGGGCCAACAACGCCTCCCAGGCCGAGGTGGTGGTGACGTCGACGGGATCGCCCATGAGGTGCCTCGTTGATCGTGGGAGATCCGAGCCTAGACCGTGGAGGCCTCACGTCGGGGTGACAGCCGTGGCCCCGACGCCGGTCGAACGGTCGGGACGCCGGAGTCGATCTCGCTAGGGTTCAGTCGAAGGAGGCCGACTGCATGGGATCCAGGACCCGAGTCACCGGCACACCTACCTCCGAGGCCAACGGGCAGGAGCGACTGCTGCCCACGAAGCCGCGCTGACGTGGGACCGGACTTCCTGGTCCTGGGGACACAGAAGGCCGGGACGGCGTGGTTGCACCGCAACCTCGCGGCCCACCCAGACGTGTGGATGGCCCCGGAGAAGGAACTGCACTTCTTCGACCAGCGGCTGGACGAGCCGTCCTCACGGCTCGGGCGGATGGTCGGGCGCACGACCGAGGCGCAGCGGTGGCGACGCCAGGCCCGACGCCAGCTGCGCCTCGCCCGGCAGTCACCGGTTGATCCCGGATGGCGGTGGCAGGCGCGATTGCTGTTCGGCGCCGACCACCGCACGTCGTGGTACCGGGCGATGTTCGCCCCGTCCGGGGACCGCCTCGCGGGTGAGTCCACGCCCAACTACGCGATCCTGCCACCGGACGAGATCGCCCGCGTGCGAGCGTCCTTCCCCGACCTCCGCCTGGTCCTCCTGGTGCGCAATCCGGTCGAACGCATGTGGTCGCAGTTGGACATGGTGAATCGCCTCGCCGGTGGCACCGCCACGGAGACACCGGACAGCATCGTGGATCGGGTGGACGCGCGGGCGTTCGGCGACTACGTGACGATGCTGGACGCCTGGGGGGAGGCGTTCGGGAGCGAGCGAATCTGGGTCGGGTTCATGGAGGACGTCGCCGACCATCCACGTGCGGTGCTCAACGCGGTGACCGACCACCTCGGACTGGTGCGCCACGACCGCTACCCGGCGGCCGGGCGCGTGGTTCATCGTGGCGGAGGGGCCGTCCTCCCGATCGACGCGGGGCGCACGCTGGCGGCTGCTCTGCGCGACGACGTCGCGGCCGCGGCGGACCGGCTCGGAGGCCCGGCCCGGTGGTGGGACTTCGCGACCCGGCGCCTGGCTGCTGGTGACGTGGACGGCGACGAACTGCCCCTGCCGCTGTCATCGTCGCGCCTCTGGGACGCGTGGTCGGCCGGCCCCGGCCGCGACGACCCGACCACCATGGCCGGTCGCACCGCCAACCGGCTGCCGGCCTGAGTCGCACCACCACTCGATTTCGGTCCCGTCGAGCCCGTTGCTAGACTCGCACCTCCTCGGGCCAACGGCGTCCCGTGCCCGTGCAGCCCCGCTGCCCCGCACCCGCTCTCACCAGGACGCCGACATGACGACTCCTGCCACGCTTCCCGGCCTGCGCTCCGTACCCCGCGCCAGGCGCATGCCAGGTGACGGTCGCCCGGACGCCGTCGGCCTCTACGACCCCCGCAACGAACGCGACGCGTGTGGCGTGTCGTTCGTGGTCGACATGCACGGGCGTCGCTCCCACCGGATGATCCAGCAGGGCCTGTCCGCGCTGTGTGCGCTGGACCACCGTGGCGCCACCGGGGCCGAGGCCAACGTCGGCGACGGTGCCGGCATCCTGATCCAGGCCCCGGACGCGTTCCTGCGCGACGAACTGGACGCCATGCTGCCCCCGGCGGGTTCCTATGCGGTCGGGCTCGCGTTCCTGCCGCGCGACCACGTCGACGACGCCATCAAGGCCGTTGACGAACTGGTCGAGGAGGAGGGCCTGCGCATCGTCGCGTGGCGCGACGTGCCGGTGGACAACTCCGCGATCGGGTCGATGGCGGCCGACATCGAACCGGCGTTCCGCCACCTGGTCGTGGCCGGCCGAGCCGGCGACCTGTCCGGGCTTGACCTCGAACGGCGGGTCTTCGTCCTCCGCAAGCGCATCGAGCACGAGGTCTCGATCGACACCCCCCGTGGCCCCGAGTCGGTCTACTTCCCGTCGTTGTCGGCCCGAACCCTGGTCTACAAGGGGATGCTGACGTCGTCCCAGTTGGGCGACTTCTTCCTCGACCTGACCGACGAGCGCCTGACCTCGGCGCTGGCGCTGGTGCACTCACGCTTCTCCACCAACACCTTCCCGTCGTGGCCGCTGGCCCACCCATACCGGATGCTGGCCCACAACGGCGAGATCAACACCGTCATGGGCAACCGCAACTGGATGCACGCCCGCGAGGGGTCGCTGGCATCGGACCTGTTCGGCTCCGGTCCCGGCGCCAGCGGGCTCGAGCGGGCCTTCCCGATCATGACCTCGGACGCCTCGGACACGGCCAGTTTCGACGAGGCGCTGGAACTGCTCCACCTCGGCGGCCGGTCGTTGCCGCACGCCATGCTGATGATGATCCCGGAGGCGTGGGAGGCCCACCAGACCATGCCGGCGTGGAAGCGCGACTTCTACGAGTACCACGCGAGCCTGATGGAACCGTGGGACGGCCCCGCCGCGATCGCGTTCACCGACGGCACCCTGATCGGTGCCGTGCTGGACCGCAACGGCCTGCGCCCGTCGCGCTACTGGGTCACGGCCGACGGCATGGTCGTGATGGCCTCGGAGGTGGGCGTGGTCGACCTCGACCCGGCCACGATCGTACGCAAGGGTCGGCTGCAGCCGGGGCGGATGTTCCTGGTCGACACGGCCGAGGGCCGGATCGTGGAGGACGAGGAGGTCAAGCAGGACCTGGCCGATGCGGCGCCGTACGGCCGCTGGCTGTCCGAGGGCCTGCTGCACCTCGACGACCTTCCCGAGCGCACCCTGCTGACGCCCCAGCACGCCTCCGTCGTGGCCTTCCAGCGCACCTTCGGCTACACCGCCGAGGAGATCAAGATCCTGCTCGCGCCGATGGCCCGGTTGGCGGCCGAGCCGATCGGCTCGATGGGGACCGACACCCCGGTCGCGGTGCTCAGCCAACGCCCACGCCTGCTGTTCGACTACTTCAAGCAACTGTTCGCGCAGGTGACCAACCCGCCGCTGGACGCCATCCGCGAGGAACTGGTGACCTCGTCGAGCGGCACCATCGGGCCCGAGCGCAACATCCTCGAGGCCGGCCCGCAGCACTGTCGCCAGATCGTGCTGCCGCGCCCGATCCTCACCAACCAGGAACTCGCCAAGATCCTCTACATGGACGAGGACGGCGACTATCCGGAGTTCCACTCGTTCGCGGTGGACGGGTTGTTCGAGGTGGCCGAGGGCGGGGCCGGGTTGCAGCGCGCGCTGGAGGAGATCTTCCAGAAGGTGTCGGAGGCGATCGCCGACGGCGCCAAGGTCATCGTGGCGTCCGACCGCTACTCCAACGAGGAACTGGCCCCGATCCCGTCCTTGCTGCTGACCTCGGCGGTCCACCAACACCTGATCCGCACCCAGCAGCGCACGAAGGTCGGGCTGGTCATCGAGACCGGCGAGGCCCGCGAGGTGCACCACATGGCGGCACTGCTGGGCTACGGCGCCGCCGCGATCAACCCCTACCTCGCCTTCGACACCTTCCGTGGCCTGGTCGACCAGGGGGTGCTCGAGGAACTGACCCCCGAGCAGGCGAACCGGAACTACATCAAGGCCTGCACCAAGGGCGTCATCAAGATCATGTCCAAGATGGGCATCTCGACGGTCGCGTCCTACACCGGCGCCCAGATCTTCGAGGCCATCGGGTTGTCCAGCGACCTGGTCGAGGCGCACTTCACCGGCACCACCTCCAACATCCAGGGCATCGGGCTGCACGAGATCGCGCAGGAGGTGGCCCAGCGCCACCAGTTCGCGCACCTCGCCAACCCAACGGAGGCCGCCCACCGCGACCTGTGGATGGGCGGGGAGTACCAGTGGCGCCGCGAGGGCGAGTACCACCTGTTCAATCCCCAGACCGTGTTCAAGTTGCAGCACGCCACCCGCTCCGGGCGCTATGACATCTTCAAGGAGTACACCGCACTGGTCGACGACCAGTCCGAGCGGCTCGCCACCCTCCGGGGCCTGCTGACGTTCAAGGACGGCGTCCGCGAGCCCGTGCCGCTGGAGGAGGTCGAGCCGGCCTCGGAGATCGTCAGGCGCTTCTCGACCGGGGCGATGAGCTACGGGTCGATCTCGGCCGAGGCCCACGAGACCTTGGCCATCGCGATGAACCGGCTGGGTGCCAAGTCAAACACGGGTGAGGGCGGGGAGGACGCCCGACGGTTCACCCCCGACGACAACGGTGACCTGCGCCGCAGCGCCATCAAGCAGGTCGCGTCGGGCCGGTTCGGGGTGACCAGCGAATACCTCGTCAACGCCGACGACATCCAGATCAAGATGGCCCAGGGGGCCAAGCCCGGCGAGGGTGGCCAGTTGCCCGGCAAGAAGGTGTGGCCGTGGATCGCCGAGACGCGCCACTCGACCCCGGGGGTGGGGCTGATCTCGCCACCGCCGCACCACGACATCTACTCGATCGAGGACATCAAGCAGCTGATCCACGACCTCAAGAACGCCAACCCGGATGCCCGGATCCACGTCAAGCTCGTGGCGCAGCGCGGGGTCGGCACGGTCGCGGCCGGCGTGTCCAAGGCCAAGTCCGACGTGGTCCTGATCTCGGGCCACGACGGCGGCACCGGCGCGTCCCCGCTCAACTCGGTCAAGCACGCCGGTGGCCCGTGGGAACTCGGCTTGGCCGAGACCCAACAGACGTTGCTGCGCAACGGCCTGCGTGACCGCATCGTGGTCCAGGTCGACGGTCAGCTCAAGACCGGCCGGGACGTGATGATCGCCGCCCTGCTGGGTGCCGAGGAGTTCGGCTTCGCGACGGCACCACTGGTGGTGTCCGGCTGCATCATGATGCGCGTGTGTCACCTGGACACCTGCCCGGTCGGCGTCGCCACCCAGAACCCGGAGTTGCGGGCGCGCTTCACCGGCAAGGCCGAGTACGTCGTGAACTTCATGACCTTCATCGCCGAGGAGGTGCGCGAACTGCTGGCCGAACTGGGCTTCCGCACGCTCCAGGAGGCGATCGGCCGGGTCGAGTCGCTGGACTCCGACCAGGCGATCGACCACTGGAAGGCCGACGGGCTGGACCTGTCGACCATCCTCGAGGTGCCGCAGTCGCCGTGGGAACAGGACCGGTACTGCAGCAAGACCCAGGACCACGGGCTCGACCAGGCGCTCGACCAGCAGTTGCTGGGGCCGGCCGCGACTGCGATCGAGACCGGAGAGCCGGTCGAGATCGAACTCCCGATCGCCAACCGCAACCGGACCGTCGGGACGCTGCTGGGCCACCACGTGACCAAGGCGACCGACGGGCTCGGATTGCCCGACGGCACCATCGAGGTCACCTTCCACGGCTCCGCCGGCCAGAGCTTCGGGGCGTTCATCCCCAAGGGCATCACCCTGCGGCTGTTCGGGGACGCCAACGACTACGTCGGCAAGGGCCTGTCGGGGGGCCGCATCATCGTGCGCCCGCCGGTCGAGGCCCATCCGGACTTCCGGGCCGAGGAGTCGATCATCGCGGGCAACGTCATCGCCTACGGCGCCACCGGCGGCGAGATCTTCCTCCGCGGCGAGGTCGGCGAACGCTTCTGCGTGCGCAACTCCGGTGCGACGGTCGTGGCCGAGGGCGTCGGTGACCATGCGTGTGAGTACATGACCGGCGGTCGGGCCGTCGTGCTGGGTCGGACCGGCCGCAACGTCGGGGCCGGCATGTCCGGCGGGATGGCGTTCGTCTACGACCCGGACGGCGTGCTCTACCGCGAGGTCAACCAGGAGATGGTCAACCTCGAGGCCCCCGACCCCGACGACCTCGCGTGGCTGCGTGACCTGGTGTCGCGTTACGCCGAGGAGACCGAGTCGCCGTCGGCGCAGAGCCTGCTGGCGCGCTGGCACGCCGTGAAGCGCCACTTCCGCAAGGTGATGCCCACGGACTACAAGCGCGTCCTGGAAGCCGCCCGCGAGGCCCGCGAAGAGGGCCGCGACGTCGAGGCGGCCATCATGGCCTCCGCCAGCGGCGGCAAGCAGTGAGGAGGGTCGACAATGGGTGACATCCAGGGATTCCTGAAGCACCGCGACCGGGTCCTGCCCGATCGCCGGCCCGTCGACGAACGCGTCGGTGACTGGCAGGAGGTCTACGAGCCGCTGCCGCTGGTGGAGCTGCAGGCCCAGGCCAGCCGCTGCATGGACTGCGGCATCCCGTTCTGCAACGACGGCTGTCCGCTCGGGAACCTGATCCCGGACTGGAACGACCTCGTGTTCCGGAACCAGTGGCAGGCCGCGATCGAGCGCCTGCACGCCACCAACAACTTCCCCGAGTTCACCGGTCGGCTCTGCCCGGCCCCGTGCGAAGGGGCGTGCGTGCTGGGGATCAACCAGCCGCCCGTGACGATCAAGCAGGTCGAGGTCGAGATCATCGACCGCGCGTGGCAGGAAGGCTGGGTCGCGCCGCAGCCGCCGGCCGAACTGACCGGGCGCACCGTGGCCGTGGTCGGGTCCGGGCCGGCCGGACTGGCGGCAGCGCAGCAGTTGACCCGGGCCGGTCACGAGGTCACCGTCTACGAACGCGCCGACCAGGTCGGCGGGTTGCTGCGCTACGGCATCCCCGAGTTCAAGATGGAGAAGCGCCACCTCGACCGGCGCCTGGACCAGATGGAGGCCGAGGGCACCACCTTCGTGACCAGTTGCGAGGTCGGCGTCGACGTGTCGGCCGAGGACCTGCGGGCCCGCCACGACGCCGTGGTGCTGGCCGGTGGCGCCACCAACTGGCGTGACCTGCCGATTCCCGGGCGTGACCTGGACGGGATCCACCAGGGCATGGAGTTCCTGCCGTGGGGCAACCGCTACGCCAACGGCGAGATCGAGCAGTTGCCGATCAGCGCCGAGGGTCGCGACGTCGTGATCATCGGCGGGGGCGACACCGGGGCGGACTGCCTCGGCACGGCCCATCGCCAGGGGGCGGCGTCGGTGCACCAGTTCGAGATCATGCCGCGCCCGCCCGACGAGCGCGGCGGGTCCAACCCGTGGCCGACCTACCCGATGACCTACAAGGTGACGTCGGCCCACGAAGAAGGTGGCGAGCGCCTCTACAGCGTCAACACCGAGGAGTTCCTGGCCGACGACGACGGCCGGGTGCGTGCGCTCAAGGGCCACGCGGTCGAGTTCGTCGACGGGCGGTTCAACAAGGTGGAGGGTTCGGACTTCGAACTGGAGGTCGACCTCGTGCTGTTGGCGATGGGCTTCCTCGGCCCGGAATCCGACGGCCTGCTGGACCAGCTCGGCGTGTCGTTGACCGATCGCACCAACGTGGCCCGGGATGACGACTACGCCACGGACGTCGACAAGGTCTGGGTCTGCGGTGACATGGGCCGCGGCCAGAGCCTGATCGTCTGGGCGATCGCCGAGGGTCGCGCCTGCGCGTCCGCCGTCGACACC
>JBBSMS010000019.1:0-34221 GCA_038233055.1 Nitriliruptorales bacterium
CCCGCCACGGCCGGCATCGCCAGCCCGGGAGTCGAGCAGGGCCCCGTCACCGCCGACGGCCTGCTGGACCTCAATCGTGCGACCACGGACGACCTGGAGGAACTGCCGGGAGTCGGACCGGTCCTGGCCGGGCGGATCGTCGAGTGGCGCGACCAGCATGGCGCGTTCGAGGAGGTGGGACAACTCCGGGACGTCACCGGCATCGGCGAGTCCCGCTTCCAGGACATCGCGCCCCTGGTGGCCGTCCCGTGACCGGCCCCTCCTGGATGGCGCAGTCCGAGCCCGGCCGCGACCTGGCGGGTGCCGAGGAGGAGCCACCGGTGGGCACGACCGCGGCCGCGGCTGCCGCGGGATCCCGACCGGTCGAGGCGTCCGCGGACGAGCGCCCACGCATCCACACCACCGTGCGAGGTGAGGCGGTCACGCCGATCGTGGCGTGGGCGGCGACGGCCTGGGTCGCCGCGATGCTGGGCTGGGCAGCGGCTCCTCCGGCCTCCGTCCGGGGTGTCCTGCTCGGTGGTGGCGCCCTGCTCGCGCTGGTGGCGGCCGCGATCGTCGTGGCCGCGGGCCGACGTCGGCGCGGGGACGCGCCCGCCGCGCGCTCGGTCGTCGCCACAGTCGTCGGCATGGTGCTGGTGGCCGCCGTGACGGCCGGGTCGGCCCACGTCCGGGCCGTCAACCTGGATGCCGGGCCGCTGGCCGAGGTCGCGCGGCGGGGTGGGTCGGTCACGATCGAGGCCACGATCGCCTCGGAGCCGTCGGTGCGCCCGGACGGCTCGGCCTGGCTGCTGGCCACGGTGACCCGCGTCGAGCGCACACCGGGACGGTGGCGGGTCGTGGTCGGGGGGCTGCGCGACCCGCCGCCCGTCGGCAGCCACGTCGCCGCCACGGTCACGGCCCGCCCGCTCGGTCGGGACGGCTTCGACGCGTCGTTGCGCCGGCGCCACGTGGTCGTCCGCGTGGACCCTGTCCGCTGGGACGTGGTGGCACCGCCGAGCGGGTTGCTGGGGTGGGTGGAGGGGATCCGGGCCACGGTCCGGACCGCGGCCCGGCGGGGGTTGCACGGTGACGCGGCGGCGCTGGCCGTGGGCCTGGTGACGGGCGACACGCGCGGGCTGTCCGAGGACACCGCCGACGACATGCGGGCGACCGGCCTGACCCACCTGGTCGCGGTGTCGGGCTCCAACGTGGCGCTCGTGCTGGCCGTGGTCGCGGTGCTGTCGGCCGCGCTGCCACCCGGATGGCGGCGGGCCGCGATGGTGGCGGCGATCGTGGCGTTCACGATCCTGACCCGGGTGGAACCGTCCGTGCTGCGGGCCGCGGTCATGGCCGCCATGGTGGTCCTGGCGCGGGTGCGGGGGGTGCCGGGCTCGGCCGTCCATGCCCTGGCGGCGACGATGCTGGTGCTGCTGCTGGTCGACCCGGCATCTGCTGGATCGCTGGGGCTGGTCCTGTCGGCACTGGCGACGGCCGGGGTACTGGTGGTCGCGCCAGTGCTGCTCGACCGCCTCCGTGGGCGACTCCCGGGACCGCTCGCCACGGTGCTGGCCGCCACGCTGGGTGCCCAGGTCGCCGTCGCCCCGGTGCTCCTGACCACGGTGGGCGAGGTGCCGTTGGTGTCGATCCCGGCCAACCTGCTGGCAGTGCCGGCGGCCGCGGTCGCGTCGGTGGTGGCGGTGGTCGCGTCGCTGGTGGCCCAGGTGCACGTCGGGCTGGGGGCCGTCCTGTTCTCGTGGGCCGGGCTACCGCTGGCGGTCGTACTCGCGGTCGCCGAGCGCTCCGCCGGCCCGGTCATGTCGCTCGCCCGGCCGACGCTGCTCGTCGCCGTGGTGTCCGGGGTGGCCGCGGTGCTCGCCCGACCGCGGTCGCGGTGGCGACGCGTCGCCGTGGCCGGGGTGGCCGTCGTCGCCCTGGTGTCCGGGGCCACCGGGATCGGTCCGCGGCCGCTCCCACCCGGCCTGCCGGGTCGCGCGGCCCAGCCCTCGGTGCTGGCGGTGACGGCCATCGACGTCGGACAGGGCGACGCGGTGCTGGTGACCACGGCGTCCGGCCACCGAATCCTGGTCGACGCAGGCGGCGACGACACCGCGGCGACGTGGCTGCGTCGCCACGGCATCGACCACCTCGACCTGGTCGTGCTGACCCACCTGCATGCCGACCACGTCGGGGGCCTGCCGGACGTGCTCGACCAGGTCCACGTCGCCACCCTCTGGCTCGCACCGGGACCGCGCGATCCGCCCGGCCTGCCGGCGTTGGTGCCGACGGCCGACGGCCCGCGCGAGGTGCCGACTGTCGCCGTCTCGACGGTGGCGGTCCGCGCCGGGATGGTGGCCGCGGTCGGCACGGCCCGGGTCGAGGTCCTCGGACCCCCGGCCGGCTGGGCGCTGGTGGGGACCGAGGGCGGGCGCAACGACCAGTCCGTGGTGCTGCGGATCGCGGAGGGAGACCGCGTCGCCCTGCTGACCGGCGACGCCGAGGTCGCCGCACAGCACTGGTTGCTGGCCAACACGACCGACCTGCGCGCGTCACTGCTGAAGGTGCCGCACCACGGCGCCGCCACCTCCGACCCGGCGTTCCTCGCAGCCGTGGCCCCCGACGTGGCACTGGTGTCGGTGGGGCGCGACAACGACTACGGCCACCCGGCGCCGGACCTGCTGGGGTGGCTGGCCGACCTCGACGTCGAGATGCGACGCACGGACCAGGACGGGACCGTGACCGTGGCGGTCCCGGCCCGCCCGCCCTGACGGTGGGGGAGGTCGGCGTGGGGGGTCGGTCGTGCCATCCCGCCATGCGGACCTCGTGGCGCCCGGACCAGACCGGGCGGGCGCGATGCGGGAGGGTGTGGTCGCAGCCCTGGCCTACCCTTCCCGGCATGGCGACCCACCTCCTCCACGGCGACGACGACCTGTTGCTCCACCGTGCCGCATCCGACCTCGTGACCCGGTTGACGGCCGACGACGACGAGTTGTCATTCGACACCCACGACGCGGCGGAACTGGACCACCTCCCGTCCCTGCGGACCACCTCGCTGTTCGGCGACCGGACCGGGCTCGTGATCCGGGGACTCGAGGGCCTGAAGGCCGGCGACGACCTCAAGGCCGAACTGGAGGACTACCTCGACGCCCCGGACGCGGACGCCGTGCTGGTCCTGGTGTCCCGCGGCACCGGCAAGATCCGCGCCATCATGAACCGGGTCAAGAAGGTCGGCGAGATCCACGAGCACGTGTTGCCGCCCGAGTGGCAGGACAAGGCGTGGGACGCGATCGTGCGAAGCGAGTTCCAACGCCACGGCATCCGGGCCGACCGTGAGGTGGTCACGACGCTGCGCCGCCACGCCGGTACCGAGACCAACGCGATCGCCAGCCAGGTCGCCCAGGTCGTCGCGACCCTGGAGCCCGGGTCGGCACCCACGGCCACGCACATCGATGACGTCATCGGGGGGCATGGCAAGGAGTCGACCTTCACGTTGGTCGACGCGGTGGTGGACCGGGACGTGGAGGCGACGCTGGTCGCACTTCGAGGCCTGCTGCAGGCCGGCGACGCACCGGTGATGATCGCGGGTGCGCTGGTGTGGCGCTTCCGGGCACTGCTCGCGGCGCGGGGCGGCGGCGACTTCCGCAACGCCGGGGTGTCACCGGGGATGTTCCGGCGGATCCAGCCCCAGGCCTTCGCGAACTTCGGCGCGGGGGAGTTGGCGTGGGCCCAGACGCGTCTCGCGCGGCTGGACGTGGACCTCAAGGGCGGCAGTGCGCTGCCGCCCGACTTCGTGCTGGAACTTGCCGTCATCGATCTCGCCACCGCGCGAGAGGTCGACGCCACCTTCAATCCGCTGGCCTGACCCGGAGCGGTGGCACGCGTGGCCCGTGAGTCATGACGGCGGTGGACGATCGCCGCCACCGGGGCCGTGACCGTCCGTCGACCCGTGGGGCGTGAGGACTGGCGCCGCCGGCCGACGACCATGGCTGGTCGCCCAGCGCCGGCCCGCCGCCCGGGTCGCCCGGTGATCACCGTCAGCCGTCGCCGTCCAGCAGGTGGCGGAGGCTTGCGACGGCGCTTGGGAGCGCATCGGAGGCCAGGGCCTCGTCGTTCCGCACCGCGCGGACGGCCGCCGCGACCTGGTCCCGGGTCGCCTCGCGACGGGGATCCTCGTCGACCGCGTCACCGGCGGCCAGCAGTCGCCGTGCCAGGCCACGACGGATGCGGGCGACGTCGTCCTGCAACTGGTCGCCGTGGCGGCGGCGCCAGTCGTCGTTGGGCCCGGGCGACGAGGTCAGGTGCCCGGCGATGGCGGTGTCCAGTGCGGCGAGGTGCAGGCCCTCGTCCAGTCGAGCCAGTACCCGCAAGCCCTCCTCGACCGCGTCGGCGTCCGGATCGCCCGCGACGGCAGCCAGGTCGGGCACGCGGCCGAGGTGGCGGGCCAGTGCAACGTCCAGCGCGAGTTTGTCGGGGACCAGGTCGTCGAGCAACGCCATGCGGCGGCGCGCCACCGGTCCGCGACCACGGTCGCGCCACTGGTCCCGGACCAGCCCGGCGAACACTGCCAGGCGGTCGCGGGTGGCGTCGATCGCGTCCGCCTCGACCGACCCGTCGCGCAGCAACGCCATGGCCACCCGGCGATGCAGGCGCGTCAACCGTTCCGCGGCGGCCTCGACGGTGTTGTCGGGCACCGTCCCGGCACAGTCCTGCAGCGCCGGCCACCAGCCGTCGCCGTCCAGCACCTGCTGGGCCAGCCAGTGGGCCGCGACGACGTCGCCCAGTGGTCGGCCTCGGACGGCGGCGACGTCATGGAGGTGGGTGATCCCGAGCCGGTCGACCTGGGAACTGGCGATCCGCAGGGCCGTGATCTCGTCGGCCAGTCGGTGCTCGGGTACGTCCACAGCCGGGTGGTCACGGATGTCCGTGGCGAACGCCCCCGCCAGCGCCGGCTGGGCGGTGGCCGTTCCGATGACGGGATGGTCGCCCGCGGCCGCGGTGAGCAGGCGCTTGGTGGCAGCCATGACGGTCGCCAGTTCGGGTCGGGTCAGCCCGGCGCCGGCCGCCCGGCGTGCCTCCAGGTCATCGGCGCTCGGCAGCAGGTCGACCGTCCGGTCCACGATCCCGGCGGCCTCCAGTCGTTCGAGGTGGCGGGCATGCGCGGCCAGGTCGTCGGCCGACGAGGCATGTGCTCGCGACAGCAGCCAGACCTGCGCGTCCACGTCGCGACACACGTCCTCGACGACCTCGTCCGCCGCAGCATGCAGGACCGCGTCGCGCGCGGACCGGTCGAGCCGTCCGGCGGCGATCGCGGGGGCGAACAGGATCTTGGCATTGACCTCGCGGTCCGAGATGGCGACGCCACCGGCATTGTGGATCGCGTCCTGGTCGATCCTCCCGCCACGGCGGGCGTACTCGATGCGACCCCGCGGCGTGATGGCGAGGTTGGCGCCCTCGCCGACGACCCTGGCGTTCAGCCGGTCGGCGGTGATGCGGATGTCGTCGTTGGCGTGGTCGCCGGTGAAGTCCTCGGTCGACGCCGCCACGACCGTGCCGATCCCGCCGGCGTACAGCAGGTCGACCTTCATGCGCAGGATCTCCCGGATGAGCGCGTCGGGGGGCAGTGCCTCGTCGTCGATGCCCAGCAGGTCACGGACCTGGCGCGGCAAGTCGATCGACTTGGCGGCCCGTGACGCGACGAACCCGCCCGGGGACAGCACCGAGCGGTCGTAGTCCTGCCACGACGACCTCGGGAGGCCGAACAGGCGTCGCCGTTCGGCGTACGACGCGGCCGGGTCCGGGTCGGGATCCACGAAGATGTCGCGGTGGTCGAAGGCGGCCTGCAGCCGGAGTGTCGGCGAGGTCAGCAGCCCGTTGCCGAACACGTCACCGGACATGTCCCCGATGCCCACGACCGAGACCGCGTCGGTGTGGATGTCGATCCCCAGTTCCCGGAAGTGGCGGGCGATGGCCGTCCACGCGCCTCGGGCCGTGATCCCGAGTGCCTTGTGGTCCCACCCGGTGGAGCCACCGGACGCGAACGCGTCCCCCAGCCAGAAGCCGTGCTCGTCGGCCAGGTCGTTGGCGGTGTCGGACAACCGCGCGGTTCCCTTGTCCGCGGCGACGACCAGGTAGGGGTCGTCACCATCGCGCCGGCGCACGCCGGTCGGCCCGACGACCTCGCCGTCCACGATCGTGTCGGTCACCGACAACAGGCCGGTGACGAAGACGCGGTAGGCGTCGCGGACCCGGGCCGCGCGGTCGGCCGGACCCGGCTCGGCGTGCAGGACGAACCCGCCCTTGGCGCCGGTCGGCACGATCATGCTGTTCTTCACCACCTGGGCGGCCATCAGGTCCAGCACCTCGTCGCGCACGTCCCACCGGTCCGACGCCCGCAACCCACCACGGGCGATCGCCCCGGCACGGAGGTGGACGCCGGTCGTGAGCGGGGAGGTGACGAGCACCTCGGCGTGGGGGACTGGGGCCGGGACGCCGGGGAGGTCCGCGGACGCGAACTTGCAGGCCAGGAACGGCACGGACGTGCCATCATCCAGCACGACCGCGTTCAGCGGGGCGAAGGCATTCGTGCGCAGCACGGCCCGGACGACGTTCGCGAGGTGGGCGAGGATCCGGTCCTCGTTCAACGTGCTGGTGCGTCCGCGGGCGTCGGCCACGGCGGCCTCCGCGTCCTCGGCCGCAGTGGCGTCGGCCGCCGGGTCCAGACGTGCGCGGAACAGCGCCCAGAGTGCGGTCGCGGCGGCAGGGTTGTCGACCAGCGCGCGATCGACCGCGTCGCCGGGCCAGCGCGACCCCAGCAGTTGGAGCATGCGCCGCATGGCACGCAGGACGTCCACCTCGACCCAGGTCAGTTGGGTCGTCGACAGCAGCGCCAACAAGCCGTCGACCGGTCCGTCGCCCGCCATGGCCGCGGCGAGGGCGTCCCCGAGTCGCGTGGCGGTGGTGTCGGTCGGCGTGCCGGCAGCCACGACCCGGAGCCGTTGGGTGGTGTCCTCGTCGTCATGGGTGGCGACCGCCTCGACGATCCGGAACCCGAAGGCGTCCGCGACCGGCAGCAGTTCGCTCAGTTCCAGCGGTGCCCCACGGCGTCCGGCCACCACGTCCCAGCCGTCGGGGGCGGGGACCACGGAAGTCCAGACCGTGGGGTCCTCGCCGACGTCGGTGGGAGCGGTCGTCGTGGCCTCGCCCCTTGCCGCACGATCGGGCAGAACGCCGGGGAGGAGGCGAGGGTCGGAGGTGGTGCCGGTCACGCCGCGGGCCTTGGGTCGGGGATCCAGCGACGGCGGCACGCGTGCGCCGACCCCCGGGCCGACGGCTGTGGAACCGGTCGGTGCGATGCCCGGGAGACACGCCGGTCGGCGGCATGCCCAATCGGGGCGACGGGGTCGTGTGCGGTACGTGACGGCGCCGTTGCCATCGGAGGCGACCGTAGCCCGATCGCACTCGCCCGCCACGGATCCGCCCCCGCAATCGGACCCCCATCCGCCTCGCCACGTCCCGAGCCGAGGATCGGGGCGAACCACGGTCGCGTCCCCGTGCCTTCCCATGTTGGGTCGGAGCCGGCACCGTGGCCGGGTTGATCGATGTCGGGTGTGGGTTCCGAGGAGGCCGACGCGGTCACCCGGCCGGTACCACGGTGGACATGACGACGGGCACCCGCGATGGGGTGCCCGTTGGTCGGCGGTGCGACTGCGCCCTACAGGGCCGCAAGCTTCCTGGCCATGCGGGACTTCTTGTTGGCGGCGTTGTTGGCGTGGATGATGCCCTTGGTGGCGGCCTTGTCGAGTGCGCGCGCCGCGACCGCGAAGGCCTCGGCGGCGGCGTCGGCGTCACCGGCGTCGTGGGCCGTCCGGAAGTTCTTCAGGTCGGTCTTCAGGCGCGTGCGCACGCCCTTGTTCCGCTCGTGGCGCGTGATGGTCTGGCGGTTGCGCTTGATCTGGCTCTTGATGTTCGCCACGGCGGCCTCGGTGGTGGTGTGGTGGATGCGGGGATGGTCGGTGTCGGTGGTGCGGCACGCACACGGTGCGGCGACGGGCACGTCGGATGCCGGTGCAGCGCGAGGTGGTGGTCGCCGTCGAACCCGGGTCTGGATCACGGTCGGGCGGTGGCCCGGCAACGGCGAAACGTCGCCCGAGGCGACGTGGCTGGCAAGGGTAGCCGCCTGCACGCCACCACGGCAACCTGCCGCGATCGGCGAGCGGGGGGCGCGGGGGTCGAGGCTACGATGGCCGTTCGTCTGCGCGTTCCCACTCCCAAGGCCGACTGCTCCCGTGTACCCCCTCGACCGCATCCGCAACTTCTGCATCGTTGCCCATGTCGACCACGGGAAGTCGACCCTTGCCGACCGCATGCTCCAGGTCACCGAACTGGTGGACCCGCGGCTGATGCGGGCGCAGTACCTCGACAAGATGGACATCGAGCGCGAGCGCGGCATCACCATCAAGGCTCAGACCGCCCGCCTGCCCCTGCAGTACCCGTTGACGCAGTACCCGCTGACGGCGGCCGGGGCCGACGGCGCGGGTCCGCGGTCCGCGCCGGGCGAGTACCTCCTCAACCTGATCGACACGCCCGGCCACGTCGACTTCTCCTACGAGGTGTCGCGCGCCATCAACGCGTGCGAGGGTGCGATCCTGCTGGTCGACGCCGCCCAGGGCATCGAGGCGCAGACGATCGCGAACCTCTACCTCGCGGTGGACGCCGACCTCGAGATCATCCCGGTCCTCAACAAGATCGACCTGCCCGCGGCCCAGCCTGACGAGGTCGCGCGCGAGATGACCGCGATCATCGGCGGCGACCCCGACGACGTGATCCGGATCTCGGCCAAGACCGGCGAGGGCGTGGACCGGGTCCTGGACGCGATCGTGGACCGGGTGCCGGCACCGACCGGGGAGGTCGACGACCCGTTGCGTGCGCTGGTGTTCGACTCGGTCTACGACCCCTACCGCGGCACGCTCGTCTACTTCCGGGTCATCGACGGGACGGTGTCGTCCGGTGACGAGATCCGCATGATGGCGACCGGGTTCACCGGCGAGGTCGACGACCTGGGCGTGCACTCGCCCGAGGAGGTGCCGATCGACGCGCTGGGCCCCGGCGAGGTGGGGGTGCTGTCGGCGGCCATCAAGGAGGTCAGCGAGGCCAAGGTGGGGGACACGATCACGCGCGCGGGTCGGGCCGCTGCCGACGTCGAGGCGCTGCCCGGCTACCGCGAACCGCTGCCGATGGTGTTCTCCGGGCTGTACCCGATGGACTCGGGCGACTTCCCGATGCTGCGCGAGGCGCTGGACAAGTTGCGCCTCAACGACTCGTCGTTCACCTTCGAGCCCGAGACCTCCATGGCGCTGGGGTTCGGCTTCCGGGCCGGTTTCCTGGGCCTGCTCCACCTCGAGATCGTGACCGAGCGACTCGATCGCGAGTTCAACATCCCGCTCGTCACCACGGCGCCCAGCGTCAGCTACCGGGTGGCGATGCAGGACCCGAACCAGAAGGGCCTGCCGATGCGCGACGACGACGGCGACCCGGTGGTCCACCTGGTCTCCAACCCCCAGGACCTCCCGGCTCCCAACGACATCCTCGAGATCCGCGAGCCGATGGTGCGGGCGATGATCCTGGTGCCCAACGACTACGTCGGCCCGGTGATGCAACTGTGCGAGGGCCGCCGGGGAACCATGGAGTCGATGGACTACCTGACCGAGGCCAGGGTCGAGATGCGCTACCTGTTGCCGCTGGCCGAGATCATCACCGACTTCTTCGACCAGTTGAAGTCGATGACGCGTGGCTACGCGTCGCTGGACTACGAACCGGCCGAGTACGAGCCCGGCGACCTGGTCCGGGTTGACGTGCTCCTCAACAAGGAACCGGTCGACGCGTTCAGTTCGATCGTGCACCGGGACAAGGCCTACGAATTCGGCAAGGGCATGGTCGAGCGGCTGCGCGAACTGATCCCACGGCAGATGTTCGACGTCCCGATCCAGGCCGCCATCGGGGCCAAGGTGATCGCGCGCGAGACCATCAAGGCCCGGCGCAAGGACGTGCTGGCCAAGTGCTATGGCGGTGACGTGTCGCGCAAGCGCAAGCTGCTGGAGAAGCAGAAGGAGGGCAAGAAGAAGATGAAGGCGGTCGGGTCCGTGGAGGTCCCCCAGGAAGCCTTCGTCGCTGCCCTCCGCTCGACCAGCCCCGCCAGCTGACGGTCCCCGGGTCGGGGGTCGTGGGGAACGGGCGGCCACCCCTGTGCAGATCGTGTCGCGCAATGGACGTAACATTACCTCCACAGGTCTGGTGACGCCCATGACCGGGCGACCCCGCGCCCGCGTCACCTCGACCGATGGAGGTCGACCATGGCGCGCACGCCCCGCGACAACCCGTTCACACCCGGCTTCGGCAACCTGCCGCGGGTCTTCGCCGGACGTCGGGCCGAGTTCGCCGACCTCGACCTGATGGTCGAGCGCCTGGGCGCGGGCATCTACGAACAGGCCCGGATGATCACCGCCGACCGCGGCTTCGGCAAGACCAGCCTCCTGCGCGAGTTCGAACAGGAACAGCGGGAACTCGGTCGCTGGGTGATCCGCGCCGCCGCGACCCGGGGTGACGCGGTCATCGGGCGCCTGTGCCGGCAACTGGCCGACCTGGTGGCCGATCGTGACCTCGCGGCCGCGATGTCGCGGGGACTGCGCTACGCGCTGTCGCGGCTGTCGGGAATCCAGGTCGGACCGGGTGGGGTGTCGGTGGACCTCGAACGCGTGGTCGAGGTCGATCGGGGCGGCGAACTGGCCCGACTGCTGGAGGGCGGTGCGCGGCTGGCACGGGACCACGACGCCGTCCTGCTGGTGCTGGTGGACGAGGCCCAGAACATCGGCATCGAGGCCATCGGCGAGCTGTTCTACGCCGTCCAGGAGGTGCAGGGCATGGTCGTGGAGACCCGCGACCGGGTCTCGGGCGCGCTGCGGCGGGACAGCCTGCCGCTGGGCGTGGTGGTGGCCGGCCTCCCCGGCCTGGTCGAGCGCCTGCGACGGGCCGGGTCGACCTTCGGCGAGCGCTCGCGGCCTGTGCGGCTGGGGGCGCTGTCGCCGGCCGACCTCCGCGAGGGCCTGCGCGCGCTTGTGCGCGACGGTGGGGCCGACATCGACGCTGACGCGCTCCACCGGTTGGCCCACGCCTCGGGCGGGTACCCGTACTTCCTCCACGTCTACGGCCAGCAGGTCTACAACATCGGGTCCTCGCCGGTCATCACGCTCGACCAGGTCGAGGAGGGCATCGCGGCCGCCCGGCCGCTCATCGACGACTTCCACGAACAACGCCTGCGGGAACTGGGCGAGCGCCAGCGCGAGTACCTGAGGGCGGCCGCGTCGTTGCCGCCCGAGCAGCGCACGACCCCGGGGATCGCGGCGGCCATGGGGTTGACCTCGTCGGCGCTGGGATCGACCCAACAGGCACTGGTCGACCGGCACGGGTTGCTCCGCGTCACCCCGGCTGGTCGACTGGCCTTCACCCTGCCGGGCCTGGACCGCCACCTCGCCGCGTCGTGACCGGCCCTGGGGTCGCCGCCGGAGCCGGAAGGGCCAGCCATGACCGAGTCACCCGTCCTCGTCGACCGCGACGGACACGTCCTGCACATCGGCGTCAACCGCCCGGCCAAGCGCAACGCCTGGAACCTGGAGGTCATCGCCGGCGTGTCGGCGGCCTATGCCCGGCTCGAGGCCGACCCCGACCTGTGGGTCGGGGTCCTGTACGGCGTGGGAGACCACTTCTCGGCCGGACTCGACCTGGCCGAGGTCGGGCCCCACGTGGCCGAGCACGGGGCCGGGACCCTGGCCGGGACCGACGACGGCGTCGATCCGTACGGGTTGTGGTCGGAGCCGGTGACCAAGCCGATCGTGCTGGCGGTGCAGGGGTTGGCGTGGACGCTGTCGATCGAACTGGCACTGGCGAGCGACATCGTCGTGGCAGCCGACGACGTCCGCTTCCGCCAACTCGAGGTCGGCCGCGGCATCCTGCCGTTCGGCGGCGCCACGATCCGCGCACCGGCACAACTCGGCTGGGGCAATGCCATGCGCTGGCTGCTGACCGGTGAGGAGTTCGGGGCGGCGGAGGCCCACCGGATCGGGCTGGTCCAGGAGGTCGTCGCCCCCGGCACCCAGCACGATCGCGCCGGCGAGGTGGCCGACCTGGTCGCGCGCCAGGCACCGCTGGGCGTGCAGGGGACGCTGGCCAACGCTCGCGTGGCCCGTGCCGACGGGGTCGAGGCCGCGCGCACCCACCTGCGTGGACTCGTCGGCGAGGTGATGGCGTCCGAGGATGCGGCCGAGGGCATGGCGTCGTTCGTCGAACGCCGCGACGCCGAGTTCCACGGTCGCTGACCACGCCGGGGCGGATACCGTCGCGGCCGTCGACCCATCGACGCCGTCGACGCCGTCGAGACGCCCCTGCCGTCGAGGACCCGCCGACCGGAGCCCCCATGCTGCGCGAGACCGGACTGCACGCCGCCCTGGCCCTGGGCATCCCCACGGTCATCGGCGCGATCGCGGAGCACATCGCCATCGGCGCGGCGCTCGGGCTGCTGCTGGCCGCGCTGGTCACGGTCCGCTGGCCGTCGGTCCACGACGAGTCGGTGGGTGACGGCCACGGGGATGCCTGACCCGGCCCATCCCGACCCGACCGCCACGGCGGTCGCCGGCGTCGTCGACCGGCGCTGGCTGGACCGCCCGGTCGAGTCCGGGACCGCCGCCGGCTTCGGCGTGTACGTCCACGTCCCCTTCTGCAGCCATCGCTGCGGCTACTGCGACTTCGCGACCCACGTGGCCGATCCATCCGTGGCCGACGACCTGATGGCGCGCTACACCAGCGCCCTGGTGGGCCGGATCGGCCGGGTGCTCGCCGGTGGGCGCGACGGTTGCGGCCAGGATCCCTGGCCGACCGTGACGTCGGTCTTCGTGGGCGGCGGCACGCCGACCCTGCTGCCACCGGCCCTGTTGGCGTCGATCCTGGACGCGGTGGCAACCGGGACCGACCTCGCGACGGATGCCGAGGTGACGGTCGAGGCCAACCCCGAGACCGTCACACCGGACATGTTCGCCGCGCTGGCCGCGGCCGGGACCACGCGCATGTCAATGGGCGCCCAGTCGTTCGTCCCGCACGTGCTGGCCACGCTTGAACGTCAACACGACGCCGAACGTCCGTTGGCCGCGGTCACCGAGGCTCGTGCGGCCGGGATCGGCCAGGTCAGCCTCGACCTGATCTACGCCACCCCGGGGGAGCGCGACCGGGACTGGGCGCGCACCGTCGACACCGCCCTTGCGGCCGGGGTCGACCACGTCTCGGCGTACGCGCTGTCGATCCACGCCAACACCCCGTTCGGTCGTGCTCGGTCGGCCGGCCACCTCCCCGACGTCGACGACGACGTCGCCGCCGATCGGTTCGACCTCGCCAGCGACCGCTTCGCCGCGGCCGGGTTCGACCACTACGAGGTCAGCAACTGGGCGCGCACGCCGGCGCGCCGGTCACGCCACAACGTCCTGTACTGGCGCCACGGGGACTACCTGGCGTTCGGGGTCGGCGCGCACGGGCACCTCGACGGGCACCGCTGGTGGAATCCGCGTGGCACCGACGCGTGGCTGCGGACGGTGGAGGCGGGTAAGGACCCGACCGTCGTGCGCGAGGACCTCGACGTGGGGGAACGACGGTTGGAGCGACTGCTGCTGGGCCTGCGCCTGCGCGACGGCCTGCACCCGCACGACGTCCCGCCGCTGGACCCGCTGGCGCTGGAGGACGCGATGGCCAAGGGCCTGGTCGAGACGGCCTGTGGGCGGATCCGGGCCACCGACCGAGGCTGGTACCTGCTGGACGAGGCCGTCCGTCGTCTGGCCTGAGCGACCCCGGCCCGAGGATCCACGCCCGGTCCGTCGGACGCGGCCGGCGCAGTGGCCGGCGGTATCGTGCGGCCGAGTCCCGAGGAGCCCCATGAGTCCCCCGACCGACCCGCCACCACCGTCCGGGACGTCGCCGGACGCCGGTACGCCCCCGCCGCCGTCCGGCCCGACAGCCGTTTGGCCCGAGTGTGACGCCGAGGGTTCGGGCTGGTCGCCCGGCCGGATCGGGCTGGTGGTGGCCGCCGTCGCGGTCGTGGCCGTGCTGGTCGTGTTCGCCGTGCAGGCCGCGCCCGGCTCCGACGACGAGCGCCTGGCCATGGAGGGCCCGTGACCACCGGCGACCCCACACCAGATGCCGCGCACCCGCACCTGCCGTCGGCATCCCATGGCCCCGGCCGGGACGACCAGCGCGGGACCGACCAGCGCCGGGACGACCACGGCCAGGCCGAGCCGGACGAGACGACGCCCGACTGGCCGGCCGCGGAGCCACTCGGACCGACGGGCGACGACTCGACGCCCGTCCCGGTACTGGACGGGCCCGGGGCGACGGGCCCCGCCGTCGACGACGGGACCATCGAGGACCCCGACTCGCGGGCGCCGGTGATCGACGCCGAGGCCGAGGGGCTCGACCCGGCCCCGGTGACCACAACCGCCGAGGGAATCACCGCCGACCTCTGGGCCTTCCGCTTCGCCGATCCGATCATGGCCCAGGAGGCGCTGCTCGCCGCCATGCGCCTGCAACGACGCAACCGGCTGCAATTGGACGACGCGGCCATCGTGGTGCGCGACGAGCGCGGCCGCACGCGCATCATCCAGACCACGGAGATCTCGACCGGCCAGGGCGCGATCTCCGGCTCGTGGTTGGGGCTGCTCGCCGGGATGTTCGTCCCGGGTCCGGGCGCCTTGGTCGGACTGGCGCTGGGTGCGGCCGCCGGCGGCCTGTTCGCCAAGTTGCGGGACAAGGGCATCAACGACGACGAGATGAAGCAGTGGGGCGAGCAACTGGGCAATGGCGAGTCGGCCCTGTTCCTGCTGGTCGAGGACTGCCACCAGATGCGGGCCCTCCACGAGGTGTCCCGCTTCCCGGCCACGATCCTGACGGCCACCGCCGATCCCGACCTGGTCGAGCGTGTCCGTGAGCGGCTGCCCGTGGACCCCTGGGGCCCGTGACGGGAGACCGACCGCACCACGACCGAACTGATCGGGTCGCGGCGAGCCGGTCGAGATGACCAGGTCGAGGGAAGTGGGGGCCGACGGCATCGCAGGCCCACCCGACATGCACGACCCCGCGGCGGACCGCGGGGTGGAGACGGTGTGCGGGCTCAGCGGCGGCCGGCGAACCAGGCCGCGGCGGCACCGGCGGCCACGGCCAGGACCACCACGAGGCCGACCCGGCGGCCACCGCCCCCGGTGCGCTGGAGAGGTTCGGGTTCGGTTGCCAGCGGGCCACCACCGGGGGCCGTGCCCAGCGAACCGAAGGCGCGGGCCAGTTCCTCGGCCTGCACCCGGGCGGCGCGGCGTTCCTGTGTGGCCACCTTCTTGCGCGCGCTGGACGACTTGGCCTTCTTGGCGCCCAGGGCAGCCACAGCGACCGCACCGACCCCGGCGAGGACCTTCGGACCCAGGTTGCCGGCCGCGTCGCCGACCACGTCGGTCAGGGCGTCGGGGACCGCGTCGGTGAGGCGATGGATGTCCCGTTCCAGGGCTGCCTTCGTCGCCTCGATGTCCTTCAGGGCTTGATCTGTTGCTTGGCCCATGCCACGTCCTCCTTGATCTTGTCGGTCGCCACGCTCGGGGCCTCTGACCCCTTGGTGGCCTGGGAACGGGCCATCAGGCCCGCGACCAGTGTCAGGACGAGGAACACCGCGCCGACGATCAGCCAGGCGAGCCAGTCCCAGACAACCATCTGGAGGGCGATCGCCCCGGCCACGCCGAAGAAGCCGAGCATGTAGAGGGCCATGACCGCGGCGGCACCGCCGGCGCCGGCCGCCTTGCCGAAGTGGCCGGCGGCGTCCGACAACTGCGCCTTGATCAGCGCGACCTCCTGGCGTACGAGCGTCTGCACGTGGCCGATGATGTTGGTCGCGGCGTCGGCGGCCGAACTGGCACCGCCAGACTGGTCCCGCCGGGGGGATCCTGCTTCGGACATGGTGACTCCTTCCTCGATGGGACGGTAGGGCATGGCCCTCGCTCATGCGAAGCCGACCGGCCGGGGAGGCCCGTGCCACCTACGATGGCACCGATGAGGAGCCGCCATGCTCGACGAACCCGTGGTCGCGGCGCTGGACGAGCGCAAGCAGCGGGTCCTGCGTGCCGTCGTCACCGAGTACATCGCCGGGGGCGAGCCGATCGGGTCGGCACGGGTCGTCGCGGTCACCGGTCTGGACTGCTCGGCCGCGACCGTGCGCAACGAGATGGCCGTGCTGGACGAACTCGGCCTGATCATGGCGCCGCACACCTCGGCGGGCCGCATCCCGACCGACGCCGGCTACCGCGCCTTCGTGGAGATGCTGCGCGACACGGCCGAGCCCGGCTCGATCGGGTCCTCGCAACGGGAACTGGTGGCCCAACTGCTGTCGGCGGCGACCGACGTCGACGACCTGCTCGCGCGCACCACGACCGTGCTCAGCCAGTTGACGCGGCTGGTCTCCCTGGTGGTCGCCCCCGTGTTCGACGACGCCCACCTCAAGTTGGTCGAACTGGTGTCGCTGACGCCGCACACGGCCTTGCTGTTGCTGGTCTCCGACACCGGGTCGGTCACCAAGCGCGTGCTGGAACTCGGCGAGGCGACCGACGACGATGACGTGGTCCGGGTCCGGCTGGCCCTGCAGGAACGGCTGGTCGGGCGCTCCATGTCGGCGCTGTCGGAGTCGGTCTCGGCGATGGGGGCCGACGCCCCGGTGGAACTGCGGGCAGTCCTGTCCGCCATCGCCGCGGTTGCGGCCTCGTCCGCGGCCGACGAGGCGGTCCACCGCATCCTGGTGTCCGGTCGCGCGTCGCTGGCCACCGAGGGACTGCCGCGCGGTGACCTGTCGCGCGTGCTGGCGCTGCTGGACGAGCAGTCGACGCTGGCCCGGGTGCTGGACCACTCGACCGGCGAGGTGTCCTCCACTGTGGTGCGCATCGGCCAGGAGCACGACGTCGAGGACCTCGAGTCCACCTCGTTGGTGGCGCAGCGCTACCAGTTGGTCTCGGCCGGGGCGCTGGGCGTGCTCGGGCCGACCCGGATGGACTACGTGAAGGTGCTGTCCACGGTCGGGGCGGTCGCCGAGCAACTCCAGGCGACGCTCGCCGACCTCTCCCGCTGACGCCAGCGACGTTCACCACGATGGTGATGGACGGTGCGAGCGCCGGTTGCTCCCGCCGAAGCCGGCGTGGATGTTGCGAGCGCAGCGAGGGCGCGCGGCAATACCGTGTGCGGCCACGACTCCACCTCCTGCTCGTTCCCACCCTGGTTGTCCGCCATGTCTGACCTGTACGAGATCCTCGGCGTGTCCCGCGACGCGTCCGAGGCCGAGATCAAGAAGGCCTATCGCGCCAAGGCGCGGACCGTCCACCCGGACGCGGGCGGCGACGAGGAGTCGTTCAAGCAGGTCCAGCGCGCCTACCAGGTGCTCGGCGACGCCCAGTCCCGTGCCCGCTACGACCGGTTCGGCGACGACGGGACCCCCAGCAGCCGGCGGCAGGACCCGTTCGGGTTCGGGGCCGGCGGTGGTGCGGCCGGGTTCGGCGGCATCGGCGACGTCATCGACGCCTTCTTCGGCCAGGCCTTCGGCGAACAGCCGCGGCGCGCCCGCCAGCGCACCGCCCAGGGGCGCGACGTCCTGGTCCGGACCGAAGTCACGCTGACCGACGTCCTCCACGGGGCGTCGAGGACCGTCGACGTGGAGGTGCCCGGGACCTGCGCCACCTGCAACGGGTCGGGGTCCGCGTCGGGCCGGGGACCGGTGTCGTGTGAGCACTGCCACGGACGTGGCCAGGTCCAGCAGGTGGTCCGCACGGCCTTCGGCCAACTCGCCACGACCGCCCCCTGTGCCGCCTGCCAGGGCAGCGGGTCCGTGGTCGCCGACCCGTGCCCGGACTGCTCGGGGGAGGGGCGGGTGCTCGACACCCGCGAGGTCGACGTGGAGGTCCCGGCTGGGATCAGCCACGGTGATCGCCTGCGCGTCACCGGTGCAGGGGAGGCTGGCCGCAACGGCGGGCGGTCCGGTGACCTCTACGTGGAGATCCAGGTCGCCGACCACGAGGTCTGGGCGCGCGACGGACGCCATCTGGTGGGGGAAGTGGTCGTGCCCGTGTCGCAGGCGGCGCTGGGTGCGCGACTGACGATCCCGACCCTGGACGGCGACGCCGAGATCGACGTCCCTGCCGGGACCCAGCCCGGTGCGGTCCTCACGATCCGGCGACGCGGCCTGCCGGGGACCGGCGGCGGTGGACGCGGTGACGTGCGCCTGACGGTCCGGGTCGAGGTCCCCCGCGACCTCAGCGACGACCAGCGAGACCTGCTGACGCGGTTCGCCGAGGCGCGCGGCGAGGACGCCCCCGGTGCGGCCGGGATCTTCGGTCGGCTGCGACGTGCCTTCTCGTGATGCGGCCCCGGTTCGCGGCCCTGTCGCGGGGTCATCGTCGGGTGTCGCCGTGGCGCTGACGCCCGACGTGGTGCTCGCCGCGGGCGCGGTGGCCGACGCCGCCGTCGGGTCGACGATCGTCCTCGACGACCAGTCCGCGCACCACGTGACCCCAGGTCCTGCGGCGCCCTGCCGGGAGTCCGCTGGTGGTCACCGACGGCACCGGCCGCGAGGTCGATTCCACGTTGCAGGCGTCGTCGATCGCCGTCACCGCGATCCGCGACCTCACGTCACCGGCGCCCCGCATCGAGGTCGCCCAGGCGCTCGGCAAGGGCCGCAAGCACCACGAGGTCGTCCGGATGCTGACCGAGGTCGGCGTCGACGCCGTCACGGCGATCACGACAACACGCACCCAGGTCGACCTGTCGGGCAAGGCGGACCGGGTCCAACTCCCGGCCTGGGCGCCCGGCCGGGGATCTCACCGTCGGTGACGTCGCTGGCAGCGCTATCCTGCACCTTCTCCCACCATCGCGTCGACCAAGGCCCCAGACCTCCCTTGCTGACCGCCCGCCGCCCCATCCTGACCGGCGCCCCCGTCGCATCCTCGGCCCGCCCCCCCCCGGCGGCCGCGTGAGCGAGTCCGCCGCCGTCCCCGCCACCACCTCCGCCACCCTCACGATCCCGGGTGACCAGTCCATGGTCGCCCTCCTGGGTCCCGGTGACCGCCTGCTCGACCTGGTCGCCGCCACCCTGGACGCGGGGATCCACGTCCGTGGCAACACCATCACGATCACGGGTGCGCCCGAGGCCGTCGACGAGGCCATGTCGGCCTTGGCCGAACTGCGGGACGTGCTCGCCAGTGGCCAGTCCCTCGACGAACCCACGGTCCGACAGGTCCTGCGCATGGTCACCGACACCAACCCCGACAGCGACCTGAAGGCCGCCGCGGTGTTGTCCGAGGCCCTGCTGACCCACCGGGGCAAGACGATCCGGCCCAAGACGCTGGGCCAGAAGCGCTACCTCGACGCGATCCGGTCCAACACCGTCACCTTCGGCATCGGCCCAGCCGGGACCGGCAAGACCTACCTCGCGATGGCGATGGCCGTACAGGCCCTGCGTGCGCGCCAGGTCAACCGCCTGATCCTGACCCGACCGGCGGTCGAGGCGGGCGAGCGCCTGGGCTTCCTGCCCGGGACCCTGCACGAGAAGATCGACCCCTACCTCAAGCCCCTGTGGGACGCGCTGCGGGACATGATGGACACCGAGGAACTGGTCGACCACGTCGACTCCGGCACCATCGAGGTCGCGCCCCTCGCATACATGCGGGGCCGGGCCCAACCGGCCTCGACGCTGGTGGCAACGCCCACGGGCTTTCGTCCGATCGGCGAGATCCGGGTCGGCGATGACGTTGTCGGCTCCGATGGCCGGCCGACGAAGGTCACGGGGGTCTTTCCGCAGGGGAAGCGCGAGGTCTTCCGGGTCACTGCCCAGGACGGGGCGTCGACGCGGTGCTGTGGTGAGCACCTGTGGTCCGTCTGGACTCGATCGGATCGCCGACGCGGCAAGGGCCCGCGAACCCTCCAGACGCGAGAGATGGTCGGCCGGCTTCGAACGTCTCACTACCGGACCTACGAACTGCCCATGGTCGACCCGGTCGCCTTCGAGTCGATGCCCGTGCCGATGGATCCGTACGCCCTCGGGCTGATGCTGGGCGACGGGTGCATGACGGGCTCGACCACCCCGTCGTTCGCGACGGACGACGCCGAACTCGCGCAACGCCTCGATGATGCCCTCGCCGGCGTCTCGATTCGCCATCGCGGAGGGCCCGACTACGTCCTCAACCGCTCGGGGGGCGGACGTGGTGGTGTCATCGTGGAGAACCCCGTGACCGCGGTGTTCCGTGAGCTCGGCTTGTGGGGCGCGAATTCGGCGACCAAGTTCGTGCCGCAGTGCTACCTCGACAATGACGTGGAGACGCGGCTGGCCGTCCTGCAGGGATTGCTCGACGTGGACGGCGGTCCGGTCACCCAACGAGGCCGTACGTGTCGCGTGCACTACACGTCGGTGTCCGACCGGCTCCGCGACGACGTCGTCCGACTCGTGCGCTCGCTGGGTGGGGTGGCATACGCACGGACGCGGGTGGCTGCCGGCCGTCGTTTCGGCATGGCTCGCGGTCGCGAGGTGCACCACCGCCACGACGCGCACACGGTCGACATCCGACTGCCACAGGCCCTGGACCCGTTCCGCCTGACCCGCAAGATCGAGACGTATCGCGCTCATGGCGCGGGCGTACCGATGCGTCGTATCGAGTCGATCATTCCGGAGGGAGAGGCCGAGACCGTCTGCATCCGCGTTGCCGCGCCCGACTCCCTGTATGTGACCGAGGACTTCCTCGTCACCCACAACACGCTCAATGACGCGTTCATCGTGCTGGACGAGGCCCAGAACACCACGCCCGAGCAGATGAAGATGTTCCTGACCCGGATCGGGTTCAACTCCAAGGCGGTCGTGACCGGGGACATCTCCCAGACCGACCTGCCGGGCGGCACTCGTTCGGGGTTGCGGGTCGTGCGCGACATCCTCGACGACATCGACGGGATCGCGTTCGCGCGCCTGACCGCGGGAGACGTCGTGCGCCACCACATCGTGCAGCGGATCGTCGAGGCCTACGAGCGCCACGACGAGCAGCGCGAGGCCGCGCAGGCGGAGGGCCGGGACGACCGCCGAAGCGGGCCCGCATGACCGTCGAACTGGTCGACGAGCAGTCCGACGTCGCGGTCGACCACGAACGCCTGCGGTCGCTGGCGACCCACGTGCTGGCGTCGCAGCGCGTGCCCGCCGACATGGTCACCAGCCTCATGCTGGTCGACGAGGCCACGATGACCGGTCTGAACGAGACGCACATGGGCAAGTCCGGCGTCACCGACGTGCTGGCCTTCCCGATGGACGAGCCGGGTTCGAGCCCGCCGGACGTGCCATCGATCCTGGGCGACGTGGTGCTGTGCCCCGCCGTGGCCCATGCCCAGGCGGCCCAGTTCGACCGCACCGGGCCGGGCGAGGTCGAGTTGCTGGTCGTGCACGGGATCCTCCACCTGCTGGGGATGGACCATGCCGACCCGGTCGAGGAAGCGGCGATGTTCTCGCTGACGGACGACCTGCTGGGGTCGTGGGATGCCGCCGGACCGGGCCGACCATGACCTGGCTGCTGGGCGCGGTGGTCGTCGCCGGACTGGGCGCGGCCGCGTGGCTGGCCAGTGTCGAGACCGTGCTGGTCGCGCTGGACCCGGTTACGGCCGTCGGCGCCGGCGCCGACCGCGACGAACGCCTTCGCTGGCTGGTCGAGCACCGCGGAACCGCCCTGAACGCGACCCTGGTCGCGATCGTGGCCGTGCGCGCCGCCACCACCCTGGCCGCCTACGCCGTGGCGCGGACATGGTTCGTGCCGCTGTGGGCGGCCGTCGTGGGTGGACTGGTGGTGGTCGTGGTCACCGTCGTGGTCGCGGAGGTGGGACCGCGTGCCCGTGCCCAGCGCGACCCCATCGCCGCCGGACGTCGCCGGGCCGACGGGGCACGCTGGCTGGCCCGACTGCTGGGGCCGGTCGCCGGGGGACTGGTGGCGCTGGGACGATGGCGGGCGCCCAACGCCGAGAGCGGCCCCTATCCGGACGACGAGGAACTGGCCAACGAAGAACCCGAGTCGCTCGAGGACGACGAACGCGCGATGATCCGGGCGATCTTTGAACTGTCCGACACGATGGTGCGCGAGATCATGGTCCCGCGGCCCGACATGGTGGTCGTCGAGGCGGCGACCGGGTTCGACGACCTGGTGGACCTGTTGATCGCCTGCGGGAAGTCGCGGCTGCCGGTCTACCGCGAGGACCGCGAGCACGTCATCGGCATCATCTACGCCAAGGACGTGCTGGAGCGGTTGGCCAGCGGACGGCGGCGGCGCTGGATCGACCTCCTGCGCCCGGCCGCGTTCGTGCCCGAGACCAAGCCCGTCGACGACCTGCTGCAGGAACTGCAGGCCGCGTCGGTCCACATCGCGATGGTGGTCGACGAGTACGGCGCCACCACCGGCCTGGTCACCATCGAGGACATCCTCGAAGAGATCGTGGGCGAGATCGTGGACGAACACGACGACGAGGCCCCGCTGGTCCAGGTCGTGGACGACGCCAGCCTGCGCATCGACGCCCGCCTGCCGGTCGACGACCTCGCCGAGCAACTCGGCACCCGCCTGCCCGACGACGACTGGGACACCGTGGGCGGCATGGTGGTGGCAGCCTTCGGTCGCGTGCCGTCCGCCGGCGAGAGCGTCGAGGTCGGCGGCATCGACTTCCAGGTCGAGGCCGTCACGGGCCGGCGGGTCGCGCGTGTGCTGGCGGTGCGGCGGGAACCCGACGACGCGCCCGCGGTCGTCGACAACGACATCGAGGAAGTGCGCGCATGAGTACAGCCGATCCGGACCACCTCGCGGACAACGATCCCGCCCCGACGCCGGCCGATGGCCACGCGTCGAGCGCATCCAACGGCCACGTCTCGGCCGACGAGGCGGTCGACCAGTGGTTGGAACGCGCCCGGGTGCAGATGTCGCGCGCACATGCCGCCTACTCCGGGTTCGCGGTGGGTGCGGTGGTGGTCTCCGCCGACGGCAACTCCTATGACGGGGTGAACGTCGAGAACGTCTCGTACTCGTTGACTATGTGTGCCGAACGCGTCGCCATCGGGTCGATGGTGGCCGCCGGCGACCGGTCCGGGATCGTGCTCGTCGCGGTCGCGGGACCCGGCGACGAGCCCTTGACCCCGTGCGGGTCCTGTCGCCAGGTCATCGCCGAGTTCGCGGAACCCGACGCGCTGGTCGTGTCACGCGACCGCGCGGGGCGGGTCGCCCGGTGGACCGTCGCCGAACTGCTGCCGGCGGCGTTCGACGCCGTCCGGTTGGAGAACGGCCAAGCGGCCGCACCCGACGGTGACCCCGCCGGCCCCGCCCCGGCCCCCGTCAGTGGCCCGGTCCGCGGCGACGTGTCGGATCGTGTCGACGAGGTGCCGGCATGACCGAGCTCGACGTCGAGGCCATCCTGGGCGGGTCGGACGAGGTCCTGCCCGACGGGCATCGCAGCGGGCTTGTCGCCCTGGTCGGGCGGCCCAATGTCGGCAAGTCGACGCTGATCAATGCCCTGGTGGGGGAGAAGGTGTCGATCGTGTCGGCCGTGCCGGGCACGACTCGCAACGCGATCCGGGGCATCGTCACGCGCGACGACGCCCAGGTCGTGTTCGTGGACACGCCGGGCCTGTCCAAGCCGCAGTCGTTGCTGGCTCGGCGCCTGAACGACGTCGTGCGCGAGCACCTCGAGGGCGTGGACGCAGTCGTGTTCCTGGTGGACGTGGCCGACGGCCTGGGATCCGGCGACGAGTTTCTCGCCCGCGTCGTCGCGACGGTCGACGTGCCGGTCTTCGCGGTGGCGAACAAGGAGGACGTGGTTCGCCGGGGTCCGTCCCTGCCACCGCAGCTGCTGGCCCTGTCGGAACTCCTGCCGGACGCCGAGGTGGTCCCGACGTCGGCCCTGGACGGGTTCAACGTCGACGTGCTGCTCGACCTGGTCGTCGAGGCGCTGCCCCGGGGCCCGCGGATCTTCCCCGCCGACACCGTGACCGACCAACCCGATCGCCTGTTCGCCGCCGAGGTGATCCGCGAGAAGTACCTCGGCCGCCTGCGCCAGGAACTCCCGCACTCGCTGGCCGTCGTGGTCGACGACATCCGGCCGTCGGAGGACCGCGACGACCTGGTCGAGGTGTGGGCCAGCATCTACGTCGAGCGCGACAGCCAGAAGGGCATCATCATCGGCCGGCGAGGGTCGACGCTGCAGGAGGCGGGATCGGCTGCGCGGGCCGAACTCCAGGCCTTCTTCGGCAGCAAGGTGCACCTGGACGTGCGCGTCAAGGTCGCCAAGGAGTGGCAACGCGACCCGAAACAGCTCCGCCGCCTGGGCTACTGACCCCCCGGGGCTACCGAGCTTCGTCCCGGACCGGCCGCCGGGCATCGTCGGTGTCGACCGCCAGGCCGTCCAGCACCGTGCGCATGGTCACCTCGAACAAGTCCGCCGCTCCGCCCGGGGCCATCCACGCGAACTGGCCGTTGAGTTCCAGGGCGACGGCACCGTGCAGGGTCGACCAGCAGGACAGCATCAGGGCGGCCAGCGGAAGTGACGTCGGCGACTCCGAGACCTCCGTGATCGCCTCGGCCAGGACGGAGGTGCTCGCCGGCGGGTCGGTCACGCGAGGCACGCGGAGTCGGCCGGCCTCGACGGCCTCGACGGCCGGGCGCATCAGCGCCATCGACATCCGGGCGTTGGCCGCGACCGTCTCGCCGCCGGCCGGGGCGGCATACCCCTGGATGGGTTCGCCGAACAGGAGGTGGAACTCGTTGGGGTGCTCGATCGACCAGGACCGGTAGGTCCGCCAGGTCGCGGTCAGTCGCGCGACCACGTCGGCGTCGGGGGGCATGGCGTGGGGGACGTGGTGGGCCCGGTCGAGGTCCGACACCTCGTCGTCCAGTCCCTGGGCGACGAACAGGTGGTCCGCGAGGTCGAGGTAGCCGTCCGTGATCAGCATCGTCAGCAGGGCGTCGCGGCCGTCGTAGTAGCGGTACAGCCCAGCGGGGCTGATCCCGACGTCACGGGCGATGGCACGCAGCGACAGGCCGCCAGGCCCGTCCTGGCGCAGGTGGGCACGCGCGGCGTCGCGCACCGAGGTCAACAACTCGGTGCGCAACTGTTCCCGCCGGCCAGCCATGGGTGCTCCTCGGATCGTCGATGGAACGAGTCTGCGCGCCCACCGCTCGAAATACTAGCATAGCTTTCGTCGTGAACACTGTTCACGTATGTTCTGCGAACAGTGTTCACGAAAGGGACCACGATGAAGGTCACCGTCCTCGGTGCCACCGGCGGCATCGGCCGCGCCATCAGCCACGAACTCCACGATCGCGGCCACGACGTCGCCACGGCGTCGCGCAGGGGGACCCCGTGCTCGACGGCGTCCCGTCGACCGCCTTCGACGTCCACGACCGTGCCGCCACCGTCGCGGTGTGTGCGGGCGCCGAGGTCGTGGTGATGGCCGCACAGCCGTCCTACCCCGACTGGGTGGGGGAGTTCCCCCGGGTTGTCGACAACGTGCTGGCGGCCGCGGAGGCCGCCGGCGCGCGATTGGTCTTCGTCGACAACCTCTACATGTACGCACCCGCCGACGGCCCGCTCGCCGAGGACTCGCCGGAACACGCCACCGATCCCAAGGGTCGCGTGCGCCGCGAACTCGGTGAGACCCTCCTGGCCGCGCACCGTGCGGACCGCGTCCGCGTCACGATCGGCCGTTTCAGCGACTACTACGGCCCGGGCGGGACCAACTCCGGCCTATTCATGATGGGCATCGCCCCGGCGCTGGCGGGCCGTCGCCCCCGCGGCCTGTGGGACCTGGACCAGCCCCACACGTTCCACTTCCTCCCGGACGCTGCCCGGGGCTTCGCGACCCTGGTGGAGGACCCGCGGGCCGACGGTCGGGCCTGGGTGCTCCCCGCCGCGCCGTCGATCACCCAGCGCGACCTGCTCGGCATGGTCAGCGAGGCCACCGGCGCGGCCCGGCCGGGCGTGCTGCCCCACGCGATGATCTGGCTGGGCGGCCTGTTCGACCCGATGATCCGCGAGTCCCGATCGGTCCGGGTGCAGTACGACCGACCCTGGGTCGTCGACGCCAGCCGGTTCGTGGCCACCTTCGGCCCGGTCGAGGTGACCCCGCACCGCGAGGCCGTGGCCACGACCGTGGCCTGGTTCCGGGCGCACGGGGACACGGCGCCGACGACCACGGACGAGCGCCCGGGCCGGGAGGTGGTGGCATGACGGCCAGCACTGCGCCACCGGTCCCGTCCCCGTCGTCGTCGCGGACGAACCGGGCTCGGCGGGCGGCCCGCATCGCGGCCCTGGCCGTGGGCCTGGTGGTGCTCGCCACCGCCGCGGGGTTCTGGTTCTCCCCGATCGGTGGGCGGTGGCGTGCGGACGCGGCGGGCCAGGCGCCCGCGATCGGCGTCGCCACCATCGACATCGTGGACTCGAACTTCCTCCCGGCATCGGTCCGGATCGCTGCCGGGGACGAGGTGACCTGGCGATGGCTGGACAGCCAGGACCACAACGTGGTGTTCGACGACGGCGAGGCGTCGGCGGGGCGGGGGAACGGGACCTGGTCGCGGACCTTCGACCGGCCGGGTGCGTACGCCTACTCGTGCACCCTGCACGTGTTCATGGACGGCCGGGTGGTCGTGGACGAGCGCTGAGGCCGGGCGGTCCCCGCCAAGCGATGGGCGGGGGCAGGTTCGGTCCGGTGGGAAACCGGGCGGCGGAGCCAGGTGGTCCACAGCTTCCCGACCAGACCACGGCCGGCCCCGGAATGGACCCGACTGCGGTCGTCCCCGACCACCACGGCCTCCGTCGCCTGACCCCACCATGTGTGCGTCCGTGGCGTCGCATGTGGAACGAACGACGCACGCTGGTTGTGGTCGCCCGCCGGTGTGCGTCAGTGGTGGCGCATGCGGGACGAACGACGCAGACTGCGGTCGGCTGCGGTACCCCAACCGCGTGCGTCCGTGGTGGCGCGGGCGGGACGAGCGACGCACGCCCCGAGGGTGTCAGGGGGTGAAGGCGGTGGGGTCGGCGAGGAAGGCGTCGCGGCACCCGGGGCCGCAGAACCACACGGTGTCGCCCTCGTGGTCGACGTGCAGCGAGGCGGCGACCGTGGCGACGGTCATCCCGCACACCGGGTCGAGGGCACTGGTGGGGTGGTCGACGACCACGGTGCCGGCGTCGGGATCGCCACCGGCCTCGGCGTGGGCGGGGCGGGCCGCGATGATCCCGGCGACGATCGACACGGCGACCTCGTGGGGACGCACGGCACCGATGTCGAGGCCGGCCGGGGTGTCAATGCGAGCCACCGCCGCGGCATCGAGCCCCAGCGAGCCGACGACCGCGAGTCCGCGCCGTGGGCTGGCGACCAGCCCGACGTAGGGCACCTCGGCGGCCACTGCCGCGACCAGGACCGCCTCCTCATCGCGGCCGTGCGACGCCACGACCACGCCGGCCGTTCCGTCGGGGACGCCGTCGTCGGCGTCCGTCACCTCCCACCCCACGGCGGCCGCCACCTCGCGCAGGGCGGCGGCGATCGGGGAGGTCCCCACGACCACCGCCAGCGGCGTCGGCAGGTCGGGTTCGAGGAAGATCTCGAGCGTCCCACCGGACAGGCAGGCGTTGTGCACGACCACTTTGCCCTCGCCAGAGGGATGGTCGGCCGGTTCCGGTTCCGGCGTGATCCGCACCACCTGGGCACGCCCCGACGCCAGCACCCGCAGCGCCTGCTCGCGCACGGTCGCCTCGGCGCAGTCGCCCCCGACGAAGCCCAGGATCGTGCCGTCGCCCAGCACCACGGCCTCGTCACCGGGCGAGGCCGACGTGGGTGCCTCGGCCAGCACCACTCGGGCGTGGACGAACGGCACCCGGGCGGTCCGCAACTCCTCCGAGCGTGCCGCCAGCGACGTCGTGCTCACGATCCGCCTCCCACCCGTGGCCGGGTCCAATGCCGCCGTGCCGGCACGGCCGTGCGTGGCCCGACCGGATCCCGACGCGGCTCGGTGGTCATCGGACGGCGCTCACTCGATCGCCAGGTCGGTGCGCAGCGGCGAGCCCTGCACCGCCCGCCACACCGCGGCCGGCGTCAACGGCATGTCGGCGTGGCGGATCCCGATGGCGTCCAGCACGCTGTTGACGACGGCGGCCGGCGAGCCGACGGTGGCGGACTCGCCGACGCCCTTGACGCCGATCGGGTGGTGCGGCGACGGGGTCACGGTCTCGCCCAGTTCCCAGCTCGGGCACTCCATCGAGGTCGGCAGCAGGTAGTCCATGAACGACCCGCCCAGGTGGTTGCCGTCGGCGTCGAACGCGATCACCTCCATCAGCGCCATCCCGATCCCGTCGGCCAGCCCACCGTGGACCTGGCCCTCGACGATCATCGGGTTGATCCGGGGGCCACAGTCGTCGACCGCGATGAACCGGCGGACTGTCACCTCGCCGGTGGCGGTGTCGACGTCGGTGACGCAGATGTAGGCCCCGAACGGGTAGGTCAGGTTCGGCGGGTTGTAGACGGTCTGGGCGTCGAGGTGGCCCTCCACGCCCTCGGGCAGCTCCATGCTGCCGTGGGCGGCAAAGGCCGACTCCTGGATGGTCTGACCCGTGTCGGGCGAGCCCTTCACGAACCACCGGCCGGGTTCCCACTCGAGGTCGTCGGGGTCGCACTCCAGGGCCGTGGCCGCGATGATCCGGGCCTTGTCGCGGATCCGGTGCGACACCACGGCCGCGGCCGCCCCCGACACCGGGGTCGAGCGCGAGCCGTAGGTGCCCAGCCCGAACGGGGTGTTGTCGGTGTCGCCATGGACCACGTCGATGTCCTCGGGCGGGATGCCCAGTTCCTGCGACACGATCTGGGCGAAGGTGGTCTCGTGGCCCTGGCCCTGGCTCTGCACGCTGATGCGCAGGACGGCCTTGCCGGTGGGGTGGATCCGCAGTTCGCAGCCGTCGGCCATGCCCAGCCCGAGGATGTCCATGTGCTTGCGTGGCCCGGCGCCGACGCCCTCGGTGAAGAACGAGATGCCGATGCCCATGCGCATCGTGGACTCGCCGTTGTCGAAGGCCGCCTGCACGTCGGCCTGCTCGGCGCGGAGGTCGTCGTAGCCGGCCATGTCGAGCGCCTTCTGCAGCGCCCGCGGGTAGTCGCCCGAGTCGTACTCCCACCCGGTCGGAGTGGTGTAGGGGAACTGCTCGGGCTGCAGCAGGTTCTTCATCCGCAACTCGGCCGGGTCCATGTCCAGTTCGTCGGCCAGGCAGTCGATCATGCGCTCGACCAGGTAGACGGCCTCGGTGATGCGGAAGGAACACGCGTAGGCCACGCCGCCCGGGGCCTTGTTGGTGTAGACGGCCCTGACGTTGCAGTGGGCCGCGCCGTAGTCGTAGGACCCGGTGAAGATGTGGAAGAACCCGGCCGGGTACTTGGTCGGCTGGGCGACGCCGTTGAACGCGCCGTGGTCGGCCAGCACGTCGACCCGCAGGGCCTGGATGTCGCCGTCACGGGTGGCCGCGATCGACCCCTTCATGTGGTAGTCGCGGGCGAACGAGGTGGACATGAGGTTGCCGGCCCGATCCTCCATCCACTTCACCGGCTTGCCGGTCACGATCGACCCCACGATCGAGCACACGTAGCCGGGGTAGATGCCGACCTTGTTGCCGAAGCCGCCGCCGATGTCGGGCGAGATCACCTGGATCTTGTGCTCCGGCAACCCCGCGACCAGGGCGTAGAGCGTCCGGTGGGCATGCGGTGCCTGGGTCGTGGTCCAGATCACGAGCTTGCCGGTGACCGGGTCCATGTGGGCGACCGACCCGCAGGTCTCCATCGGGGCCGGGTGCACCCGTGGGTAGAGCATGTCCTGGGTGACCACGACCTCGGCGACGTCGAACGCCGCGTCGGTGTCCTCACGGTTGCCCGCCTCCCAGTCGTAGATGAGGTTGTCGGTGCGGCCCTCGAGGTCGTCGCGGATGACCGGTGCGTCGTCCTCCAGGGCCCGCTTGGCATCGGCCACCGCCGGCAACTGTTCGTACTCCACGACGATGCGGTCGCGGGCGTCCTGGGCGAGGTAGTGGTCGTCGGCCACCACGAAGGCGACCTCCTGGCCCTGGAAGCGGACCTTGTCGGTCACCAGCACCGACTGGGTGTCGTTGGACAGGGTCGGCATCCACGCCAGCCCGAGTCCCTCCAGCACCTCCCCGGTGATGACCGCGTGCACGCCGTCCATGGCCTCGGCCGCGGAGGTGTCGATGGACCGGATGCGGGCATGGGCCATCGGGGAACGCAGGATGGCGCCGTGGAGCATGCCGGGCAGTTGCACGTCGTCGACGTAGTTGCCCTGGCCACGCAGGAAGCGGGCGTCCTCCTTGCGCAGCATCCGGCCGAAGCCGATGGGGTTGCCGGCCTCGCTGAGCGGTGCCCCGGTGTCGGGGTCGGTGGTCGGGGCCTCGGTCGTCGTCATGCCGTCACCTCGTCTGTTTCGTGGTCCGCACCGGCCACGTCATCGGCCTCGGCGGCTTCGCCGTTGCCGTGCTCGGCGGCCCATCGCACCGCCCGGACGATGTTCTCGTAGCCGGTGCAGCGACACAGGTTTCCCGAGATGGCCTCCCGGATCGTGGCCTCGTCGGGATCGGGATCACGGTCCAGCAACCACTGCCCGGTCATGAGCATCCCGGGCGTGCAGAACCCGCACTGCAGGCCGTGCTCCTGCATGAAGCCCTGCTGCAGCGGGTTCAGTTCGCCGCCGGTGTCGAGGTCCTCGACCGTGCGGACCTCGCGCCCGTCGGCCATGACCGCCAGCACGGTGCAACTCTTGACCGGCTCGCCGTCCATCCACAGCGTGCAGGCACCGCAGTTCGTGGTGTCGCAGGCCCAGTGGGTGCCGGTGAGCCCAAGTTCGTCGCGGACGAAGTGGACCAGCAACATCCGGGGTTCGACCTCGCGGGTGACCTCCGTGCCGTTGACGGTGATCGTGACGTCCATCGTGGCGGCCATCAGGCGACGCCTTCCGTGGTGGTGTCGGTCTGCGCTCGGTCGGCCGCGCGGGCCAGTGCTCGACGGGTCAACTCGCCGGCGAGGTGACGCTTGTAGTCGACCGGGCCGCGCTGGTCGGCCGTTGGCTCCACGGCCTTGGCCACGATGCCGGCAGCCGTCGCGAGGGCATCCGCATCGGCCGGACCACCGACGAGCGCCTCCTCGGCTTCGGGGCAGGTCATGTGGCGCGCGCCCACGGCCGCCAGCCCGAGGCCGGCCTCGGCGATCGTGTCCCCGTCGAAGCGGATGAAGACGCCGGCGGCCGCGGCCGCCCAGTCCCCGACCCGGCGCTCGACCTTCTCGTAGGCACTGCCAACCGAGGTCAGGATGGGGACCCGTACCTCGACGACCATCTCGTCGGGTTCGACGACGGTCTCCCACGGGCCCGTGTGGAACTCGCGGATCGGCACGGTGCGGCGGCCGTCCGCGGACTGGATCACGACCGATCCGCGCAGGGCGGTCACGACGGCCGAGAGGTCCTCGGCCGGGTCGCCCTGGCAGACCGAGCCGCCGATGGTCCCGCGGTTGCGGACCAGCGGGTCGGCGATCTTGCGTTCGGCGTCGGCGAAGATGGGCCAGTGCTCGCCCAGGATCGGGTCGTCGAGGATGGCCGCATGGCGGACCAACGCCCCGATCGCGATCTCGTCCCCATCACCGGTCGAGTCGACCCGGACGTGGTCCAGTCCCGGGACGTCATTGACGTCGATGAGAACCTCGGGCACGGCCAATCGGAGTTTCATCATCGGCAGGAGGCTGTGGCCCCCGGCGATCAGTCGCGCCGCGTCGCCGTGGTGGGCCAGGCGTGCGAGCGCCTCCTCCACGCTGTCGACGCGCTCGTAGGCAAAGGTCTCGGGTACCTGCACGCTGTCACCTCGGACTCGATTGCACGTGCAATCGAGTAAACCCGGCACGGGGGTCCGGCGGGACAGGTTCGCCAGATCGGTGCTTCAGCGCACGGCTGGTTGCCGACGACCCGAGTCCGATCTGTCGCGAAGCAGATGTGCTACATTGTGTACTCAGCGTGGAGGTGGACCATGGAGGCGAGCGAACGAATCGGGGTCCGAGAACTGCGTCAACACGCATCGCGCTGGATTCGTCTGGCCGAGGCTGGCCACCGAATCGAGATCACCAACCATGGTCGGCTCGTGGCCGCACTGGTGCCGGTGGCCGACGATCCCCTCGCGGCCCTGGAGCGGGCTGGACACCTCGTTCGAGCCGTTGACGGGTGGGACGACCCACCCACGCTGGTCGAGGCCGACGAATCCACCACCGAGGCGTTGCGCGAGTTGCGCGATCGCGATCGGCTGCGGTGATCGCCTACGTCGACTCATCGAGCCTGGCCAAGGCTCTCGTGCGAGAGCCGGAAAGCACGGCCACGATGTCGCTGTTGGCGTCGGCCGACACGGTCGTGACGTCCGAACTTGCACACGTCGAACTCCGTCGCCTCCACCATCGACTTGCACTGACGGATGCTGACGTCCGGGTCGATGCGTTGCTGGCTCGGTGCGATGTCGTGCGAGTCGCCACGGCGCTCCTGCTGGCGGCGGGACGACTCGTGGACACACGCCTGGGTTCGCTCGACGCGATCCATCTCGCCACCGCGCTGAGTCTGCGTGAGTCGCTGGCCATGTTCGTCAGCCACGACCGCGTGCTTGGCCAGGTGGCGCAGGCGCATGGACTCGATGTCGTTGCCCCGACCTGAACTGCCCCGTCCGTTAGTGGTGTCCGGCGGGCGCAGGCTGGTCGTCGGCGTCGGGGCTGTCGACGTGCTCGGGGTCGTACAGGTCGGGTTCCAGGTAGATCTGCACCGTGTGGGTGACCGCGTCGCGGACCGCCGACTCGGCCCCGTCGATGGCGTCGGCGACGGCCGCCTGGTTCAACCCGTGCGTGAACTCGACCTTGCCGGCGACCAGGACCTCTTCGGGACCGATGTGCTGGGTGCGCAGGTCGATGACGCGGGTGACCTCGGGGGCGTTGGTGACGGCCGCAACGATCGCGGCGCTGTCCTGTGGGGTCGCCGCCTCGCCGATCAGCAGCGACTTCATCTCCCACGTCAGCACCAGGGCGATCGCCACCAGCAGGATCCCGATGCACAACGTGCCGATGCCGTCCCACACCGGGTCGCCGGTCACGGCTGCCAGCCCGATGCCGGTCAGTGCCAGCACGAGGCCGATCAGGGCGCCGGCGTCCTCGAGCAGGACCACGGGAAGCTCCGGGCTCCGGGAGGTGCGGATGAACTGCCACCACGTGCGACCGTGCAGCAGCGGACGAGCTTGCACGATCGCGGTCCGGAACGAGTAGCCCTCCAGCAGGATGCCCAGCGCCAGGACGCCGATTGCCCACTGCAGCGACGACACCTCGTGCGGGTGCAGGATCTTGTCGATGCCCTCGTAGACCGAGAAGCCGCCGCCCAGCGTGAACAGCACCATTGCGACCACGAACGACCAGAAGTAGCGTTCGCGGCCGTACCCGAACTGGTGGCGGTCGTCGGCGTCGCGCCGGGCGCGCTTGCTCCCCAGCAGCAGCAGCCCCTGGTTGGAGGTGTCGGCAACCGAGTGGATCGACTCGGCCAGCATCGACGCCGACCCGGTGAAGATCCACGCCACGAACTTGGCCACGGCGATGCCGCCATTGGCGAACATCGCGGCCAGGATGGCCTTGGTTCCTCCGCCTGCTGCCACGTCCTCGACCTCCGCGCGTGTCGTCCATCCGGACGGGCATCTGTTGCACATCCGGTCGTGCGGGCGCAATGATAGGTCAGGCAGCGAGACGGGACCCGCGACCGTCCGACCCCGCAGCGTGCACCCGGGCGAGTCCGCACGGACCCGTTCGTCCGACCGAGAGGACCCGCACATGGCCACCGCCACGTTCAACGGCACCATCATCGCCGACAGCGACGACATCGTGACTGTCGAGGGCAACGCCTACTTCCCGGCAGCCGCGGTCGACGACGCCTTCCTCCGCGACAATGACATGACGTCGGTGTGCCCGTGGAAGGGCACCGCCAGTTACAAGGACGTGGTCGTGGACGGCGAGGTCGCCGAGGGTGGCGCGTGGTACTACCCGTCTCCCAAGGACGCGGCCGAGGAGATCACCGGACGCTACGCCTTCTGGAA